>JASFKY010000344.1:0-4169 GCA_050118395.1 Myxococcales bacterium | reverse complement strand
GGCCTCGCGTTGAAGTCGCTGCGAGCCCGCAACCCTGGACTTCCCATCGTCTTGGTCGGACATAGCCTCGGCGGACATCTGTCGATGCTGCAACTCGCGTTTGACCCCGAGAGCATCGACGCTCTCGCACTCATTGCCACCGCGACTCCGCACCACGGTCCATACCGAGGTGCAGCGCGTTGTAAGGTCTTCTTGGGCACACGCGTGGTTCGCTTCGTTTCCTTGATCTTGGGATACTACCCGGGTCATCGCCTTGGCTTTGGCGGCCTCCAACCGCGGACTCTAATGCGCGAATGGACGGACATGGCTCGCAGCGGGAGCTACGCACTCGAAGGCGCGCCGGTCGATGTCGAAGCGGCGCTCGAGGAGGTGTCGACGCCAATCCTAGCGCTCGTCATTGATGGCGATGAGGTCGCACCGCGGAGCGCCTGTGAAGCGATCACGGCAAAGCTGACCAACGCTCGAGTGGACTGGTGCGCTATCGGCGCTCCGAGACTCAGCCCTCGTGCATGTGACCACCAGCGATGGGCCCGTGAGCCCGCACCTTTCGCGGAGGAGATCTCCGCGTTCATCGGCCGGCGGCTCCCGAGCGCAGCTCAGGTCGAGTCGCGGTTGTCTCCCATACAAGGGGCGGACCTTGGGGGGCCAAGATGACGTTCTACGAGCAATACGTCATGCCGCGTTTCATCGACCTCGCCTGCGGAACCGAGACGGCTCAGCAGCAGCGCAAACGGGTCGTCGGCCTCGCCGAGGGCCGCGTACTCGAGATGGGATTCGGCTCCGGCTTCAATCTGCCGCTCTACGATCCTCGGCGCGTCGAGAAAGTCATCGGGGTGGAGCCGCACGATGTCATGTGGAGCCGGTCCGCGAAACGCCGCTCCCAAGCCTCGGTGCCGGTGGAACGAATCGCTTCCTCGGGAGAACAGCTTGCGCTGGACGACGGCGCTGTCGATACCGCTCTCGTCACGTACACGATTTGCACGATCCCGGATGCGGTTTCGGCCTTGAGGGAGATGCGGCGCGTCTTGCAACCTGATGGGCAACTGCTCTTCGTGGAGCATCGCGAAGCGCCCGATCCGGGCGTGCGCAAGTGGCAACGTCGAATCGATCCACTGTGGACGAGGATCAGCGGTGGCTGTCATTCCGGTCGACCGATCGTCGACTACATCCGAGCCGCGGGCTGGGACATCGATTGGCTCGAGTCGGGCTACATCCCGGGGCCCAAACCGATCAGCTACGAGTACTGGGGAGCGGCGCGAGCCGCCTGACCCCAAATGGAGGTTCCGTCATGCCAACCGTCGATCTTCCCCAAGGAACCCTTCGATACGACGACGTCGGATCCGGACCCGCCGTGATGTTCATCCACGGATTGCATGTCAGCGCGAAACTGTGGCGGAAGGTGACACCGCCGCTTTCCAGCGTCGCACGTTGCATCGTCCCCGACCTTCCGCTCGGCTCCCATGAGATTCCCTTGCGTGCGGACGCGGACCTGAGCGTCGAAGGGATCGCGAAGCTTGTCTCCGATCTGCTGGATGTCCTCGACCTGCGCGACGTCACGATCGTGGGCAACGATTCCGGTGGCGTCATTGCGCAGCTCGTCGCCGCGCGCCATTCGCGTCGGGTCGGCCGCTTGGTGCTCACGACCTGCGATGCCTACGAGGTCTTCCCCCCTGCGCATTTTCGCTACCTTCGCCTCTTGCCGCTCGTGCCCGGCCTCACGGCACTGACCGCCAAAGCGCTATTCCACGTGAAGGCGCTCCGCAACGCTCCGTTGGCGTATGGCTTGCTCGCTAAGTCCGGCATTCCCGATGACATCGTGAGAGGCTATTGCGAGCCGCCGGCGAAGAGCGCAGCCGTCCGGCGCGACGTGAACAAGTTCATCCGGTCCGCATCCTCGAGGATCACCCTGCAGGTTGCCGACGAGCTTCGGTCGTTTGATCGTCCGGCACTCCTGCTGTGGACGCCCGAAGACCACTTCTTCCCGGTGTCCCTGGCGGAACGGCTGCGTAGCGATCTACCCAACGCGCGCCTCGCGCTCATCGACGACTCCTACGTCTTTTCCGCCGAGGACCAGCCCGAACGTCTCGCGGACGAAATCGCACGCTTCGTCGCGGACGAGCACGGAACGACAGTTCGCTCCCAAGCGACCGGATAGGGCGATGCTCGATTCAAACGGAGGTCGCGAAGCGCAACCAGTGCTGCCAAACCCGCTCGGTGTTGGTGGGACGGAAGAGACCGACGTGCCCGATGCTGGGCCTTCCAAGGTCCTCGGGTGCGACGTCCACACGGGTAACCTCGGCACCCGTGAACCGCCGGAGAAGGTCATCTACCGCGCGCGGCGGTGCGATATCGTCGTCGGAAATCGAGTACGCGAGAATGGGGCGGGAAAAACGCGCGTAACGCGCGTCCGCCCCCTCGACATAGGTCAACAGCCAGTCGGCGCTTCGTCCCCAGCGCAACCATTCCCGGGCAACGCCGACTGGGAGCTCCTCCCCGACGACCCATTTCGGAATCGGATCGAAGAGGCACGTCGTAACGGGCAAGAGCGCGCGCCAGAGGAGCTCGACCTTCACACGGCCGAGGCCGTCCCAGTGGTGGGGATGTCCGAGCTGAGAGCCGACGAGAATGGCCGCGCGCGCTTCGTGAAGCTCTTCGGCGATCCCGAGCGCTTGTCCGCCGAAGCTGTGTGCAAGCAGGATCGGAGCGGCGCCATATCGCTCGCGAGCGAACCGAAAGGCGCCAACGGCATCGTCAGTCGCCCATTTGGAAAGCGACGCGGTCGCAATGCCGGCTTCAGTCGCCGAATCGCCGATGCCTCG
This sequence comes from Myxococcales bacterium, assembly GCA_050118395.1. Classification (GTDB taxonomy): domain Bacteria; phylum Myxococcota_A; class Polyangia; order Polyangiales; family Houyiibacteriaceae; genus SG8-38. The sequence goes on along the minus strand of JASFKY010000344.1, from coordinate 1,350 downwards.
ATAGTCGACGCTGATGACGCGCACGCCGCGCTTCGCCAGCCAGTCGCCGACATGACGAAAGACACGCTGCGGCACGCCAATGCCTGGCAGCGCAAGAACGGTGGCATGCGCCGGGCCCGAGGGTTCGTAAGCGCGACCGCGCAATGGGTGGCCATCAACCGCGTCGATGTGGATCTCATCGACAGCTCCCTTGCGCGACTCGAACGATTCGTAGCAGAGTGCTTGTTCAGACATGCTCATATCGTGGTATTGGCTTCGTTTTTCCGCATGAAGCCGAGGTGAGAATGAAATGAAAACCAGCGTCGTCGTCCGTTTCCTGCGTGACAGAGACCGCCGGCGCGTGGCGTATGCCGTGCATGGGCGCGGCCCAATGCTCATCTGTCCGGCCTGGTGGGTCAGCCATCTCGAGAAAGACTGGTACCAGCCCGATTTCCGGGCCTTCTTCGAGCACCTTGGCGAAGTCGCTACCGTCGTTCGTTACGATCGGCCCGGAGTTGGCCTGAGCGACGCCTGTGACATGGAGCGAACACTCGAGGACGAAGTCGCGTTGCTCGACACGATCATAACTGAGCTGGATGTTCGCACGCTCTCCCTTCTCGGCGTGTCGTGTGGTGGACCTCCCGCCATCGCTTGGAGCGTGGCGAACCCGGATCGGGTGGATCGTTTGATCCTCTTTGGCTCGTATGCGCGCGGCGACGACATCGCTTCCTCCGAGTTGCGGGACGCCATGTGCGGTCTCGTGCGCGCCCATTGGGGAGCGGGGTCGCGGGCGTTGGCAGACGTTTTCATTCCCGACTCGACCTCGCAACAGCGAGATGCCTTCAGCGCGCTGCAGCGTGAGGTGGCAGATGCCGTGGCGGCCGAGCGGTTTCTACGCCTCACGTATGAAATGGATGTCTCGGATCTGCTCGGCGACGTTCGTGCGCAGACCCACGTTTTCCATCGGCGCGAGGATCGAGCGATACCGTTCAGCGGTGGACGCGCGCTTGCTGCTGGAATCCCTCGAGCGAAGCTCGTCATACTGGAAGGACGCAATCATCCAATGTGGAACGGAGGTGACGCGGCCGGTCCAATCGCCGACGTGCTGCGGGGCCGAAACCCCACGGTGGCGGCAGCCGGTTGCCGCGTGGACGACGCAAATCGAGAGCTCGTGCGTGATGGTGAGCGGATCGCTCTCACCCCACTCGAATTCGGCGTGCTCCGGTACTTCCTCGGCCATGCGGGGCAGGTCGTGAGCCGAGACACGCTCATCGATCGTGTATGGGAGCAGAGCTTCTCGGGCAGCAATGTCGTCGACGCCGTGGTGCGCTCGCTCCGCAAGAAGCTAGGCGAGTGGGCGCCCTCGATCGA
>JASFKY010000343.1:0-4183 GCA_050118395.1 Myxococcales bacterium | reverse complement strand
CTCATCGGTCCGTTCGAGGTGGAAAGTGTGATGATGAAGCACCCGGCCGTCGCCGAGGTCGGCGTCATCGGCAAGCCCGACCCGGTGGCGGGCACCATCATCAAGGCCTTCGTGAGCTTGCATCCTGGGTATGCCTGGAGCGAGGACTTGCACAAGGAGCTTCTCGGGTTCGGGCGCAAGAACCTCGGCACGGCGGCGCCCCGAGAAATCGATTGCATCGAGTCGCTGCCCAAGACGCGGAGCGGGAAGATCATGCGTCGACTGCTCAAGGCCCGAGAGCTCGGCTTGCCCGAAGGCGACACCTCGACGCTGGAAGGCGCAGATACGAAGGAAGGAGCAGATCAGTGACGCTCGATGTTTCACGCGACCATGCGCTCGAGCTGCTGCGGGACATGATCCGCATACGCCGGCTCGAGGAAAAAAGCGCAGAGCTCTACTCCAAGGGGAAGATCCGCGGCTTCTTGCACCTCTACATCGGCGAAGAAGCCGTGGGTGTGGGCGCCATGCATGCGCTTCGACCCGAGGACAACATCGTGGCCACTTACCGGGAGCACGGGCACGCGTTGGTTCGAGGCATTCCCGCCGGGCAGATCATGGCCGAGATGTACGGCAAGGCAAACGGCTGCTCTCGAGGGCGCGGCGGGTCGATGCACCTTTTTTGTGCGGAGCGACGGTTCTACGGGGGGTATGCGATCGTGGGTGGCGGCTTTCCGATTGCAGCCGGGCTCGCTCTGGCCGACAAGATGCAGGGCGAGTCGAGAGTCACGGCGTGCTTCTTCGGCGATGGCGCCACCGACGAAGGGGAGTTTCACGAGACGCTCAACCTCACGGCGCTTTGGAAGCTGCCGGTGTTGTTCTTGTGCGAAAACAACATGTATGCCATGGGCACCGCCTTCGAGCGTCACGTCTCGGACCGCGACATCGCCAACAACCCACCGGCGTATGGGATCCCGTCCGATTCGGTCAACGGGATGGACGTGGTCGCAGTGGAGCGCGCGGTGCACAACGCGGCCGAGACGGTTCGCGACACGGGAGAGCCGCGTTTTTTGGAGCTGAGGACGTATCGGTTCCGCGCCCATTCCATGTACGATGCCGAGCTCTATCGAACCAAGCAGGAAGTCGAGGAGCACAAAAAAGAAGACCCGATGGAGACCTTTCGCGATCGGGCGATCGGCGAGGGGCTGATCAAGCAGCAAGACGTCGATGCCATCGAGGCCGAGGCGGCCGAGGAGATCGCTCAGGCCGTCGAGTTTGCAGAGCAGGGCGAGTGGGAGCCCATCGAACAAATCGCGCGTGACACCTATGCGAGGGAGCTGTCGTGACTACGTATCGAGATGCCGTCCGAGCGGCGATGGAAAAGCTGCTTCGAGAAGACCCGCGCGTGTTCTTGATGGGCGAGGACGTGGGTCGATACGGCGGGGCCTATGCCGTCAGCAAGGGCTTCCTCGAGGAGTTCGGAGAAGAACGGATCCGAGATACCCCGCTTTGCGAATCGACGTTTCTGGGGACGGGGATCGGAGCGGCACTCGGCGGGATGCGGCCCATCGTGGAAATCATGACGGTCAACTTCAGCCTACTCGCCATCGACCAGGTGGTGAACAACGCCGCGCTCTTGCGCCACATGTCGGGCGGGCAGTTCGAGGTGCCACTGGTGGTGCGCATGGCGACCGGAGGCGGCAAGCAGATCGCGGCGCAGCACTCGCACAGCCTCGAGAACTGGTATGCGCACATTCCGGGCATCAAGGTGCTCGCTCCGGCGACCGTGCAAGACGCCTACGACATGGTGTTGGCCGCGATGGAAGATCCGGACCCGGTGTTCGTCTTCGAGCATCAAATGCTCTACGGGATGGAGGGGCCGCTCGACACCGAAGCGAAGCCTCCCTCGCCTTGGAAGGCGGCAGTGCGGCGCGAGGGCACGGACGTGAGCCTCATCGCGTACGGCGGTTCGATGCACAAGGCGCTCGGGGCGGCGCAGGAGCTTGCCAAGGAAGGGATCGAAGCGGAGGTGGTGGACTTGCGAAGCCTGCGCCCGCTCGATCACGACGCGATCGGGAAGAGCGTGTCCCGAACCCACCGGGCCGTCGTGATCGACGAGGCCTGGAAGACGGGCAGCCTGGCTTCCGAAATCAGCGCCATCTTGGCCGAAGAAGCCTTTTACGAGCTCGATGCGCCCATCGAGCGCGTCTGCACCCTGGAAGTCCCGATTCCCTATGCCAAGCATCTCGAGGACGCGGCCATCCCGCAGGTGGACCGCATCGTCGAAGCGGCTCAAAGGAGCGTACGCGGTGGCTGAGTTCACCATGCCCTCGCTCGGCGCCGACATGACCGCCGGCACGCTCGCCAAGTGGCGCGTGCAGGTGGGCGACTCGGTGCGGCATGGCGACATCATTGCCGAGGTGGAAACCGACAAGGGCATCATCGAAGTCGAGGTGTTTCAAGACGGCGTGGTCGAGGAGCTGCTGGTGCACGAGGGTGAAAAGGTACCCGTGGGAACGCCCTTGGCGGAGATCATGGCGGCAGGGACAGAGACAGCCACAGCGGCAGAGACAGCGGCAGAGACAGAGTCAGCGTCAGCGACAGAGACAGCGACGGCGACAGCGACAGAGGCGGCGTCAGCGCCAGCGACCGGGGCGGGCCGAGCGAAACCGTTGCCGCTTGCTTCGCCTGCGGTGCGGCGCCGCGCGCACGAGCTCGATGTGTCACTCGAGGGCCTGCGCGGAACGGGCGAGCATGGGCGAATCACGCTGGAGGATGTCCAAGGGGCGACGCGTGCCGAGGCGCAGCCTCGGGCATCACGTGCCTGGGTTCGCATGTCTCCCTACGCGCGTCGTCTGGCCCGCCAGCGCGGTGTCGACATCGGACGGGTGCAGGGTAGTGGGCCCGCCGGTGCCATCGTGGCCAAGGACGTGCTCGGCGCCGGGGCCTCCAAGCCACCGGAGCAGCTCTCGGCGGCCGATCGAATGCAACGCGCCATCGCCGCAGCGATGAGCCGCGCCAACCAGGAGATCCCCCACTACTACGTGGAGCACACCATCGACATGAAGGCGACGCTCGACTGGCTTCGGGAACAAAACGCGTCGGCGGGCGTCGAGGAGCGATTGGTTCCCGGAGTGCTCGTTCTTCGCGCGGTGGCGCTCGCGCTTCGAAAGCACCCCGCCCTCAATGCGACCTGGGAGAACGGAGCGACGGTGGCCCGAGCCGACATCCACGTGGGGCTGGCTGTTTCGCTTCGGGGCGGCGGCCTGGTGGCGCCGGCGCTTCGACATACCGATCGGGGAAGCCTGCAGGAGCTGATGTCGCGGATGACCGACCTGGTGGGTCGGGCGCGGGCCGGCGTGCTCAAGAGCTCGGAGATCTCCTCGGCCACGATCACCTTGACGGCGCTCGGAGAACGAGGCGTGGAAAGCGTGACTCCCATCATTTTTCCCCCGCAAGTGGCGATCGTTGGTTGCGGTACCATGGTGGAACGGCCCTGGGTGGTCGATGGGCAAGTGGTCATCCGTCCCGTCATGCACGTCACGCTCGGCGCGGACCACCGCGTGAGCAATGGTCACCAAGGGTCCCGATTTTTGAGCACCCTTCAACGCCTCTTGCAGAAACCGAACGAGCTATGACTGACGAACGCATACGAACGACCTTGCTTTCCTGCCTTTCGGACGTCGCCCCCGAGATCGACACCCAAGCGATCGAGGACGACATGGACTTGCGGGACGAGCTCGACCTGGATTCGATGGACGTCTTGCGATGGGTTCAGGGGATCCACAAAGCACTGGGCGTCGAGATCCCGGAGGAGGATTACGGCAAGATCGCCACCCTGGGGGACGCGATAAACTATGTTGCAGCCCGAGTCTGAGTCCGCCACGGCCCTTGCGCCCGCCCCGTGGTCCATCGACAAAGCGCGGGTCCTCGACGCGCTCGAGGTTCGTCCGAGCGCTGGGCTGACCGCGCAGGAGGTGCAGGAACGTCGGGAGCGTTTTGGGCCCAACGTGCTCGAGGAGTTTCGGGCGGTCTCGTGGATCACGATTCTGTTCCGGCAACTGCGAAGCTTCGTCGTCTACTTGCTGCTGGTGGGTGCAGGGTTGTCGTTTGCGCTCGGCGACCACGTCGAAGGGTTCGCCATCCTCGCCGTCATCGCGATCAATACCGCGATCGGCTTCATCACCGAGCTTCGCGCCGTGCGATC
>JASFKY010000342.1:0-4197 GCA_050118395.1 Myxococcales bacterium | reverse complement strand
GCCATCACGCGGTAGCCGAGTGCCGTCAGCTTTGGAGCGATCTGCCGATATTCTCCGCGGCTCCAACCCGCCTGGTGAAACAGAAGAATGGGCGTCGGGGACTTGGCTTTGGGCTCGTAGACGTCGGCCCTCGCTTCCAAGCCTCCCCCAGTCGGAAAGTCGACGGTCTGAAAGCCGGCCTCGGCCCGTGAGGTCGCACTGCCGGTGACCATCCACAGAAAGGCTGCTCCGAAAATCATGCTCCGATGCCGCATCGGCTCCTCCTCCGGTCCGCAAAGCCTAGAAGCAAACCCCGGTCAGTACAATGAAACCGGGCCCGGGTCGGCCACCTGCACGGTGGTCGAAAGCGGCAGGTCTCGCGAAGACGTGCCTACGTGCACCTCGTAGTCCAGCCCTTCGAGCATCCAGGAAGCTTGGGCCACGTCGTAGTAGGCCAGGCTCTTCACGGGCATGGAAATCTCGACGGTTTTGGTTTCGCCCGGCTCGAGCACGACCTTCGCGAAGCCCTTGAGCTCCCGCTCCGAACGCTCGACCGCGGAGTCCGGATAGCTGACGTAGAGCTGCACCACCTCGGCTCCCGCCATCGTGCCGGTGTTGCTCACGTCGACATCGAACCGCGCCTCCTCCCCGCTTCGCACCTGCCCACGCGCGAGACGAAGGTTGTCAATCGAGAAGGTCGTGTAGCTCAGGCCGAAGCCGAACGGAAACTCTGGATCCGCTCCATGGCGATCGAGGTAGCGATAGCCGTGAAAGTAGTCGTAGGTGACCTCCAGCGAAACGTTGTCGAAGGGCGGGAGTTGATCGAGGTTCTTTGGAAATGAAATGGGCAGCTTGCCAGAGGGATTGACCTCGCCAAAGAGCAAGTCGGCAATGGCGTGGCCTCCCATTTGACCCGGATACCAGACCATCAAGAGCGCCTCGACGTCGGGCAACCAGTCGCCCATCGTGATCGCGCTGCCGCCCTCGAGCACCACGATGGTCCGCTCGTTGGCGGCCGCGACGGCTCGGATCAACGCGACCTGTTCTGCGGAAAGGCCCAAGTCGACCCGATCGCCCGCGGCGATCAGCCCTTCGCCTTCGTCCGCCGAGGTGAGCCCGACGACGACGATCGCGGCATCGGCCGCCGCGATCCGATCGGTTTCCCCGCTGCCAATCGTGTCGGTGACGATGGATTCGATGGTCACATTCTGTCCCACGGCCTCTTCGATTCCCTGAAGAGGTGTGACGACGAACGAGGGCTTGGTGTCGCTGCTGCCCACGTCTCCCGTGTTGGGCGTGTCGGCGAGCAAGCCGACCACCGCCAGCCGGCTCAACGAGCCCACGGACAGAGGCAATGCGCTCGAGTCGTTTTTGAGCAGCACCGAGCCTTGGGCTGCGACCTCCCTGGCCAGGGCCAGATGCTCCGGGCTGGCCAACACGCTCGGATCCAGGTCGCTCGGCTCGTCGAGGTGGTGTTGAAGCTTTTTGCGCACCATGCGGCGAACCGCTTCGTCGACGACCGATTCGGGAACCTCGCCATCGTTCACCGCGTTCAGCAGCTCGTCCCCGTACACTGTGGCGCTCGGCATTTCGAGGTCGAGCCCGTTCAACGCCGATCCCAGCGTCGTGTGCGTTCCGAAGGTCCAGTCCGAAAGCACGAATCCGTCGAAGCCCCAGTCACCCTTCAGAATCTGCCGAAGAAGTTGCTCGTTTTCACCGCAGAATTGACCATTGACGGAGTTGTACGCGCTCATGACCGACGCGGCGTCCCCTTCGAGCACGGCGGCTCGAAACTGGGCCAGATAGATTTCCCGAAGCGTCCGCTCGTCGATGGTGACGTTGACCCGGAAGCGGGTGTCTTCGATGCTGTTGGCCGCGTAGTGCTTGGGATTGGCTAGCACGTACTCCTGAACCCCGCGTACGAAGGCAACGCCCATGCGCGATAGATGGTGAACGTCCTCTCCGTAGGTCTCCTGAGAACGGCCCCAGCTCGGATGTCTCAGAATGTTGATGGTGGGCGCGAGCAGGACGTTGCCCCCGCTGGCCCTGAGCTCTCGCCCCATCGCTTCACCGACTCGCCGTTCGAGCTCGGGGTCCCAGGTCGCGCCCCTCGCCATGCCCACCGGAAACGTGGTGGCGCCTTCGATGTTGGCCACACCTCGGGGCCCATCCGACATTTTGAATGGAGGCACACCGAGCCGCTCGACTCCTGGGACGTTCCAGAGCACCTCCCCTTCCGGCAAGAAAATGCCGCTGTCCCCAGCCATTTGGGCGACTTTCTCCTCGAGCGTCATTTGCGACACCAAGTCGTCGACGCGCTGTTCGATACCACCGCCCGTGCTGCTGCATGCGACCCACAAGCCAATCGGGAGACAAACCAGTGTGGTGAGCTTCATGGACGCCGAGGGTACCCGATCTCAGTCCACTGCCAACACGACTTTTCCTCGGGCCCGTTTCGTCTCGATGTATCGATGCGCCTGCGCCACGTCTTGCAGTGAAAACGACCGATCCACGATGACGCGAAGCGCTCCTGCATCGATTTGCTGTCGAATCCAATTCAGCTGCTTGCGACGGGAGCGCACGACCACGAGCTTGGCTCGCTTGCGACGCACGAACGTCCTGGCGACGTCCTTGAAGATGCGTGCGCTGGGGATGGTTTGAACGTACGTGCCGCGCGGGGTCAGCAAGTGTCGAAGCGTATCGAAGCGGTAGTTTCCAAACACGTCGAGAATCGCGTCGAAGCGCTCATCGAGATCCACGAGCTCGGTCTTGGTGTAGTCGATTACGAGATCAGCTCCGAGCTCCCGAACGAGGTCGACGTTGCGGTAGCTGCAGACCGCCGATACGTGAGCGCCGAGTATTTTGGCGATCTGCACGGCGAACACACCGACACCACCCGAAGCGCCATTGATCAAGATCCTCTGGCCCGGCTTCACGTGCGTGTTGTTGCGGAGCATTTGCAAGGCCGTTTGCGCGGCGAGGGGCACGGCTGCGGCAGCGCTCAGCTCGATCGCGGTCGGGGCCAGTGCGAGCTGGCCGCAATCGACGGCCGCGTATTCGGCGTATGCACGGCCCGCGAAGTCGTTGATCATCCCAAACACCACGTCCCCTTTGGAGAGGTCCGCGCCAACCGCTGCTTCGACCACCTCTCCCGCGATGTCGTGCCCGATCAAGATTGGAAACTTCGTCCCGGTCGCGATCTGGAACTTGCCTTTTCGCACGATGACGTCCTTGGGGTTCACGCCAATGAAGCGCGTCCGCACCAAGACCTGGCCGCGCGTCGGCACCGGGCGGGGCACCGTCGTGGGTCTGAGGACCTCGGGGCCTCCGTACCGGTCGATGACCACCGCGCGCATCGTGGCGTGAGGATCGAGGTGACGCCCGTATTGCGGAAGCACGCTCATCGTTGGTGGTAACGGTATAAAAAAAGCCCCGAGAGAATCTTGGGCTGAAAGAACGTGCTCTTTTCGGGCATGACGATTTCCGGGTTTCGAAGGCCCGCGTCGGCCACCGCCATGAGCTCGTCCAAGCTCACGGGATGTAGCGCGACGGCCATGTCGTACTCTCCCCGATCGACCACTTCCTTCATTTGGCCGAGGGCCGACTCGGAGTAATAATCGAAGTGATCGGGATCGACGATCATGTCGTGGGTGAGGCCGAGCTTGGGGTAGAGCTCGCGCTCGAGAATCGCACAATCCAGACGACCGACGACGTCATCGGGCACGTGCTGCGCATCGAGCTCGAAGCAGCCGTTTTGGGTGTAGATGCAGAAGGTGTGCTTGGCCGGTGTGCGGAACGAGTCGACCGATCTCAGGGGCAATTGGCCCGCGATTTCCTCGAAGGGGCGCACTCCGTTGATCACCCGATTGTAAGCCTGAATGACCGCTTCTTCGGTCACGTAGCACAGGAAGTGGCTCTGCTCGTTGAGCAAGCTGGCGTGATAACGGTGGTGTCCATCGGCGATGTAAAACGGCTCGGTTCCCAGCGCCTTCTGAATGGCGCGCCCTTGCTCGCTTCGTTCGGGGACGCGCCAAATCTTGTTGCGGATTCCCTCGAGCTCGCTGAAGCCTCCAAACGCGCTCGTGAAGTCGTAGAGGGGGTCGCCTTCCTGCTTGGCTTGGCCCAGCACAGCGGCAATGGGGGCTCGCGTGAGGACGAACACGGCGCCGATCTGGAGCCCGGTGGCCCGACGTACTGCCAGGCGCCCTTTGACCTTGT
>JASFKY010000341.1:0-4200 GCA_050118395.1 Myxococcales bacterium | reverse complement strand
TGTTTCTTCGCTGCCTGAGCGACATCGTCGGGGTCGATCGCACGTCCCCATGGAGCATCGACGATCGTGACATCGGCTCCGCAGCGTCGCGCGACCTCCGCCATACGCCCGCCGAAAACGCCGTGACGGCAGATCAGTGCACGGTCTCCATGCTCGAGTAGGTTGACGAAGCACGTTTCCATGCCCGCAGACCCGGTGCCCGACATCGGAAGCGTAAGTGCGTTGGCCGTCCCGAAGACTTGCCGCAGCATGCTTTGGGTCTCGTCGAGAATCTGCAGAAACGCAGGGTCGAGGTGGCCGATGGTAGGCCGCGCCAACGCCTCCAGCACGCGTGGCGGAACGTCGGAGGGGCCGGGCCCCATCAGCGTGCGCTTCAACGCAGACAACGACGGAACCGACGGCCTCAGTGAAGGCGGCGATAGACGCCGACGACCACACCCAGCACTTGGGTGCTCCGCCAGTCGTTCTTGGGAATCAAGATCGGAGCCATGTCTTTGTTGGCCGGCTGGAGCCGAACGTGCTCCCGCTCCGGGTAGTAATACTTGCAAGTGGCCTCATCGCCCACCAGCGCGATGATGATCTCGCCCCGGTTTGCAGTGAGTTGCTTGCGCACGAAGACGAAGTCCCCATCGAAAATCCCAGCCTCGATCATCGACTCGCCGTTTACTCGAAGGCCGAACACGTCCTGTTGGCCACCGATCAGCATTCGATCGATCTGCACGGTATCGTCGGGATGCTCGATGGCTTCTGACAGAGCTCCCGCGGCCACGCGACCGATGATGGGAATCTCGACCAGATTGTCGTTTGCCGCCGGCGGCCGGCTGCTGGGCTTCCCGTCTGCGTTCTTCATCAGGCGCAACGTTCGCGACTTCATGTCCTCTCGGGTGAGATAGCCCTTGCGCTCGAGCGCCCGGAGATGATCATTGACCCCGTTGGTGCTGCGAATGCCGAGATGATTCCCGATTTCGCGCAACGTGGGCGGGTACCCCCGCGCGTGAATCGAATCGGAAATGTACTCGAGGACCGCCTTTTGACGCGCTGTCAGCTTCTGCATGCTTTCCCCCGCTCGCATATCTCACCGTCCTTCGCTGTTGGTCGAACCCTGCACAAATGTCCCCTGTAAGACTGGACAGGTGGGATAAAGGTACAGATTGTAGCCAAGCTTGTCAAAGAAGAGGCGACGACGGGCATTCAATCGTCAGGCTCGGGGTCCTCCGCCTGCTCGGAGCTCCACGCTCGTTCGCTTTGCGATGTCCTTTCGATCGCATCGGCGATGACCTGCCTGGGTGAAAACCCGAGCAAGCCCTCGACACCCTTGCCGTCGGTCAAGCCATGCCAGAAGCCTCGCGCAATGGTGCTGATTTCTTCCGGATCCATCTGCTCCAGAGCCTGGAGCGCTTGCAGTGCAGCACCACCGACCACGTCGAGGCTCAGGGCAGCCGCGGCGAAAGCGGGAAGGGGGTAGATGAGCAGCTCCCGGCTGACGAACGCGATCGCCCAGTCGCCGGGCTTTCGGCCCTTTAGGAGCTTGCGCGCGGTGGGCGCGGCCATGAAGAGACCGACGTGGACGGGACCGAGCTCGCGGGCGACGGCTCGAACCAGCACGCGGTGGTCGCGTCGCCACTCCCCACCGAGGGGACCCGCCCATTGTTCCAGCGCACTCGGGCCCGCCAGCGTATCGAGCTCGGCCGATTCGCGACGAAGCACGGCGCCTGTCCAAAGGCTCCCGTCCTCGTCGAAGATGCCAAGCACCACGCTGTGGCCCTCCGGCAAGAGCAGGTCCGTCATGGGTCCGGCCACAGGGGCGGCAGCGAGAAGCAGATCGGGCACCGGGTTGGGCCAGACGCGCAACCAGTTCCCGTTGCCGAGCTCCTGCACCACACGAACGAAACGCATCACGCGCGTGGCAAAATCTTGATCGGGGTCGAGGGGCTCGGACAGGTAGAGCTCGATGCCGGCCATGGCTCGCTCGCGCATGACGACACAGGACGCGGCCCCATTGGCTCGGCATAGCAATTCCAGGTCGTCGAGTGGGCCGAGTGTCTCGGGATCGACCGATCCCCGTGCGGTGTGAAAGCCGGCGACCGGAGCAGCGGCCGCATCCACCACCACGATGAGCACCCCTTGCGCGTTTTCGGGCTCGTCACCCAAGAAAAGCGACACCAGCCGGCTCCACGAGACCTCGTCGAAGCCAAAAAAAGCAAAGTCCTCGCTGATCACCGCGAGGACCTTAGCACGCCCTTCAGGGCAGTGCGTCGACTGCTGCTACGGGGTACGCGTCGACCATCAGGTAAGCGCGCAGGCTCGACGGAACCTCGGCAACATCGGTCAAATCGAGGGTGACCGTCTCGATGGGTCCAGACGCCGGAGCTTGCTCCGTGCGGTCGGTGTAGTTGAGAGCGACCGGAACGCGCGTGCTCGCATCGAGAATGAGGATCCCGAAGTTGTGCTCCTCGCTCTCGAGCGACGAGCCGACGAGCGTGGCTACGACCGACTCTGCACTTCGACTGATCTGCACCATCCCGATCCCGGTCGGCGCGGTTTGCCTTCCGTCGCCAAAAGGGCGGAACTCGGTGCCGCCCACCGCCTCCAACAAGCCGGTGTCGCTGTTGCAGAAGCCTCCAATCTCGAGAAACACGCCGTAGGTCTCGATCTCGTCGCAAATCGTCTTTGCGTTGAGCCAGGGGCTGTGGACCGCGTTCCCTTCGGCATCGAGGGTAGTGGCCACCCGGAAGTACTTGAAGGGGAGCGGAAACCCATTGAACTCGATGGTGAAGCCCTCCTCGTTGATCATCGTCAGCAGGCCGTCGTCCCAGCGAAAGAACAAGGGGAACCGAACGTTTGAGCTCGGGTCGACGATGGTGTGGCCTCGTCCGTCCGATGTCCCGCCCACGCCCCAGGCTACGATTTCATCGCCTTCGCGCTCGACCAGGCCGATTACGTAGTGAATCGAGTCGAAACCGATTTGGTTGTAGCTCGGCAGAATCGTGGGCAGGGGGGCCGCCACCCGATAGAGCTCCACGATGCCGGTCTCTTCGCCGGGAGACTCGGCAACGGGGAACGGGAACGCGGTGGGGCCACGGGCGGGGACGTCGAAGGTGAACGTCTGGTCGAACGTGCCTCCGACACCCGGTTCGAAGTCGAACAGCAGCCCCGTTCGGGACAGCAATTGGTCGAGATAGCTGCCTTGGACGCGGACCTCGATGGTGCCGCCGGCGTCTCCTACCCAGGGTGCGGACGGGATGACGGTGAGGTAGCGCTGATCGCCCGAGACGTCGACGATGGCATCGAGCTCGGTCCCGCCGTCATTCGTCACCTGGGCGCTCGCGGAATCGATCTTGGCCAGCTTGGTGCGGCCATCTTCACGCACGGAGAGTGTGAAGGTCAATGGTTGGTTGGCCGTGATCGCACTTGGCGGATCAGTCTCGATCGCGCCGAAGCTCGTGGTGAAAAATACGGACGCACCGTCGCCGAGACCGGGCTCGCCCGGACCGATGGTGCACCGCTCGTCCTCCAGGCTCGGTCGCAGACAATAGTCGTAGGGGATTCCAAAGACCTCGCCGCTTTCTCCCGAAATCACCACCAGCTCCTTGCCCAGTGCCGGTGAGGAGTTGAGATCATCACGCTCGTCGTCGATGAGCTGCATCGCCCAGCGGAGCGAACCATCGGGGTTGAGCACGAACAGCTGCCCCTGGCCAGAGCCGACGTAGATGTTGCCGTCGCCGTCGATGGCTGGGGAGGATCGAATCGGCTCGCGTGTGTCGTATGCCCAGCGAACCGAGCCGTCCGTTGGGTCGATGGCATAGATGCTGCCATCGGCAGATGGCTGGATGATCGTTCCATCCTCTGCTTGGGCGGGGCTCGCGTAGATGTGATCCCGGGCTCCGAAATTCCATTGCGCCTCGCCATCGCTTTGGCGCAAGCCGTAGAGAAAGCCGTCAAAGCTCCCCACGGCGACGAGCCCCTCGGGATCGGTGTTCGCGAGCACGGGGCTGGCAGCCACCGAGCCTCGGATCCCCGATTCGGGAGACCCAAAACCCCATAGCTCGGTCCCATCGGCTGCTTCCATGCCGAAGACGATGGCCGTCAGAGGAGAGTTGCTTCCCATGAAGAGGCGCTGGGTGTCTGGATTGAGCGCGGGAAGGGACCAGGTTTGATCGCGCGTCACGAAGCACCATTGGCTGGTGCCGTCGTCGCGAT
>JASFKY010000340.1:0-4230 GCA_050118395.1 Myxococcales bacterium | reverse complement strand
GAAGCCGTTGAGCGCGTGGCCCTTCAATCCAGCGCTCGATCCGGCGAAAAACGCCTTCGAGAAACACGGTGTGAGGGCAGGCGTAACCACACCAAAGCCGGCCCTTGAGGGTGGTCACGATGATCAGGGCGAGCCCGATGCCGCTCAGGAGAAAAAAGACCAGCCAGAAATCCTGTGCGTTGAACACCCCGCCGAACAGATAAAAGCGCCGGTTGACGATATCGATGAACACCGCCGGGTGCCCGCCGATCTTGACGAAGGGAAGCACCACGTAAACCGCGATGAGCACGGCGAAGATGATGTAGCGGAACCGCGTGAAGCGGCCTTTCACGTCTGCTGGATGCACGTAGTTTCGGCTGCCGTCAGCGCGTAGAGAGCTGGCGGGCTCTTCGAAGACTGGCAGCTTCGTGCTCATCATTCGGTTCCTGTTGCCGCTGGCTCCGCCGAGGCTGAGCCGCCGGCAGCGCCGGGCTCCCAGATCGCGCCTTCGGGCGGTTTGCCGGGAACCTCGGTGTTGCGAAGGGTCAATACGTAAGCGACGACGTCTTTGACGCCTTTTTCACCCAAGATGGGCGCCCAAGGGGGCATGCCCTTGGCGGCCACGCCGTTGGTGACGGTGGCATAGATGTCAGTGGGCGCTCCTCCGTGAATCCAATACTTGTCGGTGAGGTTGGGACCGAGGCCCTCGCGGCCCTGCGCTTGGGTGTTGTGACACGCGACACATTGCGTCGTGAAGATCTCCTGGCCGGCCGCCACGGCGCTCGGTTCCTGGGAGAGAGCCTGCAACGACTCGTCGGTCACGATGCTTCGCTTCGCCTCTTCGGCCGCCACGGCTTCGGCATATTTCTCCGGTTGCAACTCACCGATTCCGTACTCGTGATAGTAGAACCAGTAGACGAGTCCGAAGGCGATCGCTCCGTAAAACGTGAGCAACCACCACGCCGGAAGATGGTTGTCCGCTTCCTCGATGTCATCATAGACGTGGAGGATCTCACCTTGGATTTCATCCGTTCGTTTGACCTCACTCATGGGGCACCTCCAGATCCTCTTCCAGCGGAATACGTGCGTACTGATCGGCTTCCGACTCCTTCATTCGGACTGCTCGAATCACCACCACGAGAAAAACGACGAAGAACAAAACCAACGCGATCAGCGGGTAGAGCAGTGCGGGACTTTGTGCGAAAAGATCGGCGGCGAATCGGCTCATCGTGACACCTCCCCCGTGGGCGCAGAAGCGATGGACTCCGGTTCGGGCACCCGACCGAGGCGCTGCAAATAGGCGATGAGCGCGACGAGCTGACTGTCCACCACCAGCTGACAGCCGTCGGCCGGTTCCTCGCAGGTCTGGATGCCGAGGTTCTTCGCCAAACCGCCGGCGATCTCCGCAGCCGAAGCCCGCGCATCCGTTTCCGCGCTTTGAATCTCATCAGGCCCGTAGGGAACGCCGATGTTGCGCATGGCTCTCAGCTTGTCCGACGTCTTGGCGAAATCAACCGTAGCTTTCGCAAGGTGAGGATAGGGAGGCATGTTCGAACCCGGTGAGATCTCACGCGGATTGATCATGTGCTTGTAGTGCCAAACGTCTGCGTATTTGCCGCCGACGCGCGCCAGGTCCGGACCGATCCGGCGCGAGCCCCATTGAAATGGGTGGTCGTACATCGAGTCCTCGATGGATGAAACGGCGCCGTAACGCGCGCTCTCCCAGGTGAAGGGGCGGATCATCTGAGAGTGGCATGTGTAGCAGCCCTCTCGGATGAATACGTCGCGGCCTTCGAGCTGAAGCGCCGTGTAGGGCACGTTCTTGGTCATTTCCGCGGTTTCCGGCACGGTCACGACCATCGGGATGATCTCCGCCACGCCGCCGACCAGGATCCCGAGAGTGACCAACACCGTGAAGATGCCCGCTCGACCTTCCAAGGCACGGTGCCAGGAGACCTTCTCGCTTTCGCGATCTCGAATCATAACCGCCACCGCCGACACACCCCACATGAGGGCGACGATAGCCAATACGGTGCTCACCAAACCGTCGGCCAAAGACATGCCGAACAGCAATGCCATGACGACCACCGAAGCGATGATCGGCTGACCGAAAAGGAGCTTGGGCCACGGCACCTCGCTGCTGAGCGGCTCCGGCGCGACCGGAACCTCGATTTCGCCGTCGACCGGGGCACCGGACTTGGCGGTCATGATCAAGTTCCATGCGAGCAGCACGAAGCCGCTGAGGTACAGCAGGCCGCCCACGAGGCGCGTCCAGTACATGGGCCGAATGGCGAGCAACGTCTCGACGAAGTTGGGATAGAGCAAGCCCCCCGTCTCGCTGACCGCTCGCCACATCAGGCCCTGCGTGATGCCGGCTACCCACATGGAGACGATGTAAAGAAGGATCCCGATGGTCCCGATCCAAAAATGGAAATTGGCAGCCCCGCGCGAATGTAGCTTGGTTCCGTACAGTCGTGGAATCGCCCAATAGAACATGCCAGCCGCCATGAAGCCGTTCCAACCGAGCCCACCGCCGTGCACGTGCGCGATGATCCAATCGGTATAGTGTGCGAGGCCGCTGACACTCTTGATGCTGAGCAAGGGCCCCTCGAACGTGCTCATGCCGTAGAAGGTCACGCCCGCGGCGAAAAACTTCAGGACCGGATCGGCCCGCAACTTGTCCCATGCCCCTCGCAAGGTCAGCAGGCCGTTCAGCATACCGCCCCAGCTCGGCGCCCAGAGCATCAAGCTGAAGATCATGCCGAGGGTCTGAGCCCAATCAGGCAGCGCGGTGTAGAGCAAGTGGTGGGGACCTGCCCAGATGTAAATGAAGACCAAACCCCAAAAGTGCACGATCGACAGGCGGTAGGAGAAAACCGGGCGCTCCGCAGCTTTGGGCAAAAAGTAATACATGATCCCGAGGATCGGCGTGGTCAGGAAGAAGGCGACGGCGTTGTGGCCGTACCACCACTGCACCAGCGCATCCTGCACGCCGGCGAAGAGCGAGTAGCTCTTGAAGGCACTCACCGGAATTTCGAAGCTGTTGACGATGTGCAACACCGCCACGGTGATGATGGTAGCGATGTAGAACCAGATGGCGACGTAGAGGTGCTTCTCGCGGCGCTTGGCGAGGGTCCAGAAGAAGTTCACCGCAAACACCACCCAAATCACCGCGATGGCGATGTCGATCGGCCACTCGAGCTCGGCGTATTCCTTGGCCGTCGTGATGCCCAACGGCAGAGTGGCCACGGCCGAAAGGATGATCAGCTGCCAACCCCAGAAGTGAATCGAAGACAGGATGTCCGAGGCCAACCGGGCTTTGGCTAGCCGTTGCGTCGAGTAATAGATACCCGCGAAGAGCATGTTGCCGACGAACGCGAAGATCACCGCGTTCGTATGCAAGGGCCTCAGACGTCCGAAGGTCAATAGCGGCGGAAAGTTGGCAGGCCAGAAGGCCAGCTGCAGAGCCACGATGACCCCGACCAACATCCCAATGATGCCGAACAACACCGACGCCCAGATGAACTGGCGGACGACTTTGTCGTTATACACGATCCGCTGAGTTTCCATACTCGTCCTCTTCCCTCTCCGTGGTTGGGGTCAGCGACTTTTCCTCGTCAAGCGGCAGGAGCGCGAGGCGGTCGACGTGGTCGAAAGTTCCTTGCCGAACCGTCCATGCAAAAAACGCCACTGCAACGCCGACCAAAACTACGCAAACGAAAATCAATAAAATCAAGATTTCCATGGACTCCCTCTTCGAGACAGCATCATCACGGTGTAGGCTAGCGTGATGATCGAGCTGAGCGGCATTAGCACAGCTGCGACCCAAGGCTTCATCCAACCGGCCATTGCGATCGATACCGCGACCCCATTGTAAGCGATGGCAAACGCTAAAATGCGGCGCAGAACGTGCGCGAGCGTGTCGGATACGCGCAGAACTTGCGCCACGGGGCCCAAGCCAGGGGATACGAAGTAGAAGTCAGAACGTGATGCCATGAAAGGTCGATCGACAGCCGGGGTGCCCGAGCACGCTGCTTCCCCCATCGCGATTTGGTCGTTCAGGCCGTCTCCGACCAGGAGAGTCCGCGCCGGATCGTGCTCGCGCACATAGGCCGCCTTTTGTAAAGGGCTTTGGCCCCCGACGCATGCATCTGCGGCCATACCCAAGCTAGCACCCAGGGCGGATACGCGAGGCTGTGCGTCCCCGCTGAGGATGGCCAGCGCATAGCCGCGGTCCCGCAGATTTTGGAT
>JASFKY010000339.1:0-4254 GCA_050118395.1 Myxococcales bacterium | reverse complement strand
GTAAAAGTAGTACTTGAGCTTCGGCTCCGTCCCGCTCGGGCGAACCATGGCGCGGTGCCCGCCTTCCAGCTCGAAGATCAGGACGTTACTCGGAGCAAAGCGAACGAATGAGGTTTCCCCGGACGGGGACCACCGTTTTTGGCGTTCCAGATCCAACATCGAAAGCAGTCGTTGCCCCCCGATGTCACGGGGCGGCTGACTTCGATATCCGTCGATGACCTCGTCCATTCGCGCTTTGGCATCTGAGCCGTCGAAGCGCCTGGAGATCTGACGATCTGCATAGAAGCCGTGTTCGCGCCACAAAGCCGCTCGTGCATCGAGCAAGGTTTGGCCTTTGGCTGCGAGACGGGAAGCGAGGTCTACCAAGCAAAGCGCCGAGCTGATGCCATCCTTGTCGCGGACCAACTTGGACGGCGCGTATCCCAACGCTTCCTCGTATCCGAAGACGTAGGCGAAGCCTTCTTGCTCGAGCTCGATCGCACGATTCTGAATCCACTTGTGGCCCGTCAGAGTTTGCTCCCACAAAGCCCCATGGCTGGCCGCGACCGGCCCCAGCATGGGGCTGCTCACGATGGTCGAAATCACCACGGGCTTGGCATTCCCTCGATAGCGAGCCAGCAAGTCGTTGGCTAACAGGATGCCGATGTCATTGCCTGAAAGCAGCTCCAGCCCGTGGTCTGCGCGTATCGCGACGCCCACCCGGTCACCGTCCGGGTCGTTGGCGATGGCCAGATCGGCATCGATCCGGTCGGCCAGAGCCAAAACCCGAGTCATGGCGCCTGGCTCCTCGGGATTTGGAAAGTCGACGGTCGGGAAGCGTCCGTCGGGTGCGCGCTGCTCAGGCACGCTGTGCACGTCTTGAAAGCCGGCCAGCGCGAGCACCTCCCGAAAGGTGGCCTCGGCCACTCCGTGCAGGGCGGTGTAGGCCACTCGGACCGGACGGTGCGCCGAGGGCGCCAGGAGATCGGAGACGATGGCTTCGATGTACTTCCTTCGCACGGGCTCGATCTCGCGGAGCATGCCTCGTCGCCGCGCCTCTTCGGTCGACAGCCGCGGTATGCGATCGACCGGAGGCGCCTGCTGGATTTCTTCGGCGATGCCCCGATCGTGGGGCGGTATGATTTGCGCGCCGTTTCCCCAGTAGACCTTGTAGCCGTTGTATCCGGGCGGATTGTGGCTGGCCGTGATCATCACGCCACCGGCCGCCTTCTGCTCGAGAACGGCAAAGGCGAGCACCGGCGTCGGGGTCACTTGTGCGAAAAACGCCACCGGGATGCCCGCCCCGGTTGCGATCTCGATCACGTCTCGCTCGAAGACGTCGCTGTTGCGGCGCGCGTCTCTGGCGACGCAAATGCCACGGCTTTCGGCATCGGGCACTTGCGCTTTGAGCCATGCGCACAGCCCCGCGGTCGCACGCGCGACGGTCACTCGATTCATGCGCGTGGGTCCGGCGCCGAGCAATCCCCGGAGCCCCGCCGTGCCGAACTCGAGCGATCCCGAAAAGCGATCCTCGAGGGCTGCCAAGTCGCGGTTCGCGATCAGCGACTCGAGCTCGTCACGGGTCTCCGGATCGGGGTCTTGCGCGATCCAAGCGCGCGCCGCGGTCACCACGTTCATGTCGGCACCCCCACCGGTGCTTCGTCTTGAATGTAGGTGCGCTCCTTGTACCAAACGGCGACGGGAACGAAGAGAACGGCCGTCACGGCCATCGCCGCAGCAAAAAACAGGTAGTAAGAAGGCCCCTCGAGCTTGCTGCTGCCATCGGGGTTTTGAATCGAGTAGTTCACGGCGGCGGTGAAGAGATTGCCGATGGAGACGCTCATCAAGAACGCTCCCATCACCAGGGATTTCATGCGATTGGGCGCCTGTGTGTAGGAAAACTCGAGCGCCGTGATCGACACCAAGATTTCGGCCGTCGTCATGAGGACGTAAGCGCCGAGTTGCCAGATGATGTTCACCGATTCTCCGGCGTCCAACCTGGCCTCCAGCCATGCGGGCAAAAGGAAAGCCGGCACCGTCATGAAGAGCCCGATCGAGATCTTTCGGAGAGGTGTCAGTGGCCAAAAACGATCGAACGACGGATACACCACCCGCGTAAACAAGGGGATGAAGAGCAGCACGAGCGCGGGATTGAGCCACTGCGCTTGCGATGGGTCCCAATCGACGATGAAATGCCGGTCCATCCGCTGTGCTTGGAGCACCCACGCCGAGCCCTGTTGATCGAACAGCGCCCAGAACATGGCGATGAAGACATAGATGATGAAAAGCTTTCCGATCGCCTTGAGGCCGTCTGCGCTTCGAACCTCGCGCAGGAAGGTGATGCCTCCCGGCGGGATGTGCACGAACTTGTGGCGGCCCATCCAAAAGAAGAGCGTCGCCAGAGCCATCAGCACGCCTGGCACGCCAAAGGCGACAGATGGACCGAAGCGATGCAGCAAGGGCTCGGCAAACAAGATCGAGGCAAGCGCGCCCACGTTGATCGCGAAATAGAACCAGCCGAAGACCTTGGGCAGAAGATCGGCATTGGTGTGCCCGAACTGGTCTCCGACATGGGCCGATACACAGGGCTTGATGCCGCCCGAGCCGACGGCAATCAAACCCAGGCCCAAGGCCAAGCCGGTTCTCGTGTCATCGAGCGCGAGCGCGAGGTGACCCATGCAGTACACGATCGACAGCGACAGGATGGTGCGGTACTTGCCGAGGAATCCATCGGAGATGATCGCGCCGACGATGGGGAAGAAGTAGACAGCGGTCACGAAACCGTGAAACCAAGTCTTGGCTTGCTCCTCGGTCATCACGTCCAGACCGCCCTGGGCGTCGAGCAGGAATCGGGTCATGAAGATGACCAAAATCGCCCGCATTCCGTAGTAGCTGTATCGCTCGGCCGCTTCGTTTGCGACGATGTAGGGGATGCCCGGAGGCATGCCCGTGATGGGCTCGGGAGCGGTTCGGTATAAGGAAGCCTCGGATCGCACGCGTGTAATCCTAACGGATTCTTTCTATATAGGCGGCTTTCCTTCCGGCCGCACGCATCGGATCTCCCGCTTTTTTTACGAGAATGGTACTAGCAGCAACACTAGTGTGGCAGGCGGGGGGCTCGTGAGCCTCCCTGCGGGGATGTGATGGAGGAGAGCGTGAAAACAGGCGATTACCGAGAAATATTGAACCGGGGTGGGATCGCGACGTGGCTGGCAATGACGCTTGGGATGCTCGGTGTTTGTTCGGGCGCCGCCGCGCAGGGTCCGCAGGGCTCGACGCAAATCGATCTCAATCAGTACAGGCCGGCCGAGCTCGCAACCGACGGCTTTGCGACCAGCACGGCGGACGGCCAGGGACACAAGCGCTTCGGGTTCATGATCTACATGGACTACAACAACGATGCGCTGGTCTTCGAGGACGCCGCGACGGGAACCCAGTCCGCGGTCGTGCACAAGCAGCTCACCGGACACCTCGCGTGGAATTTGGGCCTGGCGGATCACCTCGTTCTGTTCATGGACGTGCCCTATCACTTCAACATCGAAGCTTCGGGGAACGCAGGTGCTTCGCTGCCCGGGGGAGCAACCGGTCCCTACGCGTATTTGCTTCCCAATGGTGGAAACTTTGGCGACGTCTACTTCGGAGCTCGGGGTAACATATTCGGCAACCGCTTCGACATCTTCCAACTCGCGCTTCAAGCCACGATGACGATCAACACGGCATCGCTTTCCAACAATCAGCAAAAGTATGCCGGCCAGGTCGACAAGAGCCCCTACATCGGTGGCTGGTTCGAGCTCCTGGGCACCTTCAATGCGGGCGACCACGTCCGTATCCCCATTCAAGTCGGTTACAAGCTCGGTACGCAAGGTCAGCGTGTGACGAACAACCTGTTCGTCGGCAACGAGTTTACCTATGGCGGCGGTTTGCTCGTCATGCTGGGCCAGGATCACTTCATGATTTCCGCTGAAGTCTTCGGCCGCACCGCAGCCAACAGCACGGTCGGCTGGTGGACTCGAGAGGAAACTCCAGTCGAGGTCATGGGCGGCTTCAAGTGGTTGCCCCAATTCGGATTCAACATCGGCCTTGCGGGCAGCGCGGGGGTGACTCCCGGCTACGGTGCTCCCGATTGGCGCATGGTCGGCATGGTGGGCTTCACCATGCCCGCCGAGGAAAAGGTCGCGGATAGCGACGGCGACGGCATTCCCGATGACGTCGATCAGTGTCCGAACGAACCCGAGGACTTCGACGGCTTCCTAGACGAGGATGGCTGCCCGGATG
>JASFKY010000338.1:0-4256 GCA_050118395.1 Myxococcales bacterium | reverse complement strand
AGAAGCTCAAGAGCGAGCACGAGCAGTGGCAAAAGGACAAGCTCAAGACCAAGCCGATGTGGCCGCGCATCATGGACAAGAAGTTCGTCCTCGACGGCAAGGAGTACCTGTTCCCTGCATGACCCCAGGCGTCGAGAGCCCAGAGCGGATCACCACAGATGAACAAACCTATCGCGACCATCTCCCTGCTCTCACTATGCGCATGCGCATGGCTCATGCCGAGCTCGGCTCACGCCGTGCCCAAGATGTCGGTCAAAGTCGCCGTGGGCGTGGGCAGCACGACGTTGGTGCCTCGCGTTCCCGAAATCGATCTCTACGACCCAGGCACGGGAGAGTACATAAGCACCGTCGGGGGACGGAATCCGAGCACCTTTCCCAACTGGGGCTTGCAGCTCGGAGCGCGCGTCACGGCCGGAAAGATCTTCGGGGAGATGGCGATCGGTTTCAGCCGTTTTTATTTCGAAGTCACACAATCCATGGCGGACATTGCCAGAGCACAGGGAACCAACGCCACCGCGGTGCAACTGCTGGTCGGACAGCGCGCTAGGATGAACTCGCTCGAGATTCCGCTCACTGCCGGTTACGTCCCGTACAAGAACCCCTACTTCAAGCTGTTCCTGTACGGGGGATGGGTCAGCACGTTCAACCTCCGCGGTTTCGTCGACATCAACGGAAATCGCAAAGCGCTCAAGTTCAGACCGAAAGAAATCCCCGGTTTCCCGCTCGCGATTTACGTAGCCGGCGCTCGGTTCGGAACGCAGTTCGACCTGGGTCCCCTCAACTTCGATTTCAACTACACCATCAGCATGAATAGCTTCACCAAGAGCGAATTTCGAACCAATGCCCACATATTCAAGTTCTTCGTGGGCTGGCTCTTCTAGGCACAGCCCCTAGCTACCCGCGGCGCCAAAGAAGCCTTTGATCTTGTCGTGGAGCTCGTGCAGGTGTTTGCTGGCATGGTCCTTTTGCCTCGCATCGAGCATGCCATACACGAATAGAAGCGCTTCGCGGCCCTCCGCCCTGCGGGCCGCGGGAGGACGAGCATCCGGCCCCCAATCTTCCCGATTCTTCCATTCCGTCCACAGCGTCTCGCGGATGACCTCAGGCCCTGGATGTTTGCGAAAGATCGCGGCCACCCGTTCCACCCGGCGCTCGTCAGCACCGAGACGCGCGGCGGATTCGTCCGGAAGGCCCGCCACGTAGGAGCGAAGCGCCTCTTCCTGGCGATCACTCAAGTTGCCCACCCAAGCTTCGACTGCGTTCACGAACTCGTCCTGTCGCTTCTCGAGCCGCTCTTCCTTAGGCTCTTCCATTTCTTCTCTGGCCTCTTCCAAACGCTTTTGGATGCGGGCCTCGGCGAAGTCGATCTGGTCATCCCGGAGCGTCGCCAAGATGGGAGATGCCTCATCGATGATGGCCTTGGCTACGACGTCCAGGAGGTCGTCGACCTGGCGCTCCATCCCGAGAAGCTTCTTTTCGGTCAGCCCCTTGACGATTGCGGTATCGACGGTGGCGACCAACATGTCCACCTTGCTGCCAAGGGCCTCCGGCGCCGCCGCGATCAGGCGATCGACCGAAGCTCGAGTGGCCGCGGTCTGCGTCTCATCGAGGTCGAGCTCCCCCGCAATCTGTCGCGTCACCCAACGGGCGCCCAGATTCTGGAGCAGCCCCGTGCAGCCGCCGGCGCATGCGAGAAGCACGCAAGCGACGACGATGAGGCGGCAGTGGCGGACCAAGCGATGGCAAGTCATGGGGATTTTGCGGAGCCGGAGCTCAAAATATTTCAGGCACGAAGCTTTGATCTTCGATCGGCGGGCGAACGTATTTGATGTTGTTCTGTCGTTCCGGAAGCTTGAGACGCGGCTCCGGTACTTCGTTGTACGGGATCAGGCTCAGCAGGTGCGCAATCACGTTGAGCCGCGCGCGGCGTTTGTCATCGCCCCGAACGACGTACCAAGGCGCTTGTTTGATGTCGGTGTGGGCGAACATTTCGTCCTTGGCGATCGAGTAGTCGACCCAGTGCTGCCGGGCCATCAGGTCGACTTCGCTGATTTTCCAGCGCCGAATGGGATCTTCGATTCGCTTCTTGAAGCGGCGCTCCTGCTCCTCGTCGCTCACGGAAAACCAATACTTGATGAGAATGATGCCCGAACGAACCAACATCCGCTCGAACTGCGGGCAGGAGCGAAGAAACTCGCGATATTCCTGCTCGGTGCAATAGCCCATGACGCGCTCGACGCCGGCGCGGTTGTACCAGCTCCGGTCGAAGCAAACCATCTCGCCGGCTCCGGGCAAATGCTCTACGTAGCGCTGAAAATACCACTGCGTTCGTTCGCGTTCGTTGGGTTTGGCGAGGGCGACCACGCGGCAGATTCGCGGATTGAGGCTTTGGGTGATGCGCTTGATCGCTCCGCCCTTGCCCGCCGCGTCGCGGCCCTCGAAAATGACCACGACCTTGAGACCTTGGGTCTGAATCCATTTCTGGAGCTTGACCAGCTCGACCTGAAAATCGGCCATCGCCTTTTCGTAGTATGCCTTTTTCAGCTTGGGCTTCTTGGGCGGCACTGCGTCGCGGCCCAACGGTGGCAGTGTGACGGGTGCGTGGTCCTTATCCTTCTTCCCCATGGCTTTCTCGTGCGGTTTCAATTTAGCTTGCCATAGCATGCTTGCCGGTGACAGCGCGGCTTCCGATCGCTAGTCTCCCGCCCATGCTGGTGCCCAAGCCGATTCTGCCGCCCTACGACATCGACGAATGGCGGAAAAAGCCCTTCCCACAAAGGATGAAGATGGTCTGCCAGTCGTGGGCGCTCCAGGGCTATGGAACGCCCTGGCCCATCTATCTACTCTACATCCTGAAGATCTTTTTCTACGTGTGGGTCTGGAGCTTGTTCTGCTCCTCGACCCCGGGGCTAGGGGCCCTGGGTGACTTCGGCTCTTGGTACTTCGAGCCCATTGCCTTCCAGAAAGCCGTCCTTTGGAGCATGGCGTTCGAAGGTCTCGGCCTTGGATGCGGAAGCGGCCCTTTGACCGGACGCTATCGTCCGCCCGTAGGCGGCGCGCTTTACTTCTGCCGGCCGGGAACCACCAAGGTTCCCCTGCTTCCAGGGGCGCCCGTGTTGGGCGGCTCCACCCGGACGTGGCTCGACGTCGGGCTGTACGTGGCGCACATGTTCTTTTTGTTCCGCGCGCTGCTCGCACCAGAGCTCTCGCTCGGGTACTTACTGCCGACCTTGGTCCTGCTTCCGCTGCTGGGCATCACGGACAAGACCATCTTTCTCGCGTCGCGTGCCGAGCACTATTACACCGCCCTGGTTTGCTTCTCGTTTGCGGGCGATTGGCTCGCCGGCTCGAAGTTGGTGTGGGTGGCCATTTGGATGTGGGCCGCCACCTCCAAGCTGAATCACCACTTTCCGTCGGTGATTGCGGTGATGCAGAGCAACAGCCCGCTGACTCGCATCGGATCGCTGCGAAAGATTTTCTATCGAAGCTACCCCGACGACCTCCGCCCGTCGACGCTCGCGAAGCTCATGGCGCACACCGGTACGGTGGTCGAGTATGCGTTCCCGATCGCGCTGCTTCTCGGCCATGGTGGCACGGTGACCACCGCGGCCCTTGCCGTCATGTTGGTCTTCCACATCTTCATCACGAGCAGCATCCCGATGGGCGTCCCGATCGAGTGGAACGTGATCATGGTGTACGGCGGCTTCGTGCTCTTCGGACACTACGCTGCGGTCGACGCCTTCAGCATCGAGTCGCCTTGGCTGATCGCCTTCTTGCTTTTCGCGCTGGTGGGCGTTCCCCTATTCGGAAATTTCGTGCCTTCACGCGCGTCGTTCCTGTGCTCGATGCGGTACTATGCCGGCAACTGGGCATACAGTGTGTGGCTGTTCAAAGACGATTGCTCCAAAAAGCTCGACACGCACCTCATCAAAGCCGCTCCGCGGGTCCAAGACCAGCTGCGGAAGTTCTACGACGAGGACACTATCACGGCGACGATTTCCAAGGTCATGGCGTTTCGAGCGATGCACCTGCACGGACGGTGTCTGCAGATCTTGCTGCCCAAGGCCGTCGATGACATCGACGCCTATGAATACCTGGACGGAGAGTTGGTCGCTGGGGTGGTCATCGGCTGGAATTTCGGTGAAGGCCACCTGCACAACCTTCAGTTGCTTCGCTCGATTCAAGAGCAATGTCGGTTCGAGGAAGGCGAGCTTCGTTGCATTTTCGTCGAATCGCAGCCGATGGGAGGAACCGGC
>JASFKY010000337.1:0-4283 GCA_050118395.1 Myxococcales bacterium | reverse complement strand
TTGCCTCGTTTCGGCAGCCTGTCTAACTATTGACGGGCTCCCATCAATGCTTAATTTCCGGGGAAATGCGACTCGACCGACTCACCACCAAAACCCGAGAAGCCCTGGTTGCGGCACAGCAAAATGCCGCCGACCGCGGCAACCCGGAGCTGTATCCAGAACACCTGATGCTGGAGCTGTTGGCGCAAGCCGACGGTCTCGGGCCTGCGATCATCGAAAAAGCCGATGCCGATCTACAAGGCTTGATTCGGGCGATGGGCGCCGTGCTCGACCGGATGCCCAAAGTCGCGGGAGGCGCCGAGGCTGGTCTCTCTTCGAGGCTGCGCGATCTGCTCAACAATGCGTGGAAAGAAACCGAAGCGCTCAAAGACGAATACACGTCGGCGGAGCACCTGTTGCTTGCCGCATACAAGGACGGCCAGCTCAAAAAGGCCCTCGAAGCGCAAGGAGTCGACCGCTCCAAGCTTCTCCAGTCGATTCAGCAGGTGCGCGGCAGTCAGCGGGTGACGGACCCAGACCCCGAAGGAAAGTTTCAGGCGCTCGAAAAGTACACGCGCGACCTCACCGAGGCCGCTCGCCAAGGCAAGACGGACCCGGTGATCGGGCGCGACGAAGAGATCCGTCGCGTCATGCAGGTGCTCTCTCGGCGCACCAAGAACAACCCCGTGCTCATCGGCGAGCCGGGTGTCGGTAAGACCGCCATTGCCGAGGGGATCGCGCACCGAATCGTCCAAGGAGACGTGCCGGAAGGTCTCAAGAACAAGAAGCTTTTGGCCTTGGACTTGGCCGCAATCGTTGCCGGCTCGAAATATCGGGGTGAGTTCGAGGAGCGTCTCAAGGCGGTGCTGCAGGAGATCGAATCGGCCAAAGGCGAGATCATCCTCTTCATCGACGAGCTTCACACGCTGGTAGGTGCCGGCGCCGCGGAGGGCTCGATGGATGCGAGCAACATGCTCAAGCCGGCTTTGGCACGCGGGGAGCTCCGTTGCGTCGGCGCGACCACGCTCGACGAATACCGTAAGCACATCGAAAAGGATGCAGCGCTCGCACGGCGCTTCCAGCCCGTGTTCGCTGGAGAGCCTTCGGTCAACGATACGATCGGCATCCTTCGCGGTCTCAAAGAACGCTATGAGATTCACCACGGCATTCGAATCCAAGATTCGGCGATCGTCGCCGCGGCCACGCTGAGTCATCGGTACATCACGGATCGTTTCCTCCCCGACAAGGCGATCGATTTGGTCGACGAGGCAGCATCGCGTCTGAAGATGGAAATCGACTCCTTGCCCGCGCCCATCGATACGGTGGAACGAAAGGTGACGCAGCTCGAGATCGAGCGTGAAGCCCTGAAGAAAGAAAAGGACGACGCGAGCAAGAAGCGCTTGGCCGACCTGGAGCAAGAGTTATCGGATCTTCAAGAGCAACGCGACACGATGCGGGCGCAATGGCTTCGTGAAAAGGAGCTGATTACGGAAATTCGCGAGAAGAAGGAGCTCGTCGAAAACCTTCGACTCGATCTGGAGCGAGCGGAACGCACCACGGATTACGAAAGGGCCGCCCGCCTGCAATACGGCGAGATTCCCGCTGCCGAAAAGGCCGTGGCCGGGGCGCAAAAGAAACTCGCCGAAATCCAGACTCAGGCGTCATTCCTCAAGGAAGAGGTCACCGACGAAGACATCGCGGAAGTGGTTTCGAAGTGGACTGGCATTCCCGTGAGCAAGATGCTCGAGGGCGAAAAAGACAAGCTCTTGCACATGGAAGACCGGTTGCGACGACGAGTCATCGGTCAAGACGAAGCGGTGGTCGCCGTGTCGAACGCGGTGCGCCGATCCCGTGCCGGATTGAGCGAGCCCAACCGGCCCATCGGGTCGTTTCTGTTCTTGGGCCCGACCGGTGTCGGCAAGACCGAATTGGCGCGCGCTCTGGCCGAGTTTCTGTTCGACGACGACAAGGCGATGATCCGCCTCGACATGAGCGAGTACATGGAAAAGCACGCCGTGGCGAGACTGATCGGGGCCCCTCCTGGCTACGTCGGATACGAAGAGGGCGGCCAGTTGACCGAGCCGATTCGGCGACGCCCGTATTCGGTCGTGTTGTTCGACGAGGTGGAAAAGGCGCATCCGGATGTCTGGAACGTATTGTTGCAGGTGCTCGATGACGGCCGTTTGACCGATGGACAAGGGCGCACGGTCGACTTCAAGAACGTGGTCGTCATTTTGACCTCGAACGTCGGTTCGCATCACATCATGGCGCTCGACGACGACGACGCGATTCGCGGTGCGGTCATGGAAGACTTGCGCGATGCATTTCGGCCCGAGTTCTTGAACCGGTTGGACGAGACCATCATCTTCCACCGGCTCGACCGAAAGCAGCTGCGCGCAATCGTCGATGTGCAACTTCGTCACTTCGAAAAGCGACTTGCGGACCGAGAGCTACGTCTCGAAATCAGCGACTCGGCCAAGGACTTTTTGGCCAACGTGGGGTACGATCCGACCTACGGCGCACGGCCCCTCAAGCGGGCCATCCAGCGCTATCTGGAAAACGGGCTCGCCGAGGACATCCTCGCCGGCCGGTTCATCTCCGGCGACACGATCCGCGTGGATGCGGGTGAAGGTAAGCTGCTCTTCGAGCGAGCGGGCGAGGCCGAGGCTCCCCGACCTCGTGCAGGAGCTGAATAAGCGTTTGATTAGGGCAATTTGGAGCATCCTCTGTCCCCAAACGGGGGAGATCCTTGCGCAGGTCGGGACTGTGTGTAAGCCTGCGGCCCTTCGCAGAAGGGAGCCTCAGCGTTCATGGTAGAGACCGTACAGTGTAAGCCCATCGAAGTTCACGTCGGAGAGCGTGGGCTGGAACGCGCGGTCAAGCACCTGAAGCGCAAGATGGCCACCGAGGGCATCCTTCGCGAGCTCAAGCGCCGACGCCATTACATGAAGCCGTCCATCAAGAAGCGAAAGAAAGCCGCAGAGGCCGCACGGCGCCGACGCAAACGCGTGCGCCAGATAAACGAACGCTCTTACTGAGCCGGAGCCTCCGAAGTCACTTCGGAGGCTTTTTGGTTTGTGGCTCCAGACGCAAGCCTGGACTCCAAGCAAAGCGACGACCCGTTTGTGTCTCCAAAAACCGGGCGAGCCGGTGAAAGTCACTGCCGCGCTCGATGAGCCGCACGTCGGTCTTCAAGTTGTACGGATTGATCAGCTTCGAAAATTCGACGTAATGCAGCTGAAGCTGGCCGCTCACGCTCACCATGTAGCCATCGAGACCCTCCTCGACCAGAGCGCGGAAGGCCCCGATGCCGAGCTGGCTGCCAAGCATCACGTCGAACGCATGAGGGGGCGAGCAACGCGATTCGTATCCCAGCTGAATGTGACGAAGTTTCTTGCGGCGACCGGTTCGCTCCTCGTAGCGGGCTTCCACACGGTCCGCCACGACCTTCGCGAGATCGAACGAGCTCAATTGAAGGTGCCCGTGTTCGTCTCTCGGCATGCCATCCACGGCATTTTCGGGCAACAACTCGGCGAGCCCTTCAGCCAACACGACGGTCCCGTAATATTGCTCTCGCTTTTCCCTCTCCAAGATCAAGTCGACGATTCGGTCGACCAGCGAGGTCATGGAAAGTCGATACTCGACGTGTTCTTCGCCCGTAATCGGATCGGAGCGCGTTTCTGCAACGGCCAGATCGTCATGAACGTCTTCGGTCGAGACGACCATGCTGGCCTCGCCCGCAATGGCAACGCCGTACGAGAGCCAACCCGCCTTTCGGCCCATCGTCTCGACGATGAAATAGCTGCTCGTGGCGATGCAATCGGCGCGGAGGTTCAGTAGCTCTTTGGCCATCACGTCGACGGCGGTGAAAAAGCCGAACGTGAAGTCGATTCCACGGTAATCGTTGTCGATCGTTTTGGGCAAGTGGACGATCCGAAATCGGTTCGCTTCCGCGACATGGTGCTTCTGGTACTCATGCAGAAAGTTGGCCGTCTTGAGCGTATCGTCCCCGCCGATCGAGATGAGCGCGTCCACTTTCAGATCGACCAGAGCGTGGTGGATTCGGGCCAGTCGATCGGTTTTTTGAGGATCGAGAAGATCGGAGGGTCTCTCCACGCTCGAGCCCGGGTTCACGCGCGCCGTCCCGATGATGATCCCACGCGTGTTTCGTATGCCCCGAATGTCCGCGGGCGTGAGCAGCCGGTAGTGCTCCGACTCGCGCATTGGTCGAGAGGTTGGTTCGTAGTCCTGAAGGTTGGTGTATCCGTGGAAGATTCCTAGGACCTCCGCCCCAGCCTCCAGGA
>JASFKY010000336.1:0-4303 GCA_050118395.1 Myxococcales bacterium | reverse complement strand
CTGGCGAAACGACAAATTGGCGATTCTGGTCGACCAAGCCCGCCAGGAAGAAGCGCACGAACGATTGCAGCGCTCGGGGTTCGTGCGCGGTGCGGGCGCGAGCGCTCCGTGAACGCCCGAAAAACTCGTGTTTTTGCACGGAAGCACGGGGCGGTCATCCCGCGCACGTGCCAGGGACCGAGCGGACCTTCAAGCACTAGCGCTTCGAGCACGGGGAGCTAGGAAAACTCGGTGAAGGGGAGATACGCCTCGTCGTCGACAAAGACGTTGGTCTTGTTTTCGCGGGCTCCCGGGACTCGACACGAAAGGGCTTCGTAGCTCAATGCAAGACGAACGACAAAGCTCGCGGACACTTTTGCTCACCGGAGCGACCGGCTTCGTTGGGCGCCATCTCGATGCGGCGCTTGCGGAGACGGACTGGGGTGTTCGCCGCGCGACCCGCAATCGCGAGAAGGCTTCCAAGCCCGGTTGGGTGTACCTCGACGTCGAGCAGCCCCAAAGCATCGGGCCCGCCCTGCAGAGCTGCGACGCAGCGGTTTACCTCATTCACTCGATCGACGATTCGGAAGACTATCCGGAGCGTGAGGCGCGGTCGGCGGAGGCGTTTCTCAGCGCCGCCGAGCAAGCTGGGGTGGGCCGGATCGTCTATCTCGGCGGTGTCGCCCCCGAAGGACGTGGGTCGCGACACTTGAGAAGCCGGCTTCATACGGGCGAGATCCTGCGCTCGGGCAGCATCTCGACGATCGAGCTTCGATCGAGTCTCGTCATCGGCGCAGGCGGGAGCTCATGGATGATCGTGCGCGACCTCGCCGCGCGCCTTCCGGCGATGCTGCTCCCGCGCTGGTTGCGATACTCGTCGTGGCCCGTCTGGATCGAGGACGTCGTCATTGCGATCCTCGAAGCGCTCGACCTTCCGCTCGCCAAGAGCGCATGGTTCGACCTTCCAGGGCCAGAACGCATGACGCACGCGGACCTGCTCTCGAGGGTCGCCAAGAGCATGGGCAAAGACCCGACCCTCGTTGGCGTTCCGGTCATCACCCCAACCTTGTCGAGCTACTGGATCGCGCTCGTCACGCGGGCGGACTTGGCACTTGCAAGGGAGCTCGTGCAGGGGCTCCAGAGCGACCTCGACCCCAGTGGCGAGGTGTTTTGGAAACGGCTCGAAGGCCGCAAGCCAACGGCGTTTCAGGCGTCCGTGTATCAGGCGCTCGAAGACGAAGCAGCGGATCAGGTCCCGAGCCTCGAGCTCATCGAACACATGCGCCAGCGCGTTCGGAGCGGTGGCTAAGTGATCACGCAGACCCGATCGAGCGCAGGGGTCCTCGTGCTCTGCGTCCTTGCTTTTTGCGTGGCGATGGGCCTTCGCGAGCAGGTCAACATCTGGCTCGGAACCGGTGCGGCGGCGTTGACGTCTCTCGTGCTTCTGCGTTCCTTCTTCGCGTCACGCAGCGACGGCATGTGGCAGGTGACGCGTCGCGACATGCTCGTGGGCATTGGGACGGGCGTTGTGATGTCTTTGGCAACCTGGGCGCTCTATCCGGTCAGCGGCGAGCTGGTCCCCCAGATCCATACCGAAGTGCCGAAGCTCTACGCGATGCTGCGGCAGACGCCCGGTCCGGTCGCGGCTTTCCCCGTGCTCGTGCTCGTCGTGCTCGCAGAGGAGATGGTGTGGCGCGGGCTCGCGATCGACGTGTTCGCGTGCGGTCAGCCAGGGATTCGTGCCGTTTTGCTCTCGGCCGTCGTCTACACGTTTCCCCAGATTGCCTTTCGATCGCCGCTTCTGGTCGTCGTCGCGCTCGCATGCGGACTAGTCTGGGGAGCTCTTCGGGTACGAACTAGAGGGCTGGTCGCCCCGCTTCTGGCTCACCTGACGTGGGATCTATTGGTTTTCGTGTTGTTTCCAGTCGCCTAGAGGAAAACGTTCTGCGGTCGCGGCGGCGCCGGAGATCACCGTAGACGTCTGCCGCGCATGAGAAGCGCCGGGGTTCGCGGCACGGTCATCTCGGGCCGATGCGGCTGCGAATCATCTCTGCGATTTCGTGGCGCCCTCGGGCCTCCACCTCGCGGCCGATCTTCTCGAGGGCGATGGCGTAGGTCTCCTGGATCGTAGCGTTGATGGGGGCGCGCTCGGCTGCCAACTCGATCAACGGGAGCGCCTCCGCTGCGCGGTCGTCCTCGATCAACTCCCGAGCGGCGCGGTACGCATCGGCGATGTCGCCGATTGCACGCTCGCGCTGCTCGAGATCGACGTCCACTTCTCGGATCGCCAACACGCTGCAACGGCTCGAGCGAAGCGCGCGCGTCGTGACGGGCCCGAGCCATGCCGGGACCAGAGGATCGTAGCCCCGACTGCCGACCACGAGCAGCCCGGCTTGGTTCGAGGCCTTGACGATCCGTTCGGCAGGCACGCCGCGCACCATGACCACCTCGACTTCGAGACCTTCGATGGCGTGGTCCTCCAGCAGCTCATCGATGCCTCGGCGTGCGTCCTCGGCTTCCCGTGCTTCAGCCGACGGTGGCTCCGAGAGAACTGTCATCACCCGCAGCGGCGCGTCGAGGAGCTGGGCCATGCGAACGGCCGACGCAAGCCCGAGCTTAGACTGCGTGCTGAGGTCCACCGGGCACAGCACGGGCTGCCTGACAAATGGGCGCCCGCGTGCGACCCAGACCGGAACGAAGGCCCGGCGAATGATCGCCTCGGCCACCGAGCCCGCCATCCAGCGCCGAAACGCTGCCCGCCGACCGCCCCCGGTGACGATGAGCTCGGCGCCCATGCGTTGTGCCGTCCCGACCACGAGGTCGGCCGGAGCGCCGACCGCCACCTCCTCGTGCGCGTCCAGCCCTGCATCACGCAGCCTCGCCAAGTGAGGAGCCAGGGCCTGCTTGGCCCCTTGGATACGTTGGGAAAGACCTCGCTTGCTCTCGAGGCGGCGCTCGGCGAGCGCATGCACCACGACTATCGGACACTCCATCCGTTGGCCTAGCTCTTTCGACGCCAAGAGGACGTCGTCGGTTTCGCGGCTTAGAGGCAGCCCCACGATCAAGGGGTTGTGAGTGCTCGTCATTGGGTTCCCTCCTGTGAATCGGAGTGAAGGCCATCATCAGCCTCACTCAGAGGCCTCGCCGTCTCATCGCGAAGCAGTTGGCGCCCATCGGAGATTCGAGCAAAGAGATAGTAGAGGCCAGGGATGACGATGACGCCTATGAGTGTACCGAGGAGCATCCCGCCAACGCCCGTGACACCAATGGTGCGGTTCCCGATCGCACCGGCGCCGTGGGCGACGACCAATGGCACGAGACCCGCCACGAACGCAAACGACGTCATTTGGATGGGCCGGAAGCGAAGCTTTCCACCTTCGATCGCCGCGTCCCGGATCGACGCGCCCTCGTTTCGCCGCTGTACCGCGAACTCGACGATCAAGATCGCGTTCTTGCCCAAGAGACCGACCAACATGATCATACCGAGCTGAGCCCAGACATCGTTGGCCAGACCCGCTGCTCTGAGGAACAAGAAAGACCCGAAGATGCCGATCGGCAGCGACAGGATCACCGCGAGAGGAATCAGGAAGCTCTCGTACTGCGCCACCAGTACTAGATACACGAACACGACGACGACTAGGAAGATGTAAAGGGCAGCATTGCCCTTTTTCGACTCGTCCCAGGAAAGGCCCTCCCAACCCAGCCCATATCCGTTAGGCAACGTCGCCTCGGCGACCTCCCGCACTGCCTGAATGGCCTGGCCGGACGAGTAGCCCGCAGCCGGCACCAGCTGAATGGCGGCCGAGGGGTACAGATTGTACCGAGTAATTTCGTTGAGGCCCTGCGTCTTCTTGACCTCCATGAACGAGGAGTACGGAACCATTTCTCCATCGTCGTTCGCGATGAATAGTTCGTCTAAGTCCTTGGGCATCCGCCGGAACTGGGGCCATGCCTGGACGTACACCTTGTAGAACTGGTTGAAGCGAACGAACCCTTGCTCGTAGGTGCTGCCTATGAGGATGTTGAGATTGGTCAGAGCGTCTTCGATCGTCACGCCTTTTTGCATGGCGATGTCGTTGTCGATGACGAGCTCGTATTGTGGGTAGTCGGAAGCATAGAAAGTGAACAGACTGCCGACTTCTTCGCGCTCTCTTAGCGCGGCCATGAACCGGTTTGTGATGTCTCCTAAGCGCTTGTAGTCGGGCGTGCTCGATTGAGTCTGATCGAGGACGCGCAAAGAAAGGCCGCCGGCTGCCCCGAAACCGGGAATCGCGGGCGGCTCGAAGAATTCGAGCTTGACGTCGGTCATCTCGCGAGTCTTTTC
>JASFKY010000335.1:0-4313 GCA_050118395.1 Myxococcales bacterium | reverse complement strand
GCGCGGCTCAGGTCGAGGAGGTCGCGAAGGCCATCGCCCATTTGCTTGTAGAAGCGACGAACGGCCGCGTCCGTCCAACCTTCGTCGTATTGGGCAGCCCGTAGGTGATGCAAGATCAGAAAGTGGATGCGCTCGCGTAACGCGCCTTCGAATCCCAAACGGTCAGCGACGCGCTTGCGGAACATCGCCGCGCCCACCTCGCTGTGCCCGTGGAAGGTTACGTTGCCTCGCTCGTCGATGCGACGCGTCTTGGGCTTGCCGATATCGTGAAGCAGGGCGCCCCATCTGACTTCGAGACGTGGTACCGATTGTTTCACGACTTGCTTGGTGTGTTTCCAGACGTCTTTGTGGCGCCACTCGTTGTCGCCAAAGCCGACCATGGCCGCAACCTCGGGGAGCCAGACGTCGAGGCACCCCACGCATTCGAGCGCGTCCAGGCCCGGCTCGGGGTGCTTCGAGGTCAGCAGGCGGTCCATGTGCTCGCGAAGCACGGCCAGCGGCACCGAGCGCCATTGCGCGGGCGTCGGGCGTCCAGGTTGGTGCTCGAGCAGCGCGGGCTCGTCGGCCACCCGGGCGGCCCACTGCAGCGCTTCGATTGCAAGCTCTGGGGTTGCCTCTTGCGTGCTCACCATGGACATCGTCAATGTAGTATATCGTCGAGCGCTTCGAGCAAGCGGCCGTTCTCGTCGGGTGTGCCAATCGTGATCCGGATGCAGCGCCGTAGCCTCGAATCTGCATTGGGGAATTGACGCACGGCGATGTCCCGGACGAGCAAGGCCTGGCACAGTGTCGACGGGTCGCCGTCATAATTCACGAGTAAAAAGTTCGCATCGCTCGGATAGCAGCGTAGCGCATCGAATCGCTCGAGCGCCGCTGCCACGCGTTCGCGCTCGGCTACGACCAGCGTGATGTGCTCTTCGAGCATCGGGGCGAGATCGGTGAGCGCCAGGGTCGCGATTTGCTGGGAGATCGTGTTGAGATTGAACGGCTGTCGAACCTTTTCGAGCTCGTGCGCCAGGGGCTCGGCTATCCTCACCCAGCCCACCCGAATTCCGGCAAATCCCACCTTGGAAAGCGTTCCCATCAAAGCGCACTGCGGGCGCTCTTGGCACCAGGTGGCAAACGACTGCTCGGAGTATGCTCCGTACGCTTCATCGATGACGTGCAACGTGTCCGGAAACTCCTCGACGAGCGCTTGGATGACTTCACCCGAGAAACAGTTCCCGGTGGGGTTGTTGGGACTCGCGTAATAAACGATGTTGGGCCGCAGGCGGTCGATCGCGTCCCTCATCGCGTCTGCATCGAGGTTCCAGGTCTCGTCGAGTGGCACACCCACGGGATTCCATCCGTGCGCTCGACTCGTCACGCGATACATCACGAAAGTCGGCTCCGGAAAAACGACCACTGGCCGCTGCGCCTGAGCACGCGGTGTGTACAGGGCGGTCGCCAACAGCGAGATCAACTCGTCAGAGCCGGCTCCAAGCACGTATTCGTCTGGGGTTCCACCCAGAGCCCAGGCAAGCGTTTTTCGGAGCGTCGTGGCTCGTCCGTCCGGGTAGCGGTGCAACTCCGCCGTATGTAGTGCGGCAGCAAGCCGAGCGCGGGCCTCGGGGGGGAGCGGCCATGGGCTTTCGTTTGCATCGAGCTTCACCGAAGGGGCCGACGGAGGCACTCGATACGGGGACAGCTCGGCGAGCTCGGGCCGAAAGAGTGATTTGAGAGAATCCATGGACATTCGGAATCACCAGCGGCCAAAGTCTTTGCACGCGACGGCCGGCTGTAAAGTGCTCGTACTCGATCAGTGCAGGATCTGATGAGCTTGTTGCCGCGCCTCTTCGAGGGCCAGGCTGATCACACGTGCATCCTTGGCATCGGGCCGCGCTTCCAGGTAAGCGGCCAAATCCTCGGATGCCGCGCCGTAGGTGCGCAGCGCATGGGCCAGCAAGCCGCGGTCCCTGCGGTGCTCGGGAGCTTGGGTGAGATCGACCAAATGGTCGCATGCGAGCATGGCCCGCGCGTAGTCTCCTCTGCGCCGATGCGAGTTTTTGAGGTTCGCCAGCATGCGAATCGTGATGGTGAGGCAGTCTACGGGCTCGAGATAGCTCGGGTGCAATGCCATCTCCGCTCCGAGAAACTGAGCCGCGAGCTTCCGCAGGCCGTACCCGTCCAGCAGCTCGCCCCCATTGAAAGGGTCTTGATAGACACCATCGGGGCCGCCGACGCGAACCAAGAAGTGGCCCGGAAAGCCCACGCCTTCGACATCCATACCGGCACGTTCTCCGATGGCCATGGTCAGAACGGACAGCGAGATGGGGATGCCTCGGCGCCGGACGAGCACCTTGTCGAGGTAGCTGTTGTCCGGATTGAAGTAGTCATCACGCGCACCATCGAAACCAAGCTCTTCGAATAGAAGCTCCGCCAGAATCCTCCCGTCGCGTTCCGGCGTAGACCGAAGCCCGCGGCGGATGAGTGTCTCCGCTCCGAGACCGTCCAGCGCGCGTCGCACGGCATGCTCGTCGAGCAGTGGGTCGGCTTCCTTGGCGATCACGATGGCGACGTCCTCGACCCGAACGTTCGGGCGTTGCAGTACCGACACCAACGGATCTCCACGCTTCACGATTCTGACCCTGCGATCACGTACATTGACCCATCGAAAGCTGATGTCTAGCCGGGCGCATGCTACACCGGACCTGTCGCAAGCCTATGTGTTGTTCAGGTGCTTGACGAATTTCTGCACACCTTGGAGCATGGCCCATACTACTGGGCTTACGCGCTAGTCGTCGCGGCTGCCGCGATCGAGTACGTTTTTCCGCCGATCCCCGGCGACACGGTTGCGCTCTTCGCCATCGTATTGGCCGTTCGAGCGCAATTGCATTGGGCTCTGGTGTACTTGGCGCTCACCGCAGGTGCTCTGCTGGGAGGCCTGTTGGCGTGGGGCTTCGGCGTGTGGCTTGCGAGCCACGAGGATCACTGGCCCGCTTTTTTGAAGAGGCGGACGGCGGTGCGCGCGCTCGACGCAGTGCGTCGAGGTTATGAAAAGCACGGCGGGATGTATCTAGCCGTCAACCGGT
This sequence comes from Myxococcales bacterium, assembly GCA_050118395.1. Classification (GTDB taxonomy): domain Bacteria; phylum Myxococcota_A; class Polyangia; order Polyangiales; family Houyiibacteriaceae; genus SG8-38. Next base: position 1,242 of record JASFKY010000335.1, on the reverse strand, counting down.
TCCTCCCTGCGCTCCGCGCGTTCTTCTTCGTGGGCGCGGGCTTGTCGCGCATGAGCATTGTTCCCGTCATCGTGTACGGCGGGCTTTCGGCATTGGTTTGGAACGGGATGCTGATGGGGGTGGGGTACCTCGTAGGGAGCAATTGGGACGTCCTGCGCGAGCTCATGGCTCGCTACACGGTCGCAACCCTCATCTTGGTGGGAATCGTGGTGACCGGCGTGGTCGCTCGGTTCGTTTACGACCTCAGGCGCTCTTAGGGGCGGGCTTCGCGATCGGAGCGTCCGATGTGATCGCCGCGCGGACGAGCTCACGGTTCATGCGGGCGATCCAGTGGAGGCTGATGCCCTTGGGGCATACCGCTTCGCACTCTCCATGATTCGTACAATTGCCGAAGCCTTCTGCGTCCATCTGTGCCACCATCTTCAGAGCTCGATCTTGTCGCTCGGCTTGCCCTTGGGGCAGCAGCGCCAAGTGCGAAATTTTCGCCGCGGTGAAGAGACTCGCCGACGCGTTCGGACAAGCGGCCACACAGGCACCACAACCGATGCACTCGGCCGCATCCATTGCCTTGTCTGCCACGTGCTTCGAAATCGGAATCTCGTTTGCCTCGGGAGCGCTGCCCGTACGAATCGAGACGTAGCCTCCCGCCTGAATGATCCGATCGAACGCAGAACGGTCTACGATGAGGTCTTTGACGATTGGAAACCCGTGTGCGCGCCACGGCTCCACCCAGAGCACGTCGCCGTTCTTGAATTTCCGCATGTGCACTTGGCAGGCTGTGGTTCGGCGTTGCGGTCCGTGGGCCTCGCCGTTGATCATGAAGCCGCAACTTCCGCAAATACCTTCTCGGCAGTCGTGGTCGAAGGCAATCGGGTCCTTTCCGTCCTCGATCAAGCCCTCATTGATGACATCGAGCATCTCGAGGAAGGACATGTGCGTCGTGATGTCCTTGGCCTGATAGGTTTCGAAGCGGCCGGGCTGATCGGGTCCGTCTTGCCGCCATACGTGAAGGGTGAGGTTGAGTAGTTCGTCGCTCATCGATTCGTCCCTTACTTGTAGCTCCGCTTAGTCGGCTTGACGTATTCGAAGGTCAAAGGCTCCTTGTGGAGCGCAGGCTCGCTCGGGTTCCCGGTCCATTCCCAGGCCGCCACGTAGCTGTAGTTCTCGTCGTCGCGAAGGGCCTCTCCGTTTTCCTGATACTCTTCTCGGAAATGTCCTCCGCAGCTTTCGTTTCGATCCAAC
>JASFKY010000334.1:0-4337 GCA_050118395.1 Myxococcales bacterium | reverse complement strand
GGCTCCGCTAGCTCGACCTTTCCGGCAAAGTCGGTGAACCCGCCTCCATGGCTCCGCGTGACCTTGGCCCCCACGAACTCCACTTTGCTGTTCGACGGATCGATGACCAAAGCCGTGGCCGTCGGAGCAGGATTCGCGCCCGTGGGCGCGGATTCTGCTTTGGTTGGCGCGGGTGCTCCGACCGTCGCCGGCGTCACTTTGGCTCCCGGATCTTCACAACCGATGCCGACCAGCACGGCGAAACTCAACACGAATGCTACGCGCATGAACCCTCCTATGGATGCCTTTATGGGGGCGGGGAGATCGGGGTCAATCCGCGCGCCCAGTGGCGAGTCGCAGGTCGCAGGTGCGCGATCGACTCGCTTACAAGTCGTATACAAAGAGCCACACCTGAGCGGAATTCCAGCTAAATCGGGAAAGTTGGCTCACGCGTGAAACGCTTCGATAATCTCTGGCGATGTGGGCCGTTGTACCCTAGGCTTCGGCCAGCTTACGGGGAAGGAGCAGCTGGAAATGACAGCAAGAGCAATTGGTGTGTTCGCTTTGGTGCTTGCAATGGCGAGCCCCGCCATGGCCGGCCCGGCCAACTCGGTCATCGGCGCGAAGAAGCTGGAACAAGACATGGTTCACAGCGGCGGCGTCGGTTATCCGAGCATGACGTACGAGTGGTGGAACAAGGGGAAAGGCAAGATGGACTGGGGCCTTTCCGGCGAATTGGTGTACGGCCCTTGGCTTGCTGCCGATACCGACTTCAACGGTCGCTTCATCAAGATCGGCCTTGGGATCGATGGCATGCTTCGTTGGAACCTCATCAGCAACAAGAAGCCCAAAGTCCAAAACGACTTCGCAATTCTGTTCAAGCCCGGCATTCTCATCGCGGGCAGCACGTTCGACCAATTCACGTTTGGCATCAAGGGCGAGGTCGGCCTGCCCTTCACCATCGACGTGCACGAGCGAGTGACCGTCGTCACGGGTGGCTTCTTGCCCATCGGGGGCTACATCGTGAACAACAGCAGCAACTTGGGCGAGATCCCCATCCTCATTCGCATGGGCGTGGAGATCAAAGCCAATGACAACGTGGCTCCTTGGTTCTACTTCGACCTCGGTCCGGGTATCAAGTTCGGAGGCGCGTTCAACGGTGCGAATACGGGCTTCGCTTGGCGCATCGGCGCGGGCACCGCATTCTGGGGCGTGCTCGGCAAGAACAAGAACAAGTCGGACTCGGTAGCTACGGCGGACCTGACGACTGAATAGCCAAACCCGTCCAAGCCGACTGCTCGAAGGGACCGCTCTGCGCACGCAGGCGGTCCCTTTTTCGTGGGTGCGTTGCTGCAGTGTACCGATGGAAAGAGGCGCGGTTGCGCGGACCCACCCCTGGCCCTAGCGTCCCGATACGAGGCGATGGACGCTCGGGCAGGCGCCGTGCATCATACCCGCCTCTGAAAAGGAGCGACCCGTGGCCGACAAAGAAACCACTAGCTTCATGCGGTCCCTTTGCATGGGGCGCATCGAACAGGATGTGATCTGCCCCTTCCCCACCGTTTCGGATGCCGAAAAGGAGACTTTGGGCGACATCGCCGGCGCGCTCGAAGGCCTGCTCGGACCGCGCGCGGAGGACTTTCGCAAGTGGGACGTGGCTGGCGAGATGCCCGGCGAGTTCATCGATGAGCTCAAGGAGTTCGGCATGTTCGGCTTGGTCATCCCCGAAGGGCACGGCGGGATGGGTCTCGGAAACATGGCCTACTCTCGAACGCTGCAGGAGGTCGCCAAGTACGACGCGTCGGTTGCGGTGACCATCGGGGCGCACAGCTCGATCGGGATGCGCGGATTGCTCTTGTTCGGCACCGAGGATCAGAACAAGCGCTACATGCCGAAGCTCGCCTCGGGCGAGCTGATCGCGGCATATTGTCTCACCGAGCCGGGCGCTGGCTCCGATGCGGCCGCCATCAAGACCGTTGCCGTGAGGGAAGGCGACCACTGGGTTCTGAACGGCAACAAGCTGTGGGTCACCAACGGAGGCATCGCGGACTACTTCACTGTCTTTGCCAAGACTCCCGAAGAAGGCGGCCGAGGCAAGATGACCGCCTTCATCGTCACCAAGGACATGGAAGGCGTGAGCATCGGCCCGCACGAAGACAAGATGGGCCTTCGCGCGAGCTCGACCACGACGGTGCACTTCGACAACGTCAAGGTTCCGGACAACAACGTCTTGGGCGAGGTGGGCCAGGGTTTCAAGGTCGCCATGATGATCCTGAACAGCGGTCGCACAGGGCTAGGCGGCGGTTCGATTGGGGCCATGAAGCATCTCATCGCGCTCTCGACCCAGCAGGCCAACGAGCGAAAGACCTTCGGCGAGCCCATCTCGAGCCGCGGGCTCATCAAGAAGAAGGTCGCCCAGATGATCATCGACTGCTACACGGCCGAAGCCGTGGTCACGATGGTCGGTGGCCTCATCGACAGCGGCTACAAGGAGTACCAAGTCGAAGCCGCCATCTCCAAGGTGTACGGCTCGGAATGCCTCTGGCGCACGGCCGACCAGGCGCTGCAAATCGCGGGCGGAAACGGCTACATGCGGGAGTATCCCTACGAGCGCATCGTCCGCGACTGTCGGATCAACCGTATCTTCGAGGGTACGAACGAGATCTTGCGGCTGCTCATCGCGTTGACGGCCATGAACGACGTGGCGAGCCAGCTACAAGAGCTTGCCTCCACCATGAGAGGAATCTTCAACGAGCCGATCAAGGGGTTCGGCGTTCTCTCGGACTATGCGCGCAAGCATGCCGCGCTCAGGACCGGTATGGGAAGCCAAGCCAAGCTCGAAGGCATCCACGAGGCGATCCAAGAGCAGGCCCAGATTTTCGAAGAGGAAACTCGCTATCTGGCGCAAGCGGCCGACAAGATCCTCCGAAAGCACGGCAAGGCGATCATCGGCAAGCAATTCGCGAGCGGCCGCTTGGCCGAAATCATGATCGATCTCTTCGTCATGGCCTCCACAATCAGCCGCGTGCAGTCCGCCATCGAAGCCAAGGGCGTGGAGGAGGCTTCGCTCGAGATCGATATCCTGCGAGCATTCACTCGGGCGGCCAAGGTTCGCATCAAGCACAACTTCCGCCGGATCGATACGAACGATGACGAGATCATGAAGCGTCTCGCCGATGACGCGTTCGAGGTCGAAAGGTATCGCTGGGATACGATCTGATCGTGAAGCAGTATTCGCGGGACGAGGTCGAGGAGATCCTGCGGCGTGCGATCGAATCGCAGCCGCTCGAGATGCTGTCGCACCACGATCTCGTGGACGCTGCCGTCGAAGCCGGAATCGACGCTGCCGACGTCGAAGCCGCAGCCAAGCAGATCGAAGAAGAGCGAGAGGTACGCGCCGAAGAAGAGCGGATCGTCACCCAGCGACGGGGCCGCTTTCTCCAAAGCATCTATACCTACGTCGTCGTGAACGCGGGGTTGTTCATCATCGATTGGATGGCGGGCCCCGGCTGGTGGGTCCAGTGGGTGCTCGCAGGCTGGGGCATCTTGCTGGCGCTCGGAGCTCGACGCGCCCTGATGCCCAATCGCGAACGGCTGCGCGCACGAGCGCGAAGAAAGATCGCCAAGAAGAGGCGCGGCGGCTGGGAGAAGCAAGTGCGGCGAGAGGTCGATCGCGCCATCCAAGTGGGCGTGGATGCGGTCATCGAGGCCGCCTCGCGGAAGCTCACCGCACGGGACATCGAACGGGCGGCACCGGCTCGGGTGCGCGTGGAAAGCCCTGAATCGCCGGCCGAGGTGGTCGCAGGAGCTGAAACCGAGACGCGACGCCGGTCAGAGCGAGACTAGCTCGCCCGGGACCGAAAGGCCCCATCAGTCGAAGTCGAAGGAGGACTGTCGCAACGGCTCGAGGCAACCCGGGTCGTCGTGGTCGGCCTGATTGACCCGCGGCGAAACGGGCGCCCGCTGCAAGTCCCACGATGGAGTCAGCTCCGCTCCCTCGAGCCATCTGCGCGCCGCTTCAGGCTCCAGGAGCACAGGCATCCGATCGTGGATTTCCGCCGCTTGCCCGTGCGCGTCGCAGGTGAGGATCACGTACCGCCCCTCCTCTTTGAGCCCGGCCATGAGCAAGAGCCCTCCGCCCGGCCGGCGAAACAGATAGGGCTGGTTGATTTGCCCTTCTTTACGCCACTCGAGGAATCCATCGGCGGGGACCAGGCATCGCCCATCGACGAATGCATCCCGAAACATCCGGGTCTGCGAGGCCTTCTCGGAACGGGCGTTGATCACCAAGGAGCCTCCCGCTCGCTCGAAGCCCCATCGCGCATCCGCGAGAACTGGTCCCTCCTCACCCCGGTAGA
>JASFKY010000333.1:0-4369 GCA_050118395.1 Myxococcales bacterium | reverse complement strand
CGCGGACAGCCCTGGATGGATCGAAGGACTTCCCGCGGCCCTGCTTCGAAGGGTGTCCCGGAAGACCGAGTGGGCGCGCTGGTTGCTCGAACGACGAGACTGGGACGTCTTCGCCGTGTATTTCGGCGAAAGCGACACGGCGTCACACTACCTTTGGGCCCACCACGATCCAAGGTCCCCGCGTCGACCCACCGAAGTCACGCCCCAGCTCTCTTCAGCCTTGGCAGACGTGTACGCGGCGCTCGACCAAGCCGTTGGAAACCTCGTGGACGCGGCGGGTGGTGATCAAACCGAGGCGACCGTGCTCAGTGATCACGGGTCCGGCGGTTCTTCGGACAAGGTGCTCTACCTCAATCGTCTGCTTGCCGAGCATGGGCTGCTTCATTTTCGCCAGCATGGAGCGCTCCGAAGCGCCAAGCTCAAGGAGCTTGCGCTGCGACGCTTCCCGCCACGTCTTCGCGAGCACGTCTTTCGAGCAGGAAACGCTTGGCTCCCGAGCCTTCTCGAATCGCGCGTCCGTTTCGGCGCCATCGACATGAAACGCACTGTCGCCTTCAGCGACGAGCTGAATTACTTTCCGGGCATCTATCTCAACGTGGCAGGACGCGAGCCTCGCGGAATCGTGCAGCCCGAGCAGATGCGCGAAATCGAGCTGGCGGTACGCGCCGCGCTTCTTGGCGCCCGGGATCCCTGGACGGGTCGCCCTGTCGTTCGAGACGTGATCCCGCGTGAGCAGCTCTTTGACGGACCATTCATTGGCCGGGCGCCCGACCTACTGCTCGAGCTTCATCTGGACGACGGGTACTCCTACAATCTGATGCCGAGCGCACAGGCGCCGAACGAGCCCAAGCTCACCGAGGCCGCGCAGGGCGCCGCGAGCCCCTTTTTTCGGCGTCTAGAAGAGAAGGAAAGGCTCGGAAAGAAGGGACGGAGCTTGCCGGGCAGCCATCGATCGCATGGGTTCATGACACTGGCCGGGCCGCGAGTGCGGGCGGCCGGACGCATCGAAGCGCACATCGCCGACCTGACCGCGACCCTGCTATCCCGGCTGGGCATTTCCGTGCCGTCCGCCTTCAAGGGGCGAGCCCTGTGGGAGGCGTTGCGACAAGACGAGGGCACGGCCGTCGATCCCCTTCCCGAGCCCGAAGTCCCGCGGACGGGCAAGACCCGTAACGCCGGGTTGGTCGAGTCCAGGCTCCGCGCACTCGGTTACATCGAATGATCCTACACGTCGCCTGCCTTCCTTTCCCAAGCTATCAGGGCACGCAAGCAGCGCTACACGCCATGCTCCGCGCATCGACGGAAAGCGGTCACGAGGCGCACCTACTCGTCTACTCGCACGGCGCGTACGACATCGACGCGCCTTATCCAGTGCATCGCGTGCCTGACTTTCCAAAGGTTCGCTCGCTTCGATCCGGGCCCTCGGTCGGCAAGCTGGTCCTCGACGCCCGGGCCATCGGCCAAGTGCGTAGCTTGGTGCGAACCCTCCGCCCCGAAGCGATCATCGCGCATCACGTCGAGGCAGCGCTGGTGGGCCTAGCGGCTCGGGTCCGTCCTCTTTACTACGTCGCCCATACCTGCCTGGAGCGGGAGCTGCCCGTCTATCTTCCGACCCTTCCGCAATCTCTGGTGTCTCTTGCCGGCCGGCAAACGGAAGCGCTCGTTTGCCGTGGCGCTCAGGGTGTCGCGGCGGTCTCTCCCTCCCTTGCGGCGACGTTCGGAGTTGCAAGCCATTATCTGCCAGTGCCTTGGCCCAGGGCTGCAGGCTTGGTTAGGCCGAGTCAGACCGAGGCGCGCGAAGCATTGGGCCTTCGGCGCGATGCGCACCTCTGTTTGTATGCCGGCAATCTCGACCGCTATCAGGGCTGGGAAGATCTCTTGCAGGCTCTGCCACGGCTTCGCGCGACTCATGACCGCGCGGCATTGTTGGTCGCAACCGAGTCCGATCCGACACCAGTGCTTGTCGCGGCACGACAGATGGGGATCGACGGCTGGGTGCACTTTCGGCGTTTGGACGGAGAACGGGCCCGTGCCCTCGCCCATGCCGCCGGCGACTTGGCCTGGATTCCGAGGCGAATCGATGGCGGATTACCCATCAAGATGTTGGACGCGTTGGCTCGGGGACTTCCCGTGGTTGCCATGGATCGGGCGACGGCAGGCCTTTCGGTGGCAGAGGCTTGTGTCGTCGTAGCTGACGACGATCCCGCTGCGCTGGCCTTCGCCGCCGGCCGCCTTCTCGACGACACCCGCGCCCGCGATCGCTTGCGCGAGCGTGGTTTTCATTATCTCGCCACAGAGCATGGGACGAGCTCGTTCGACGCTGCGATGAAAGCGCTCCTCGGCCAAACTACCGATGGCCCCACACCTTGTGGGCAGCCTCGATCAGCCGGTGTGGCACCCCGAGCTCGTCGAGATCGCGCCGCGCACACCATCGATACGCGTCGTGCTCGTCCGAAAGAACGACCTCGCCCTCTTGGTAATCGGCAACGAAGACGATGACGGTCATCGGCTCTTCACGGCGGGTCGCCGCGTACACGTCGATCGGGCGTGGATGAATGCGCACGCGGAGCCCGGTTTCCTCGTCCACCTCACGGCGCGCCGCAGCGAGCGGATCCTCACCCGCCCGGACCCGTCCCGACACGCCCTCCCACAGGCCCGGTGCGGCATCCTTGGTCGCGGCACGGCGCATGCAGAGCATTCGGTCCTCTCGGAACACCAGCACCGTGACCGCCACCCACTGTTTCCTGTCGTCGCCCATCGCCATCACGCACTGTCAACATATGCGCCAACGCGCCTTTTTTTGGATCCCGGTCGAGGCCACCAAGTACCATTTTTCCTCCCGACTCGGGTCGGAAAAACAGCATGGTTGCCCACCTGGACGAATCGGCTTCATACGCCCCCAAACCTTCGAATTCCGCCGTCTCGAGACTCCTCTTGGGGTCCGGTCTGGAGCTCGAGGTGCCCGCGCTCGCCGAGCTCACGGCGGCAGCGGTCGCACTCGCGATCGGCGCCCGACGCAAGGCGCTCCTTCCGCTGGCCTCGGCAGCGGTCGAGTATGCGCTCGTCCGTCGCGCCGAGTCGGTCTTGGTGAGCTGTTACGGCACGGCGAGCTCTCCGGTTGTCTATCAGCTCGATCGCGGCGTCCCGCTTCGGCTTCTGCTCGACACTTGCGCTCAATGCATGCTCGACGCGGCGTCGCAAGAGGTCGATCCCACGGCGAGACAAATCGCGATCCGAGTTGCTGAACGTGCGATGGCCACCAAAGTGGCAGCCGACCCCGAGGGGCTTGCCCCGCCCATCAATCAACGGGGCGGAGAGCTCGAATCCCCGGGCGATCACGTGCCACTGTCCTTTGGGTACGAAGCGGCGATCTACCCTTCGTCCTCGACGACTCATGGGCGATCGGCGCAAGCAGACGTGCACGCCTTGCTCTTCGATGGGCACCTCTGGGCATTCGTACGGGGCCGAAGGCTTTCCTTGGTCCGGGGCCCCATCATGTTAGCCGCGCATCGGATGGTCACGGCCGTGCGCACGCTCATCGAATCCTGGGACAGCACCCGGCCCACCCATGTGCGCTTGCGCGCGGGCGGTTTCCAGGTTGCGTTGCGCAAGTCCTCCCACCAACTGGTCAGCGTCGAGCTCTCGTCGCACGGGCGGGGCGATCTGACGGCGACTTCCCTGACCATCGCCGAGGCTGCCCTTCCCATACTCAAGCTCGCCAACGATTTGCTTCGAAGCCTGACGGCGGCCGATCGAGGCCAAAGCCGCAATTTGCGGGTTCGCGCCTTGCGCCAAGAGGTCCGCGCGCTTCGCCGCGAAATCCGGGCACGCCGCAGCGCCGACAGCTTCGTGAACCTCGACCCGGATCGACTGCGGATCCATCAAAGCGGGCCGAGCGAGCGACCGCCAGTGACGGAAAACCTTCCCTCGTTGCAGTTCGAAGAGCGCTGGCGGATTTGCCTGGAAGGGCTGGACGCCCACTCCGTTTTCATGTGCGGCGACCGCCTGGTGATCGCGACACAGACCCACTTGGTCGCGGTATCCCGCGATGATGGAAGCGTCTTGTGGGCCAGGCCGGCACAAGCAGCGGCGACTTTGATGGCAGGCTCGGCGCTGATTCGCCTGTGTACCGACGGGCGGGTCGAGCTCTGCAGTGTGGAGGATGGCGAACCTTACTGCTCGACACACATCACGCCCCGCATCGGGGGACCTCCGGTTGGCTTGATGGCCGGCGGCGGAAGCATTCCTCCCGTTGCGGTGCTGACCGAAGGAAGCCATCGCTTGGTCGCCATCGACGTGCGGACCGGCGAGCCTCGTTGGAGGTTCGCGTCCCGGAGCGGAAGCGAGTTTCGTCTCACCAAAGTCGGCC
>JASFKY010000332.1:0-4388 GCA_050118395.1 Myxococcales bacterium | reverse complement strand
CAGGTTGCGATTGAGCTCCGACCAGTCGAGGCTGTGATACGCGCCGCCAAGCTGTTGCTCGATACGGCGGGCCAGCTCGTAGGACGTGTCCAAATCGTGAACCCGAAGCTCGACTCCGGTGACGTTATCGCCTTCGTCGAACAGGCGCTGCGCTTCGTAGAGGTCGGTGTAGACGAGCCCCGAATCGTACTCCTGAAAGCCCGCCTGAAACACGCCGATCACGCGGAACTCACGGGAACGCGTGGCTTGCGCACGGGGCTCGAAGGCGAGCCCGAGCGCGGCCAGAGGGGAAATCAGCCGGACCCGGTCGCCGAGCTTTAGATCGAGGTCTTCAGCCAGCGTCTTACCCACGATGATGCCAGGCAGCGTCTCCACGGGCTCTCGGGCTTCGCCTCTCGAGAGGCCCGCTTCCCAATCGGGGTCATCGGGAAGAGCGAGCGCCTTCTCGTCGAGACCGGCCCACAGCGACTCGATCTCGGCGGGCTTGGCCACGGGCCCGATGTCGCGCTGGCGGGCCTTCCGCGCCGCTGTCCGCTCTGCTTCGCGTCGCTCGCGCTCCTCCTCCCAGAAGGTCTTGCGTCGAGTGGGCTCGTCGGCCCGGTCGGTCGATCCCGCCTTGGCCTGTCGGTGTTGTACAATCGGGGCGGTCTTTTCCGTCTTGCCGTCACGCAGGTCTCGCAGCCACTGCCAGTCGTCGGTGGCCTTCGGTTCCGCTTGGCCCGACGCCACGGAACCCGTCCGCCGTAGCCCGTCGAGGCTGCCCTCGATCATTTGTTGGGGGAGGTCGAGGACCGTGTGGACCCCCTCCGGAGTGACGCCTTTGACCAGGACCACGCCGCGGCGGTCTCCCTTGGTGAGCATCATTTCGTCGATCGAGAACGGTGCGATCCCGGCCACTTCGGGCATCTGCCCCACCTTGGCCAGCACGTCGCGGTAGTCTCGAAACTCGCGGCCGTATTTCAAGATGAGAACGTGCGCGTTGACCCCCAAGACCTTGTCCCGGAAGGCTTGCTCGAAGCCGGTGGTGATCGAGAGCACGGCCAGCAAAGCGGCCACACCGAGCGCGACGCCCACGATGGAAATCAACGTGATCATCGAAATGGTGGCGCGCTTCTTCGAGCGGAGGTACCGGACTCCGATCTGCAGGCTGTAGCTCACGTGGGACTTCCTTATCACGCGGCCGGTGGCGCGGCGAACCCGCGACCCGTTAGCGAACTTGCCCGTCGTCAGCGGACTCACTAGGGTTCTTTGGATGAAGCGGATTTGGCCCTTCGCGACGTGCATCGGGCTGCTGGTGGCGTGTCATCAGCAGCAAACGGTCCGACGTGAAGTATGGCCGCCTTCGACCGAGGCGCAGGCCGCCACGCCCCCCACCACGACGCAGGCTCCATCACAACAGGCCGTCGCGCCTCCGCCCAAAGTGCTCGACCCGGTGATCGTCGAGCTGTCCGACAAGTCGCCGGTGATGCAGGTCCGAAAGCAGCTCGACAAGGGCAATCCGAGCCGGGCCCGCGAGGTGGCCGAGGCGGCGCTCCCGAGCGCCGGGGCCCGTGACAAAGGGCGCCTGCATTGGCTGGCTGCAAGCGCCGCTCTCGAAGAGGGCTATCAGCAGATCGCGCTCGCGCACCTCGACACCCTCGCCACGTTCAACCATCCGTTGGCCCGTTGGGCCAAGCTCAAGCGCGCGTCGCTTCTCGAGCGCCAGGACCCGGCCACGGCCTTACAGCTCGCCAGGGCTCTCACCGATCATTGGGCGGGCGCCGCTCAGGCCCGTACGATCGAAGCCCGCATCAAGAGCCCCTCGTCGTCCGAAGCTTCTCCCGCGGCCAAGTCGGAAGGCGTTCCTGCGGCCCCTGAAGCGACCGCGGGGAGTGTCCGTCCCCGCATGCAAGAGTACCTCGACAAGGCGGAGGCGCTCTACGACGCCAAGCGCTATCGAGAAGCCGAACGGCTATTCGGCAAGCTCGTCGTGCATCTCAAGAAGGGCAGCACCATCTGGTGCAAGGCGCGCTACCAGCAAGGCCGAGCTCTGCTCCAAGACCGCGAACGCACCCGAGGCGCTCCCGTGATGGAAGAGGTCGCCAACCACTGCAGCAGGCCTGCCACCCTCGACACCGGAGCCTGGGCTCGCTACCACGCCGCGCGTGCCTATGGACGCATCGGCCAGTGGTCCGAGTCCATTCGCCAGTTCGAAAAGCTCGAGGTGCAAGCGCCTGGGCATCGCCTTGCCGACGATGCGAGCTACCGGGCGGCGCTGGCCGAGCTCGAAAACGGCGAGGAGAAAGCCGCTCGGGCCCGGCTGGCTTCGATTCTCACACGCTATCCGGAGGGCGACATGTGGCCGCGCGCCTTGTTCAAGCTCGGCTGGATCGAGCTCCGGGCCGGAGACTACGCGCAAGCCCTCGAACACTTCGACGAGATGGTCGAACGCAAAGCCGACGAGGAAGAGGAAGGGATCACCGGTCGCGCCAATTACTGGCGAGCACGGGTCCTGTTCGAGATGGGGCGGCGTATCGATGCGCTCGAAGCCTACGCCGAGGTCGTCAATCGATGGCCGCTTCGATACTACGCGCAGCAGGCCTTGTGGCGGATCGCGGAGATCGCGCCCCAACGCGCCCAGGCGATTCTGAGCGAGATGCGAGCCAGCCAGGAGCCCACTCGAATGGTGTTCGCCTGGCGTCCGGAGTTCGACGACCCCGCCTTCAGTCGGATGCTCGAGCTGCTTGCGGTGAACGAAATCACCTACGCGTCGGCCGAAATGAAATCGCTTCGCATGGTGGGCAACCGGGTGGAGCCCGAGCTGGCAGTGGTCGGGGCCGTGCTTCTTCAACACGCTGGCGCCGAGACGAAGCTCAGCCGAGTCATTCGCTCGCACTTCGAAGACTTCGAGGGACTGCTACCCAAAGGCGAAGGCCGCTTGATCTGGGATGCAACCTATCCGCAGGCCTTCTCTCCCCTGATCGAGCGAGTGGCCGAGCAGGAGGGCATTCCGCCTTCGTTCGTGCGAGCCGTGGCGCGCGAGGAGAGCTCGTTCGACCCAGAGGCCGTGTCCTGGGCCAAGGCGTATGGGCTCGTGCAATTGATATTGCCGACGGCCAAGCGCTTTGCCGACGAAGTCGGTGAAAGAGCAACCCCCCGAACGCTCAAAAAACCAGAGATCAACCTCAAGATCGGCGCGCGATACATGGCCTGGCTTTGGGAACGACTTGAAGAAAACCCCGCGCTCGTTCCCTCTGCTTACAACGCGGGAGAAGGTGCCGTGCGTCGATGGCTAGAAGAGGACGCGCGCCGACCGCTAGACGTCTTCATCGAAGAGATTCCGTACGATGAAACTCGCCGCTACACGCGAAGGGTCCTTCAATCATACGGTGTCTATCAGTGGCTCTCGCAGGAGCAGCTTCCAGAGCTTTCCCCACACTTACCGGGCTCCGCCGGGCCGCAGCGATTCAGCTCGCTTCCGTGACGCGCTAGCCGACCACCTTCGGCAAAAGGGAGCCGAACTCGATCGCCTTGCTGACGTCTCCGTCGACGCGCAGCTTGCCTTGCACGAACGCGATCTGCGGGTCGAGCTTGCCTTTGAGAATGTCGGCCAAATGCGCGTCTCGAATGGTCAGCGTCGCATCCGCAGGGCGCCCGTTCCCTTCGGTGACGCTCCGATCTTGGAGGTCGATGATCCAGCTTTGGTCGTCCCGTCCCGTGATGCGAAGGTGAAACTTCCCCTCGCCGAGGGAGCGGTCTTTCGGCGCTTGCTCCAAAGTGGAACGCATTTGTTCGACGAACGCGGTGGTGATGTCCGCAATGGCACGCGCACGCGCTTCATCCTGGCTCGTCTCGGGCGGGCGCAAAGGGAGCACGGCCGCTTCGAGCTCGTTCGCGGACTCCCGCAGGTATCTCGCGAAATCGTCCAGGTCGGGCATGACCGCCGGAGACGAGATGGGGCTCAGGGAAAGAACGCCATTGTAACTGAGCACCGTGATCAGCAAGCCCATCCCATCGACCAGAGGCGCCATTCCCATCGTCGCCAGCAGCTTGTGACCGGCGAGGTAGAGATCGGTCTGAGGCCCCGGGACGTTGGTGATGACCACGTTGAAGATCGGCCTGTGCATCTCCGCCAGTCGAAAGCGGGAGTACAGTCGGGTGAGCCGGTTGGCGAGGCCGAAGGGGACGAACTCGGTGAGGTCGACGAACGCTCGGCCGGCGCCTGCTTGCTCGAACGCCTTGCCCCCTTCCGTGTGCGCGTGAATCACTCCGAGACGCTCCAAGGGATCTGCGATGTCGGTGGCCAGGCTGAGCATCATCGCCGAAACCTTGTTACCCATCTGTCCGCGTTCCTCTGCTGCCCGCGTCGAAATCGGCACCATCGCGATCAGGGGCTGGCCGGGTAGCGC
>JASFKY010000331.1:0-4408 GCA_050118395.1 Myxococcales bacterium | reverse complement strand
AATGCGGTGACCGTCACATATGTCAGGCTGCCCGTCAGGTCGTAAAACTGCTCGGTTTGGCGAACATACGCAGGCACGAAAGCCAGCCATTGCATCACGAAGGCGAGCGCGGCGCACACAGCGATCACTGGGATGCCCCAAAGCTCCGTGACGTCGTCACTCGCAGCCCACACGACACCAGCAGCCACGGCGATAGATGCTGCGATCGTGATGGACGAAACGGCAACGCGCTGCAAATTCATGTTTTCTGGATTGATTCATAGCGGGGAGAGCCAGGTCAGGCTAGGACCCCTACATCAACAAAGAGGGAGGTTTAGGCCATGAGCCGAGCGCTGATCACACTTCTGGCGGTGGCCACACTGTCGTCAGCAACGGGATGCACCGTCATCGAGGATGGCGAGGTCGGGGTTCTGATGAGCTTCGGGGAGATCAAGAACGAGCCGGTGATGCCGGGTTTCACGCTGCGGTTTCCCGTGGCTCGAAGCATCGAAACCTGGAACATCAAGCTCCAAGAGATCAAAGAAAGCGCTTCGGTTCCTTCTTCCGAGGGCATGGTCGTCGGGTTGGACGCTTCGCTGCTCTACCGCGTCAAACCGGAGATGGCACCTCGGATTCGAAAGACGATCGGTCTTAATTACCGTGAGACACTGATCGTGCCGCTCTTTCGCTCCGAGATTCGCAAAGTCGCAGCTGGTCAGCCGGTACGTGACATGTACAGCGAGGAGGGCCGCGAGCGAATGAGTCAAAGCGTGATGACGAATCTGCGGGCCATGCTCGGTCCAGAGGGCGTGGACGTAGTCAACGTGCTTCTGCGAGACGTCAAGCTCCCCGAACGCTTCAAGGATGCCATCGAAGCCAAGCTCACTGCGGAGCAAAAAGTTCAACAGAAGCAGTTCGAGCTTCAGCAGGCAGAGAAGGATGCCGAGATCGAAATCGCCCGAGCCCGCGGCGCAGCAAAATCTCAAGAGATCGTTCGCTCCACGCTGTCGGATTCCTACTTGCAGTACCTTTGGATCAAGACGCTCAACGAGAACCCAAACGTGATTTACGTCGCGACCGAGGCCAATTTGCCGATCTTCAAACAAGCCAAGTGAGTGGCCTGCCGTCTCTTCGATGGAGACGGCAGGAGCTAGTCTCGGGTCAATGAGAGATGCTGGTTGAGCTCGGCGTTTTCGGTATAGTCGATGGGGCAATCGATCAGCACGACTCCCTCGATCTCGAAAGCGCGCTCGAGCACCTCCCGCAGTCCTTCGCCTTCGCTCACCCTCAGCCCCGTCGCTCCATGACACTCCGCATAACGGACGAAATCCGGGTTTCCGAAGTCCATGGCGAAGTCGGCGAAGTCCATGTCTTGCTGTTTCCAGCGAATGAAGCCGTATGCCCCGTCTCGCAGGACGAGCACGACCAGGTCGAGGCCTAGCCGCACTGCCGTTTCCAGGTCTTGGCTGTTCATCATGAAGCCGCCGTCGCCACAGACGGCCAATACCCGGCGATCGGGATGGACGAGCTTTGCACTCATGGCAGTCGCCAACCCGGCCCCCATGGTGGCGAGAGCGTTGTCCAAGAGCAGTGTGTTGGCAGCATAGGTTGGGTAGAGGCGAGCGAACCAGAGCTTGTAAATGCCATTGTCGAGACAGACGATTTCCGTCCGGTCCAAGACGTCGCGAACCGCGAACACGACGTTTCGCGGACTCGGGGGAAAGTTCCAACGGCACCTCTTGGCGTGAAGCCTCTGAGCGATTTCTTCGCGAAGATCCGCATGCTTTGCAGTATCGAAGCCGACATTCTCGAGGACGCGACCCAGTGCGCGAAGCGAAGAAGCGACGTCACCGACGACCTCGTAGCTAGGATCGTAAAACTCGTCTGCCTCGCTCGGCGTGAAATCGACGTGGACGACGGGCTTGGACTTGTCGCCATTCCAAACCGAAGGGGGGTATTCTCGGATGTCGTATCCCAGCGTGATCACCAAGTCGGAAATCTCGATCGCTCGATGCACGTAGTCTTTCCGATTGATGCCCAGGCTGAAAAGGGAGCGCGGGTGGTCCTCCGGGAGGACCCCCTTCCCCATCTGTGTGGCAATGGCGAAGATCCCAGTCGTTTCCACGAACCGTGCGAGCTCGTCGCCGATTCGTTTGCGATTCGCACCTCCGGAAAAGAGAACGATGGGACGCTTGGCACGGCCGATCCGCTCTGCCGCCCGGCGGATGGTTTCGTCGTCGGCAATCGGTCGATGGAGGCGAGTCCGGTTTTGCGGACTGGCATCGAGCTCCTCGCGGGCAACGTCCTCGGGAAGCTCCAGATGCGCCGCGCCAGGGCGCTCCGACTCGGCCGCTTGGAATGCGTACCGAACCATGGACGGAATCGTCGATGACGAAGCGATCGAACGATTCCATTTCGTCAGAGGACGGAAGGTGCTCACGACGTCGATGAGCTGGAACCCGCCCTGCCGATTGTGTCGAAGCGGCTTTTGGCCCGTAATGGCCACCAGCGGCATTCCGCCGAGCTGGGCCTGGGCGATGCCCGTCAACAGGTTGGTCGCGCCGGGGCCCAAGGTCGAAAGGCAGACTCCTGCTTTCCCGGTCAGCCGGCCGTAGTTCGCTGCCATGAAGGCCGCATGTTGTTCGTGTCTAGTGACGATCAGGCGAATCGACGAGGTACGCAGTGATTCTAGAAGATCGAGGTTTTCCTCCCCGGGAAGGCCGAATATGTATTCTACCCCTTCTCGCTCGAGGCATTGCACAAACAAGTCTGAAGCCTTAATCGTCACGCTGTGAATCTCGTGAAGAGGCAGCATTCATGCCAATGTTCATCTCGTTTTCACGGGTCTAAAGGAGCCCAATCGGCGCCGCACTGGGGCATTCTGCCTCATGCGTGTCAACCAACCCCGAGGAAGA
This sequence comes from Myxococcales bacterium, assembly GCA_050118395.1. GTDB lineage: Bacteria > Myxococcota_A > Polyangia > Polyangiales > Houyiibacteriaceae > SG8-38. The sequence continues at coordinate 1,514 of JASFKY010000331.1, read as the reverse complement.
AGCGTTGAAGGGTATTCTCGCCGAAGGTGTCAATTGCTGGCGCGTTCCGCGTGCGGAGCGAGCGGCGTTCATCGTCGACGGTCAGGACTACTTTCGTGCTGTGCGAGAGTCGATCTGCCGAGCACGTCACTGCGTCTACATCGTGGGATGGGACATTCACAGCGAGCTCCGGTTGGTGCGGGACGGCGAAGAAGATGGACTTCCCAAGAAGCTCGGTGACTTGCTCGATGCAGTCGCCAAAAGGAGTCCCGACTTGAACGTATACGTTCTCGAGTGGGACTTCTCGATGATTTACGCCATGGAACGCGACTTCTTTCCCCGCTACGAACTGCGATGGAAGTCGCACGATCGAGTTCACTTCTCTTTGGACGGGGAGCATCCAGTCGGAGCCTCGCAGCATCAGAAGCTCGTCGTCGTGGACGAGCGCGTCGCGTTTTGTGGCGGCTTCGACTTGAGCAAGTGGCGGTGGGATACGTCGGCTCACCGGCCCAAAGACGAACGCAGAGTGGATCCGAACGGTAAGCCCTATTCTCCGTTCCACGACGTCCAAATGATAGTGGACGGAGACGCCGCCGCAGCGCTGAGTGACCTCGCGCGTCAACGATGGCGGAACGCGACCGAAAGTGAAGTGACCTCTGGCGCTCCAGACACAGAAGAGGATCCGTGGCCGCCCAGCGTGCAGCCGATGCTGCATGAAGTGAAGGTCGGCATCGCCCGCACGCTTCCCAGCTACGGTGACCAAAAAGAGGTGCGCGAAGTGGAGCAGCTATACCTGGACAGCATCGCTGCCGCGCAGCACTTCATCTATATCGAAAATCAGTACCTCACCGCACATGCAGTGGGGGAGGCTCTCACCCACAGACTTCAAGAACAGAGCGGCCCGGAAGTGATCATCGTGATGCCATCAAAAACGGGGGGCTGGCTCGAACAACATACGATGGATGTTCTGCGCGGGCGCATGCTTCGCCGCCTGCGCAAGGCCGACCGCCACCAACGTTTGCGTGTCTATTTCGTTCGCATTTCCCAAGATCAGGACGTGTCTTTGATGGTTCACGCCAAGGTCATGATTGTCGACGATGGCTTCGTTCGCGTGGGCTCGTCCAATATCAGCAATCGCTCGATGGGTCTCGATTCGGAATGTGATCTCGCAATCCAATCTACCCCCTCGAACGATTGCACCGATGCAATCAGGACGTTTCGGCGACGTCTATTGGCAGAGCACCTCGGCAAGGAAGCTTCATCGGTCGCGGAGGCCGAGCGAAACCACGCCTCCCTCATCGAAGCCATCGAGTCGTTGTGCGGCGGTGAACCGTCGCTCGAGCCGCTTTCCGGAGAAATTCCAGACGATGTCGACGAATGGGTTCCAGATTCGGCTTTGCTCGACCCCGAAAAGCCGGTCGAACCCGACGAGCTTCTAGAATACTTCGTCGGTCCTGAGGAAGAAAGGTCACTCTCTCGGCAGCTGCTCAAGCTCGGCGCGATTCTGGTCGGCCTTTTGTCGCTCGCGGCAGCTT
>JASFKY010000330.1:0-4445 GCA_050118395.1 Myxococcales bacterium | reverse complement strand
GATCGGTGTCGTTGCCTCTTGCTCGAATGACCCTATGCTCAGGAGCAATAGGAGGCGGTATGCGCTTGAATCTCACTGGCATTTTCCTCGTCGGTTGCTGTTTGGCAGCCTTCGGATGCACCTCGAAGGAGACGGCTCCTGCCGAGCAAAAAGCCGAGCCGGCGGCTGCCGAGCCGGCCGCTGCGGAGCCCGAGAAAACGGAGGTCGCGGCGATGGATCCGGCCGCCGAGGCACAGCAGATTTTCCAGAGCCGATGCACCGTCTGCCACGGACAAAACGGGAAGGGCGACGGGCCAGGCGCTGCGGCCCTCAATCCAAAGCCGCGAGACTACACCAACGAGGAGTGGCAGAAATCGGTGACAGACGAGCACTTGCACGAAACCATCGTCAAGGGAGGCCTGGCCATGGGCCTATCGGCTGGGATGCCTCCCAATCCCGACCTCGCGGACAAGCCCGAAGTCGTCGACGAGCTGGTCAAGATCGTCCGAGGCTTTGCCGGGAAGTAGCTAGAGCTGATTCGAGTCCGTGCGCTGCCCGGGGAGCGCAATTTCTCGGCCGCTCGGATGGATCTGGAGCCGAAGCCGCCGGCCTGACACAATGGAGAGCCCGTGGAACCCGAGCTCCATACGTACGTCGTTTCGGACATGCACCTCACCGAGGCGCAGGAAGTCGATCCGAAGCGGCCCCTGTGGATGGCCTATAAACGTCGCGAGTTCTTCATCGACCAAGATTTCGCGGCTTTCTTGGAGCACATCGACAAGACGTCAGGGGGTCCAATCGAGCTCGTCTTGAACGGAGACATCTTCGACTTCGACAGCGTCACGGCGCTGCCGGAGGACGACGATGACATCGACTGGCTCGAGCGCGCGCGCGGCTTGGGAAGCGAGGAATGGAAGAGTCAGTTCAAGATCAAGGTGATCATCGACAATCACCCGCTTTGGTTCGAAGCGCTCGGCCGCTTCGTCGCTCGCGGCCACCGCGCGATTTTCGTCGTGGGTAATCACGATGCGGAGCTCTATTGGCCATCGGTACAGCGGATGATTTGCGAAGCCCTCGGCGCCCCGTTCCCAGCCAACATCGGGGAAGAGAAGGAGGACGAGCCGGTCGTCTTCTGCAATTGGTTTTACTTGAGCGGGGGCGACACCTACATCAGTCACGGACATCAGTACGATCCGAACTGCGTGGTTCGCGACCCCATCGACCCTTTGGTCGAGGTGTATGGGGTGCCCCGAGTGCGGATTCCATTTGGCGACCTGGCCGCGCGCTACATGCTCAATGGGATGGGGTACTTCAACCCCCACCAGTCCGAGAACTACATCATGAGCGCCATGGCGTACCTGCGATTCTTTTTTCGCTACATGCTACGCACCCAGCCGCTGTTGCTATGGACGTGGTTCTGGGGGGCCTATGCGACCTTGTGGATCTCGCTTCGAACCCACTGGCTCCATCCGATGCGCGACCCTCTGCTGGTGGACGACAAAGTTCGTTCGATTGCGCTGAGGTCGCAGGCCACGCCTTCGATGGTCCGCAAGCTCAATGCCCTGCATGTCCCATCCGCGACGAACAATCCGTTCCGCATCGCCAGAGAGCTGTGGCTCGATCGAGCCTTCTTCTTGTTGGCTGCGCTTTTCCTCGCCTGGCAGATCGTGCTCGTCATCAACATCGCCTGGCCGATTAGCCCTTTTTGGGTGTTCGTGCCGGCCTTGATCTTCATGCTCCCGTACATTGCCTATGCCGCGTCGGTGCGCCCCACCGTGTTTCAAACCCCCTTGCTCACGGACCGGCTGGCAGAGCTGATCTTCAAGATCACCGGGGCTCGACGCATCGTGTTTGGACACACGCACGAGCCGAAGTGCGAGCAGGTCGGGCCGGTGACGCTCTACAACGGCGGCTTTTGGTCCCTCGCCTTCGCCGACCCAGAATGCAAGGTGCGTCTCGGCGAACAGACATTCGTATGGATTCGCCCGAGCGCCGAGGGCGCCGGTCGCACGGCCGAGCTTTGTCGCTGGAAAACGAGCGAGGAAGCGCCGATGCATGCTATTTGCGTCGAGCCGGTGCCGGCCCGTGACATGCAGCCTGGCCCCGCGTTGCAGGAAGCGGGCAGAGGCGTCGCGTGAGGCCGCCGTTGGTCTACGAAGGGCAGGGCGAGCATGATTGAACGCTGGCCGGTTCGGGCCGATTGGGTGCAGCCGAGTAAGAGTTGACGTGAATGTTACATCCGGAGAGGGTCCGTGGCTGGTCCGGGTCCGATCTCTGCGATATCGTCCCGGCCGCCATGATTTTCGGTGTCCGCCGCGCCGCCCTTTGGGCCGCCCTCGTCTTCGCAGTCAGCTGCGGCGATGATCGCCCGGCTGGAACCGCCGGAAACGACAGCAGTCTGGTCGGTGGAACCTGCATGAACGGCACGGAGTGCGACGAGCTGCTTTGTCAGACGGGACCTCGTTTCCCCGGCAACGTCTGCACGATCTCCTGTGGCGATTCGGGGATGTGCCCGCAGGGCTCTTCTTGTGCGGCTCTGGATCGTGGATGGATTTGCCTGGTGAGCTGCGCCGCGAGCGAGGACTGTCGCACCGATTGGGAGTGCTTACCCGTGGTGGAGGCACCGCCGCCCCTATCGGGCGAGAGCCCCACGCTCGTGGACGTCTGCATCGGTCCTGAAACATCCTGAGGTCATTCCGTTCAAAACGCGATCCCACGCAAAGCAGCCTGCAGGACGACCGGATTCGGAGCCGAAGCTGCATGGTAGAAGGCCACCACCGCCCCGACGAGTGTCTCCCAAACCGAAAGCCGGAAGGATTGCGACGGCCACCGGATCGATTCTGCAATGGCGTCTACGTAGCTAGCAAACTGGGGGTCTCTGATTTCAGTAGTCATGGGTCTCTTCCTTTCTTGGTCGTGTTCAGGCCGCGCACTTACGGCGCGCGGCAGCATCGATGAAGCGAACGGCAACGCGGGCGATGGACTCTGACCGCAGAATTCGCTGGTGACCGAGGCCCTGGGTGATGAGGAGCTCGGCATTGGGCCACGCTTTTGCGATGCGCTGACCGGCTTCCACGGGGACTTCCTTGTCGTCCTGGTCGTGAATGACGAGAACCGGCGTGCGCATCGACCGCGCGATCACGTCGGTCTGCATGTCTGTCATGGGCATGGCGAGCCGGTGCTCGATTCGCCTTTGCAGGCGCTCACGAACTCCCTCGGTAATCCCCAGCACCGCGCCAAACGTCTGGAGAAAGCGGCGTGGATCGGCCGGGGGCGATACCAAGACCGCACGCTCGATTTCAAGCCCTTCGGAGAGAGCCAGTGTCGTCGCCGCACCTCCAAGCGAATGCGCGATGATCCCGTAAACCTCCCCAAGCTCGTCCGCGATTTGGCGTATGCAGACGGCCAGCTCGGGCAGCGATAGACGGCGGCCCGGAGACTGCCCATGACCGAAGGCGTCGAACGCCACCACTCGATAGCCGGACCGGAGCAGGGGTTCCACGAACCCTCCGAGCTGCGTTGCGCGGCCGTTCCATCCATGCACCAGCAGCACCGTGGGGCCGCGCCCCCAGCTCCAGGCCTGCATGCCCGACAGTCGGCTGGGCCTCGCGCTTCGTAAGATCGCGAGCTCGCCGGGACGAGGCGCGGAGCGGCGGGTGGTGAAGAAGAGGCGCTCGGCGGCGGCGGCCGTCAAGCCTGGCGCCATCCGGCTACCTATCGAAAAACCTGTTGTGATGACGTTGACTTGCATGATTTTGCCTTTCCACTTGGGTCGTCCGTGCTCCGGACTTCTCATCCACCAAGGTACGGAGCGGTCGTTGGAGGCCGCGTGGAATCGAGCGTGGAAAAAGGAGCGCGCGTATAAAAAACCGATCGTTCGTGCTTTTTTGTGTCCGCGTTTTGTTGCTTCCTCCATTGGGCACCTCTTCAGCGGGAGCGCTCCAACAGCGACTCGAAGGCCTGGTAGGCGTGCCGCTCTGCGTCCGGCTCGTGCATCAAGCGGCCGAAATGATGATAGGCCGCCGTGATCGAGGCCATTTCGAATACGAATTGGTCGAGATCCAAGTCTTCGCGGAGCTCGCCTTCTTCGATCGCGATCTGGGCGGCACGCTTCAGCGTGTCTCGCTGGTCGCGTTGGATCTGCACCAAGAAGTCGCGCGCAGGTCCTGGTTGATCGTCGAGCTCCGCGGAAACCGCGTAGAAAATGCATCCCCCAGGGAGACTCCGCTCCCAGCGGCGCATCGTGTTGTCGAAAATCGCCCGAAGGCGCGCCTCGCCTCTCTTCTTCTTCAAGGCAGGCGCGATGACCAAATCGACGAAGCGCCGACGCGCCTCTTCGAGCACCTGAATTTGCAATTGTTCCTTGGACTGGAAATGCGCGAAGAGCCCGCTCTTCGACATGCCCGTCTCGTTGGCGAGCGATCCGATTGACAGCTTTTCGAGCCCCACCGTGCTCGCGAGGTCGA
>JASFKY010000329.1:0-4452 GCA_050118395.1 Myxococcales bacterium | reverse complement strand
ACCAGGCATTCGAGCGATCTTTCCGTGAGCAGACACGTGACGCCATCGGGCGAACACATGCTCCCGAGCACCTGTGGGTGCGAACCCTTCAACGCCTCGATGAGATCGACGAGGCGAAAGCCGGGCACCATCGGTCGCTGATCGAGGTCCGTCCGATGCGTTGGAGGCATACGTGGTTGATCGCGGCGGCGGCTGCTGCGCTGTTGGTCATCGGTGGAGTGGTAGGGTTGCCCCAAAGCGGCGACTACCAGAGTGCCGGTATGCTGGAGGATTTGGTGAGCTTGCACTCGCAGCCGCTGCCCTCCGACGTCAAGAGCGAGGCGCCTAGCGAGGTCGTCCGATACTTCCAAGGCAAGACTCCGTTTCCGGTGAAGCCGGCCCAGTTCGAAGAGCCCAGCATCAAGTTGATCGGGGCACGCTTCATCACGGTGGGCGCGCGTCCTGCCGCGGCGCTCTACTACACCCAAAACGGAAGACGCCTGACACTGCTGGTCTTCCAGTCACCCGAGATCGTGCGCAATGCGCAGCGCACACATGTCGGGGGGCATGAGGTGTACTATCACGATGTGGGCGGCAACGTGATCACGATTCGCCAGCACGGCGGCTTGAACTATGCGTTTTTCGGCGATCTCGATCGCCCGATGTTGTTCCAGCTCGCGGCGAATGCACGCGTGGCCTATTGAGCTGCATCCGAGCCCGATTTTCATGGGTCTACATCGTTGACAGGGCCTGGGCTCCGGGCCTATTCTTTTTTTGATGCCGGCATAACTTTGCAAGCATCATGGGGGACGATTTGGACGCAGTTTCGTTCAAACGGGACAACGCTGGTAACCTGGCCGCGGGATTCAAGGGGAAACCAAATGTCGGATGACGAGATGTCGAGCGATATGCCAACCAAGATCGGCGATCCGCGGGGGATCGACGACGAAATCGACGAGTTTGCAGAGAGTGCCTTCGACGCCTTGATGATGGGTGGAGAAGAGAAAGAAGCCGCCGCGCAGCCCATGGCTTCCGAGCCAGTCGAAGGCCAGACCGGAGAGTACGAGGACGTGGAGCTCGACGACGTGATCATGGTGTCCGACGTTCCACCGGAGGAGGACGCTGTCTTCTCCGCGCCGCCTTCCGCCCCACCGCCTTCTGCGCCACCGGTTTCCGTCGCGCCGGCTTCCGTCGTGCCAGCTTCCGTCGCGCCAGCTTCCGCGCCACCGCCTTCTGCGCCGCCGGCCTCCGTAGCGCCCGCAGCGCCGGTTTCGGCACCGCCAGCCGCCGCCGAGATCCCGGTCACGAGCGGCGTCGAAGTGGCCCGGCTGCGTTCCGAGATCTCCGAGCTGAAGGCGAAGCTCGCAGAATCTTCTGGGGGCGTCTCGAGTCGGCAATTCCTCGATTTACGCGAAGCTCTGAACAAGAAAGACAAAGAGATCCTCGAGCTTCGCGATCAAATGTCCGTTCGAGACAAAGAGATCCTCGAGCTTCGCGATCAGTCCATCGACCTCGAGCGCTCTCGCGAGGACCTGAACGAGAGAGCGGTCGGCTTGGAGCGGTCCCTGTCGAAGGCACAGGAGGCCATCGCCAGCCTCTCGGAGGACAAGGAGAATGCGAACAAGCGCTATGAAGACGTAAAGGGCCGCTTCGAGCGTGAGAAAGCAAAGGCCGAGGCTCTGGAGAACGAACTCGGACAGGAGCGTCAAGCCCGCGCGGCCGACATCGAGGCGTTGAAGGGAACGCATGATGCCGCAATGGCCAAGGCGCGTGCCGTGCATGAGGAAGCACTGGAGCTTTTGAAGGCAGAGACCTCCGCCTCTTTGGCCAAGGCCCGGGAGGATCACGAAGCGGCGCTACAGGCTGCCGCTGGTGAGAAGGAAACGGCGTTGGCTGCCCTTCGCTCGGAGCTTGCCGATGCGCAGGCCACAGCGTTGACCCAAGCCGCTGCCGAAGCCGATGCGTCCAAGCAGGCGGCGCTGGCCGCTCTTCGCGAAGAGCTGGAAACCGTAGCCTCCAGTCGAATGGCAGAAGCCGAATCCGAATGGCAGCGTACGATGTCGGAGCGGGAGGCAGCGCTTCAGGCCGAAAAGCAGCTCGAGCTCGAGACGCGCGAACAGGAGCACTCCAAACAGTTTGCGACCCTCGGACGAAAGCTGGCGGACACGGAAAGCGAGCTGGCCGGTGCGCGCGAACGTGAGAAGATGAACGAAGAGCGCGCCGCCGATCTCGAGAGCAAGCTCCAAACCAGCGAAAGCACCCTCGAGGTGACGAGCGCTCAGTTGGCCGAAACGCGAGAAGCACGCGACCGTCTGGAGGCAGAGCTCGGCGCAACGACCGAGGCGCGGAACGCGCTCCAGACAGAGCTCGATTCGACGAAGGCGACCGTCGAGGCCCTCACGGGCGTGAAGCGGAGCCTGGAATCGCGCGTGGGTTCCCTCGAAGCCATGAAGTCCCAGCTCGAGTCCAAGCTGTCCATGGCCGTGGAGAAGATTGCTACCGACGACGCGCTTTTGGAGCGGGTACGAAAGGCCATGGCGATCGGTCTCGGCCTCCTGGAAGAGCAGCAGAACAACCGATACGGAGATCTCAGCCCCGAGACTGAAGACGCCGTTTCGGAGGACGCAGAGTAGGGGCCGGGCGGGTCGACGCGATCCCTGGTCCGGTCAGTGCGGGGTCATGCCGCGCATGGCGGACCAGGAGGCCAAGCTCTCGGTGTGCTAGTGGCGGCGGAACGACGTCGGCGAGCCGCGAGAGAAAAGATCGTGCATGGGTCGGGCGGTCCTCGGGATGGGGACTCAGCAGCGCCTCGATGGCCTCACGAAGCGGGCGCGGAGCGTCCGGGGCGACCTCATGCAGGGGCCGGCGGCGTCCGGCACGGGCGCGTTGCAGTGTTTGTATGTCGTCGTCCCCGTCGAAGGGACGATGGCCGGCAAGGCACTCGTACAGAAGCACACCGAGCGAGAACAGATCCGAACGAGGGCTACAGGAGCGACCAAGCGCGTACTCCGGGGCCATGTAGGGCACCTTGCCTTTGAGGGCTCCGCTTTGAATGCTTCCGGGCAGGTTCGTGGCTTTGGCAATGCCGAAGTCCGCGAGCTTGATCTCGCCGGCCTCGCTCAGCAGGACGTTGGACGGCGAAACGTCTCGGTGAACGATGCCCGCAGCCCGGCCGTGATCGTCAGCCGTGTGCGCGAAATCGAGGGCTGCCCCGAGCGCATGAGCCAGACACGAGGTCACGCCCGCATCGAGTGAGCGTCCGTTTGCTTGCAGATGGCTCAGAACAGCACGCAGATCCGTGCCTTCGATCAGCTCCAGCGTCAGGTAATGGGATCCATCGGTCAATCCGAAGTCGAGGACACGCGCGATGTGACCGTGATGCAGAAGGGCCGAGACTCGCGCTTCGCGCAGAAACATCGCCACGAAATCAGGGTCGTTGGCGAAGACGGGGAGAATGCGTTTGAGGCAGACACGCTGCTCGAAGCCCTCCGGGCCTCTACGAAGGGCGACGAACGTTTCAGCCATGCCTCCGACGCCCAGCCGCTCTATCAATTCGTAGTCGCCGAAACGTGCAGGCAGGGAAGAGGTCATGGGTCGCACAAGGTACCACAGGCTGGCCCGTGCGAGCCTCGAGTGCCTAGCGCAGCGCCTCTTCGAGCGCTTCGAGGCAAAGCTCGACATGCTTCGGCGTCGCCGAGGCGCCCATCAACCCGATCCGCCAGGCCTTTCCCTTGAAATCGCCCAAGCCGCCGCCGATCTCGAGCCCTCGCTGTTCCAAGAGGCGAGCGCGCGCCGCGCCGTCGTCCACTCCGTTTGGAATTTGGACCAAGGTGAGGGGCGGAAGGCGCACGGGAGGTGCGACGGGAAGCTCCATTCCGAGTGCTTGGAGGCCGTCCCAGAGCGCGGCGGCCTGTGCTCGATGACGGGCGTATCGATGCTCGAGGCCTTCTTCGAGGACCAACTTGAGCGCCTCGTGGAGAGCGAAGATCATGTTTACCGGCGCGGTGTGGTGATACACGCGATCACCGCCGAAGTATCGGCTGATCAAGTTGAGGTCCAGGTACCAGCTTTGCACCGGCGTCTTTCGCCCCGACAAGACCTCCCGTGCCCGTTTGGAGAACGAAACGGGCGACAGGCCTGGCGGGCATGAAAGGCATTTCTGAGTGCCCGAGTAGACGGCGTCGATGCCATGCCGATCGACGTCCACGGGCACCCCGCCAAGCGAGGTCACCGCATCGACCAAGAGTAGAGCATCGCACGAATCGGCAATGGCTCGAAAGGGCGTGAGGTCCTGGAGCACCCCCGTGGACGTTTCTGCATGCACGACTGCGATCACCTTGAACGAATGTTTCTTCGCTGCCTGAGCGACATCGTCGGGGTCGATCGCACGTCCCCATGGAGCATCGACGATCGTGACATCGGCTCCGCAGCGTCGCGCGACCTCCGCCATACGCCCGCCGAAAACGCCGTGAC
>JASFKY010000328.1:0-4466 GCA_050118395.1 Myxococcales bacterium | reverse complement strand
TGGCTGAGGACGCGCCGGCGCCGAAGGGTCGAGCTCGTGCCGCTCGTAGGGCGTGCCCTCGATGAACAACGTGGCGATCGAGGCTGCCACCGCCCAGCCTCGATTCGTGGTCGCATCGTCGAGAAAATCGCGGTACCTGCGTGCTCCCGGAAGAAGCTCGACGTGTTCGAACCGTTGCAAGTCCATGCCGAGCCCGCGCGGGTACATCAAGAACAGCTCGGGATGGGGTTTGCCGGCCGCCAAGCCTCCGGTCTCCTCTTCGTAGAGATTTTCGGCCAGCTCTCGGCGCACTTCGGCAATCGGGCACTGCACGTAGGCACGCCCCACCATGATGGGGAAGTCCCTGACATACACTTCCCATTCTTGCTCCAGATGAACATGCAGCCTGTCCGAGGGCACCCGACCCGCCGTGAACGCCGACCAAGCCCAATGGGTCTTGCGCTCCATCCGCTGCAACAGGGCTTCCTGGAACTCCGCGACGTCCACCTCATCAGGTTAGAGGTTGGCCGGGGCGATGTCGAAGACGACCCGAAACGCGGTGATTTCAGGCGTCGCCTTTGAGGTAGGTGTACCCGCGCAGGCTGTTTTCGTAGTGGTCCATGAACGTGCGCAGTTGAGGTAGCGTCATCCGACCCTGATTGAGCGCGCGTTCGGCTTGCTTTCGCACGCGTTCCACCATTTCTTCTGGATCGTATTGGAGATAGCGCAGCACTTCGTCGATGGCGTCGCCCTTGATCACGTTGGAGACACTGTAGCCGGAAGCCTCCAGTCGAACGTGAACGGCGTTGGTATCGCCAAAGAGGTTGTGAAGATCACCCAAAATCTCCTGATACGCACCTCCGAGGAACATGCCGAGCAGATAGGGCTGGCCGGCCTTGACGGGGTGAAGATGCAAGGAGCGTTGAACTTCCTCCACGTCGATGAAATGATCGACCATGCCATCCGAATCGCAGGTCAGATCTGCAAGCCTGGCCCGAACCGTCGGCTCTTCGTCGAGACGATGAATGGGCATGAATGGAAACAAATGATCCATGGCCCAAATGTCCGGCGCCGACTGAAACAGGGAGAAATTGCAGTAGTAGATGGCGCCCATCATGTCTTCGACGGCATTGAGCTCCTCGGGAACGTATTTCACCCGCCTCATGCTCTGCCGAATCTTTTCGCAGCAGCTCCAGAACAAATGCTCGGCACGGGCCAGCTCGCGAATGCCCAAGTAGCCGAACTTGAATAGGCTTCGCGCCTCCTCGAGCGCCTGCTGTGCATCATGCCACGATTCCTGCACGTTCTTGGGCTGGATGCCCTTCCAGGTTTCGTAGAACTCGTCGAGGATGCGATGATCGGTCGCCGCCGGCGCCTGCGGGTCTTCGAAGTCCACGTGGTCGACGCCAAGCGCATCGAATACCAGCACCGATTGATACGCCGCGATCGATCGGCCGCTCTCACTCACGATCGTGGGTGGCTTCACGTGCGCCTTTTCACAGGCTTCTTGAATTCCGGCGACGACGTCGTAGGCGTATTCCTGCAGGTCGTAGTTCATCGACCCGCGGAAGTCGGTTTTGGAGCCGTCGTAGTCCACCGCGAGACCGCCGCCGACGTCCAGGTAGCCCATCTCGCAACCCATCTTGATCAGCTCCACGTAGATCTGGCCGGCTTCGCGCATGGCGTTTTTGACGGGAATGATGCTCGAGACTTGGCTTCCCAAGTGGAAGTGCAGCAACTTCAGACAATCGAGCATGTCGTGCTGCTGAAGCTCGTCCACGACGTGCACGATCTCCGACATGGTGAGCCCGAACTTGGCGCGGTCGCCTGCGGAATCGGCCCACTGACCGATGCCCTTGCTGCTGAGCTTCGCACGCACGCCGAGACAAGGACGGATGCCGAGCTTTTCGGACGCGCGAAACGCGAGGTCGAGCTCTTCGATACGCTCCAGCACGACGACCACCATGTTGTCGAACCGCTGCGCAACGAGCGCGGTCTCCAAATAAGCGAGGTCTTTGTAGCCATTGCAGATGATGAAGCCATTTTCGTCTTCCATCGCGGCCAGCGTGATCAAGAGCTCGGGCTTCGAGCCCGCCTCCAAGCCGAAGCGCCACGGCCGGCCCGATTCCACGATCTCCTCGACCAGATGGCGTTGCTGATTGACTTTGACCGGAAAGACACCGCGATAGGTTCCGTCGTAGCTGTACTCGCGGATGGCGTTTTGGAACGACTCGTTCAGCAGACGAATGCGGTCTTGCAGAATGTTCGGAAAGCGAATCAACAAAGGCAGGTCCAGACCGCGCTCCCCGAGCTGCATGGTGAGATCGAACAGGTCGATCGCTCGATCCTCGGTGGGGTCGGGCCGCACTTCGACGTGACCTCGGTCGTTGATCCGGAAGTAGGGCTCGCCCCAGCCCTGAATCTGGTAGAGCTCCGCGCTCTTCTTGATGCTCCAGCCGTTGGGGTCGCCGTTGCCGTCCATCGCGCTCCTGGCTTAGCACATTGCGAGCTGCCTGTACCCGCGATTGCTCGGGCCGTAGGGGCGTGGTAGCCGATGCGAAAGGGGGAGGTCCATGAAGAACCGCTTGGTGCTCGTTCTCGTATTCTGTCTTCAGCTCGCTTGTGACCAAAGTGGGGCGGGAGCCGACGCATCGCCCGACCAGTCGGCCCCGGTCGACGTGCCCCAGCAGGCCGCACCCGCCGGCACTCGGGCGCCCCCGCTTGCCCCGGCGCCCGAACGCTCTGCTCTTTACGAAGACCTCCTGACTCTGGCGCATCTGGCTGACGTCTACGAGCCGTCGGGGCTCTTCGTCGACTTCGGGACGCCCGCGCGCCTCAAATACACGTTGGGCAACTGGAACAGCGGTTGGCTCGGCGAGAGCCGGGAGCAGGGGGTCACCGTCTCCACCTTTGGCAAGACGGCGCGGCTCTATCTACCTGCCCAAGCCAAGCAGCCCATGCGGCTCCACCTCCGCGCCAAGCCCTACGCCACCGGCGCGCTCGTCGTCTATGTCAACGGCAAGACCGCGGGGGAGGCCCGGCTCTCCCAAGCGGATGGATTCACCGACATCGTCATCCCGATCGACGAGGGATTGATTCGACCCGGTGAGAATTCGGTCATGTTGCGCTCGACCAAGGTGGCGCAAGTTCGAGGCAAGGCACGTTCGCTTGCCGTGGACTGGCTGCGTTTCGAGCCGGTGTCGGCAACCCCCGTCGGGGAGCCAGCACCCGTCGCGATCGAGTCGATCTCCGTCGGGGGCGTCAGCCGCCGTGCTCTGGGGCTCGGCCCGGGAACCCAAGTCGATTGGTTCGTGGAGGTCCCCAAAGGAGCCACGCTCGTGTTCGGAGTCGGATCGGCCGCTTCGGGTCCTGCAACGCTCGCCTTGGACCTTCGTGCCGATGGCTCCGGCGGCTCGAGCAAACGCATCGACGTCGAAGGTCGCTGGCTCGACCAGCAGGTGAGCCTCGAGGCGTTGTCCGGGAAGATCGTCCGTTTGCGATTCCGAAACGAAGGCACGACGGAGCTCGCGTTGAGCGACGTACGGATTACTCGACCCCTCGGGAAGGTCTCCTCCATCGAAGCGCCCGCTCGCAACGTCATCCTCCTGCTGGTCGACACGTTACGCGCAAGCAAGGTGCACGCGTATTATCCGAAGACACGCGTGAAGACCCCCGTCCTCGATCAGCTCGCCTCCGAGGGCACGCTCTTCGAGCGAACCCAGGCTCCGGAGAACTGGACCAAGCCTTCGGTCGCCAGCGTGCTGACGTCTCTACATCCGGCAACCCACGGAACGAAAGAGGATGCCTCCAAGCTGCCCAGCTCGGCGTTGATGCTCAGCGAGGTGTACCAAGGGGCTGGTTTCAAGACGGCGAGCTTCATCGCCAATGGGTACGTCTCGAACGCCTTTGGTTTCGATCAGGGTTGGGACCACTACACCAACTACATTCGCGAGCAGCGCGACACGACCGCCGCGACCGTGTTCGGCGAGGCCGAAGACTGGATCGAGAAGAACAAGGATCGACGGTTCTTCGTCTACATCCAAACCATCGATCCGCATGTCCCGTACGACCCACCCGACCGCTTTTTGAAAATGTACGACCCGGCGCCATACAACGGGCAGGTGCAGAATCGGCGAACCGCCCTGATGCTCGATGACGCCAAGAAGAATCCGAAGAAGTACCATTTCACGCAACGAGACAAGGAACGCATCGAGGCACTGCATGATGGCGAGATCAGCTACCACGACGCGGAGCTCGGAAAGTTTCTCGCCAAGCTCGCGCAGATGGGACTCGCCGACGACACCCTGCTCGTCGTGACCGCGGATCATGGCGAGGAATTCCAGGAGCACGGCTCCTGGGGCCACGGGCATTCGGTGTATCAAGAGCTCTTGGCCGTGCCCCTCATGTTTCGCTGGCCGGGCGTCATTCCGGCCGATGAGCGCGTCGGGCCGGTCGTGAGCACGATCGACATCGGGCCCACGATTCTC
>JASFKY010000327.1:0-4480 GCA_050118395.1 Myxococcales bacterium | reverse complement strand
ATTTTTTGTGGAGCTCGACCCTTGCCCGACGGAGGTGGGTTTGTGCCCCCGGCACCGGCTTCGTATGCTGCGCCGGTGCTTCGCTTGGTCGGTGCCTTGTTGGCGACATGCATCCTGGCGAGCGGCGCCCAGGCACAATCTGAAGCCCCTGCCGAGCCCGAGCGCAAGCCGCTGATCACCCCGCCCAGGCTGGTTCGCTTCGTCGAGGCCAAGTACCCCGCAACCGAAGGGCAGGAGCCGGTCGAAGCGGTGGTGGAGCTCGACCTGGTCATCGGCAAGGACGGCCTGGTCACCGAAGCGAGCGTGGCCCGTTCCGCGGGTGAGGCGTTCGACCAAGCCGCGCTGTCCGCAGCCCGGCAGTTCGTGTTTGAGCCGGCACGCAAGGATTGGGAGCCGGTCGCCGCGCGAATCCGCTATCGGTACGTCTTCGAGATGAAGACCCCCGAGGAACCGATGGCGACCGGGTGGATCGAGGGAACCGTGCTACGGGCCGAAGACGAAGGTCCTGCGGGCGCCGTGACCATCGAGATCTCCAACGCGGACGGCAAGCTCGTGCGCGATCTGGTGGCGGGGCCGGATGGCACCTTCGTCGCGACCGATCTCGAGCCCGGCACCTATCGGGTCCAGGTGCTCGGCGGAGAATACGGCGACCTGGAGGCCGAGGAACAGGTCGAGGCCGGAAAGGTCACGCAAGTCACCTACCGCCTCGGGACCAAGAAGCGTGCGGCCTATCGCGGTTTCGGCGAGACGGCCGTGGTCGACGCGCCCCCGCGCGAGGTGGTCAAGCGCACCATCGACAAGGACGAGCTGACCCGCATCCCCGGCACGCGCGGGGATGCGCTTCGCGCGGTCGAGCTCTTGCCGGGTGTGGCGAGGCCCCCCTTCGGGCTCGGTTTGCTCATCGTCCGCGGCTCCGCGCCCCAAGACAGCGAGTCGTTCATCGACGGGGTGCCCGTCCCGCTGATCTATCACTTCGGCGGGCTCACCAGTGTCTACAACTCGTACATGCTCGAGCGGATCGATTTCTACCCTGGAAACTTTTCCGTTCGGTACGGCCGCAGGACCGGCGGCATCCTCGAGGTCACCACGCGCGACCCTGCCCGGGATCGCATCCACGGGGTCGCCGAGATTTCGGTGATCGACGCGTTCGTCACGCTGGAATCGCCCATCACCGACAAGATCAGCATTTCGGGCGGTATCAGGCGAAGCTTCATCGATCTGATCCTGCCGGCCTTCCTGCCCTCGGACGTCGGTGTCCGCCAGGCGCCCGTCTACATCGACTACCAGTTCAAGCTCAACTTCCTTCCGAGCGAGCGCGATCGGGTGCGGATTTCGGCCTACGGATCGAGCGACCGTCTCGATCTGTTGCTAGAGCAAACCCAAGGGGACGACCCTGCGATTCGGGGCAACACCCAGCTGGCCACCAGCTTCTACAACAACCAGGTCGACTGGAGGAGGCAGATCAGCGACAAGGCAGATCAACAGATTGCGTTCAACGTAGGCCCCAGCAAGATCAAGTTTGGGCTCGGTGACTCGTTCAACCTGCAAGGCTCGTTCATTCAGACCTACGGACGGGCCGAATGGCGCTATCAGATCAACGAGCGCGTTCGCCTCATTGCCGGGCTCGACGTCTACACGGCCCCCATCAATTTAAATTATGTCGGTCCGCAGCCCCGCAGCCAGGAAGGGGCGGGAAGTCAGCAAGGCTCGCTCGCCAGCGAAGACCAAGTCATCGCCAACGTGAACACCACGATCTTTCGTCCCGGCGTCTATCTCGAATCGGGCCTTCGCTTGGGCAAGATCACCGAGCTGATTCTGGGTCTTCGCCTGGACTACTTCAGCGACATCAGCGCGTACTCGGTGGATCCTCGGGCGACCACGATCTTCACCGTGCGACCGGACATGCGGGTCAAGCTCGGCGTCGGAATCTTCAGCCAGCCGCCCGAATTTCAGGAATCGGACCCAGACATCGGCAATCCCGATCTCGCGCCGATCCAAGCCGTGCACGTCGACGCCGGGTGGGAGTACGACGCATTTCCGGGCGCACGCTTCGGGGTCGAGGGGTTCTACAAGTATTTGTGGGACCGCCCCGTCCAAACGCCCAGAGGGGAGGCCCCTTTCTACGTCACCCAGGGCATTGGACGAATCTATGGCGCCGAATTCAGCGTAAACATTCGGCCGGCCACGGGACGCCGATACTTTGGATATCTCTCCTATACGCTTTCCCGCAGTGAGCGGAAGGACGGGCCCAACGAGCCTTGGCGTCTCTTTGATTTCGACCAAACCCACATTCTCACCGCGGCATTCGTCTACAATTTTCCGCGTAACTGGGAGATCGGAGCCACCTTTCGGCTCGTCAGCGGCAATCCTTACACACCGGTCATCGGCTCCGTCTACGACGCCCTCAACGACGTCTACATTCCGATCGATGGTCGGGTGAACACCTTGAGAAACCCGTTCTTCAACCAGCTCGACATCCGCGTGCAGAAGAAGTGGATCTTCAAGGGTTGGAGGCTCGCTGTGTTTCTCGACATACGCAACGTCTACAATCGGCAGAACCAAGAGGGGATCATCTACAACTTCGATTACAGCCAACAAACGCCCCTGCTCGGGCTTCCCATCATCCCGGCGCTCGGGGTTCGGGGGGAGCTATGAGCCCGAGCCGGCTTGCATGGTCCTCGATGAGCGTGCTGAGCGTATTGAGCATCGGATGCAGCAGCGGCCTGCCACCGGCCTCGGCCGTGACCGACCTTCGCGCCGTGGCCGCCATCGTCGAGTTGCCAACTGCGCCCGGGCGCGCGAACCCGAGCCCAGGGCAAGACACCGAGGTGTCCATCGTCGTCATCGATCGGGGCGCTCCGCCTTCGCTCGACCCCAGCATCCCGGCGTGGACGCCGCCACCCCTGCAATGGGGCTTGGTGGCCTGCATTCCGGCGCCCACGAGCTTCGGGGTTCCGGTTTGCCAGACGCCGATTCAGCCCTGCGACGGTTGTGAGGCCACCCCGCCGGCCGATCCACTGGCCTTTCCCGTCGTGCGCTTTCAGGCCCCGTCGGCCGATGCGCTCCAGGCGGCCGATGCGACGTCGGTGCTGGTGCAAGGTGCGATCTGCGCAGACGGGCCCCCCGCTCCGCTCGACGCGATCCTTCGTTTTGCCCGTGGCGAAACCGACGTGTTGGATCCCTGTGAAGATCCGCAAAACGAGGGACGTTTCATCACCGTCGAGATCCCCATCGAGGACAACCCGGATGACCCCAACCTCAATCCCGGGATCGAGGCCGTGACCCTGAATGGGCTGCCCTGGCCTCCGCCATACCAGGACGGCGTGCCGCGGTCCGCACCGCGCACGGGCTGCGGCGAAGACCTCATGGGTCTCACCAGCGAAGAGCGCATGGCCCACCCGACGGCAGGAAGCCCTGCATCGACGCTCAATCTCTTCGTCACGGCCGACAGCCTTCAGCCCTACACGCAAGATGATCAAACGCTCATCGAGGAGATCCAAGTGAGTTGGCTGGGCGATGCGGGCGCATTCGAGAGCAGCTTTTCCTTCATCACGGATCCAGCCCGGTCGATCCTCACCTCTTGGGAGCCGCCTGGCGAAGTACGGGGCGATGGCCTCTTGGCTCGTTTCACCTTCGTCATCCGCGACGGTCGAGGCGGCACCGCCGAGGTTCAACGAGGCCTGTGCATCATGCCGCCCTAGGGTTTTCGACTTCCGCCCTAAGTGTCGGTTTTCGCCAAACTTTCGGCATTCGTTGACACTGCCCCACCCCCCACCTAGTGTGATCGATCGCGATGGTCGAGCGAATCGGAACGTGCCGCGTTCTGGGTGAAATCGGCAGCGGGGGGATGGCAGTCGTCTACGAGGCGATCCAGGAGCCGCTCAACCGGCGCGTCGCGATCAAGGCGCTCAAGCCCTCGATCGCCATCGACAGTCAGTTTGCAGAGCGATTCGAGCGGGAGGCGCATTTCATGGCCTCCTTGCAGCACGAGAACATCCTTCACGTCATCGACTTCCTCAAGGACGGCCGCTCCATGTTCATCATCATGGAGTACGTCGACGGCATCGATCTGTACGACATTCTCGAGCGCTCCCCGCGGCTTCCACCGGACATCGCGGCGATCATCACGCTGCAGCTGGCCCGCGGTCTCGATTATGCGCACTTTCGAGGGATCATCCACCGCGACATCAAGCCGGCCAACATCATGGTCTCGATGCAAGGGGACGTGAAGCTGATGGATTTCGGGATCGCACGGCACGAGCGTTTTGGCGATCTCACCGAAACCGGCACGGGCTTGGGAACGCCAAGCTACATGAGCCCCGAGCAGATCCTGGGCGACAAGCTCGACTTTCGGAGCGACCTCTTCTCGGTCGGCATCGTCCTCTACCAGATGCTCACGGGACGCAAGCCGTTCGTCGAGGACGACACTCGAACGGTGATGCAAAAGATTCGACTCGACCGCTACGAGCCGCCGAAAAAG
>JASFKY010000326.1:0-4480 GCA_050118395.1 Myxococcales bacterium | reverse complement strand
GTGACTGGCCTAGGGGAAATCCTTCACCGTGAATGCGAAGGATGGCGCCGGGCTCGATTTCAGAAGGTCCGATGGAGTCGATTTCGAGCAGGGGCAGGTCGTCATAGGCGCGGCACGCGCTGAGCAGAACCAGGCACAAGACGGCGGCGCGCATGGTTCCTTCGTTTCGCTGGGACACGCTGAAACGTCAAGAAATCCGAGGGTCGTTTGCGCAGTGGCCCCAGGGTTGCTAAGCCCGGGCTCCCCTTTGGGGCCATAGCTCAGCTGGGAGAGCGTCGCACTGGCAGTGCGAAGGTCAGGGGTTCGATCCCCCTTGGCTCCACCGATGAAGCGCGTGGCGTCGTGGCTGGTGGCCTCGCTGCTGGCCGCCTGCGCCGGCACGCAAACCCTTCCGGACCTTCCCGCCGAAACCTATGCCCCGCCCCCCGAGTCGATTCTGACGCCGGACGCGGTGCACACGCGCATCGGGAGCCTGGACTTCTTCGATGGGCTTCCGAGCGCCGAAACGGTGGAGCGTGTCTACGACCACTTGGACTTCCTGCGCGCGGTGAGGGCCTTTTTGCGGACGATGCCCGCGGCCTCGATGATGGCCATCCGGAAGGGGCTGGACGATGCGGGCGCGCTTCCGAACTACACCGTGCTACTGACGGAGTCATTGCTCGATTCCCGGTCGCGCTTCGCCACGGCCAGCGCCGAGGCGGTGTACGCGACGGCGTGGATCGATTTGAAGGGCGGGCCCATCGTCGTCAAAACGCCCCCCTACGTCGAGGGCGTTCTCTACGACTGTTGGGGCCGGCATCTCACTGAAACGGGCCGGCTCGGGCCCGACCGAGGGCGGGGCGGCATGTACGTGGTGGTGCCGCCCGGCTACCAGGGCTTCGTTCCTCGAAGCCAGTTTGCAGTGCGGTCGGCGACCTTTGGGGTCTGGGCGGTCTTCCGAGGACCGCTGATCGACGGCCGCCCCGAGCCCGCGGTAGGAAGCTTCAAAAAATATCTCGAAATCTACCCCCTGCAGGAAGCACGCAAACCTCCTCCCAATCCATTCGTCGACATTTCCGGTGTCGCGATCGACACGATTCCCCCGAGCGACACCAGCTATTTCGAGTCCATCGATGCGCTCGTTCAGGAAGAGCCTTCGGACAGTCAGGATCCCGAGATCCTCGGCTTGCTTGCTTCGATCGGCATCGTCAAAGACCAGCCCTTCGCGCCCGACCCCCGGATGAAGAAAATTCTCTCCGACGCGGCGACGGTGGGCGATGCAACGGCCCGCGCCCTGGTTTTCTCTCCGCGAAACGAGCATTTGCTCCTCTACCCGGATCGACACTGGCAGACGCTGTCGTGGAGAGACGGCCCCGCGTTCCTTCGAAACGGCGCGCGGACGTTCGATGCCCAGACTCGGTTTCACTACCTCGCGTCGATCGACGCCATGGGCGCCAGCTCGAGGGAGCCAGGGGCCGGCACGCAATCGGCCATCGTCTTTCGCGACAGCCAGGGCCGCCTTCTCGATGGAAGCCGGAGTTATTCGCTGACCCTGCCAGCCGACGTGCCGGTGAAGGACTTCTGGTCGATCGTGCTCTACGACAACCAAACCCGATCGATGTTGCAGACCAGCTCGCACGTTCCGGCTTTGAGCACGGCCCGCGGCGAGCTGCGGGCCAATCCCGATGGCTCGGTCACCATCCATTTCAGTCCGAGGCGGCCCCGATCACGGGCCGTGCAAAGGAATTGGATTCAAACAGTTCCCGGCAAGGGGTGGAGCGCGATCTTACGGCTCCATGGGGCCCAACATCCCTGGTTCGACCACAGCTGGAAGCCTGGGGACATCGAGCTCGTCACCGAAGTCGCTTCGAGCAAGCTGCGCCGCAACCCGTCCAAGAAGGAGGGCGAGCTCGCGCCGGCGACCCTGACACCGAACATCGTACGAACGCCGATTGGCAGCCTGGAGCTGGTCGACGGGGTTCCCACCCACTCCACCGCGAAACGGCTGTACGACCATCTCGACTTCATTCGCGGCGTCGACGCGTTTCTGCATACGGTTCCGGGCGCCTCCTTGGTGGCCATCCGCCGAGGGCTTCGGAGCGTCGGCGTCGATGACAACCGCACGGTCGCCATCTTCGACCGGCTGATGGATTCTCACTCCCTCTTTCTCACGGGAAATTCCGAAACTGTGTACACGGGGACGTGGCTCGACCTTCGCCAAGGCGCATTCGTCGTGCAGAGCCCGCCCAACACGCTGGGCATCGCGGATGACTTCTTTTTTCGGTACGTCGCCGATCTCGGCAAAGCGGGTCCCGACCGAGGGGCCGGGGGCGAATTCTTGTTCGTGCCTCCTGGATATCAGGGGCAGCTCTCGGAGCAGTACTTCATCTTCAAGTCACCGACCTATGGCAACTTGCTCATGTGGCGCGGATTTCCCGTCGATGGCGATCCCCTCCCCACGGCCCAAGCCTTGAAGCAAGGCATCCGGATCGAACCCTTCGACGTTCCCCTGCTGGAAGATTTGGGCTTCGACCAAGAAGGCAGTACCAAGGCGCAGCCCTCAGAGGAGACCGTGCCCGCGGCGGAGGAAGAGAACACAGCGTTCGTCAGCGTCTCCGGCAAGTCCTTCAACACGATCTTTTTGAACGATTTCGGGTTCTACGAGGATGTCGACACACTGGTGCAAGAAGAGCCTTCCGAGGCCTTGGGCCCGGAGATCCTCGGCTTGCTAGCGGCCATCGGAATCGAGAAAGGAAAGCCTTTTGCACCGAAGCCGGCCAGGAAGGCCACCTTGGTCGAGGCCGCCGCCGTGGCCAATGCGACGGCCCGCGCCCTGGCGTTCCGCTCCCGGAGTGCCGAGGCTCATCTCTACGACCGGTCCGCCTGGTACACACCGTTCGTCGGCGGGAGCCACGAGTTCACGCGCAATGGTGCGCGCCTGCTCGACGCGCGGACTCTGTTTTTCTATCTGGCCACGATGACCAGCCCCGCCATGGTGGACCCACGGGTCGGGGTTGGCTCTCAGTACGCCGTGGCCGCGACGGATGCGAGCGGCCGCTACCTCGACGGCTCGCGAAGCTATCGCCTTACCCTTCCCAAAGACGTTCCAGCGGCGGGTTTCTGGTCGGTCGTGGTCTACGACCCGCAGACGCGATCCATGCTTCAAACACCGCAGACCGCGACGCCGGCCTTGAGCAGTCTTCGTGCGGGGCCAACCCCCAACTTGGATGGCTCGGTGACCATCCACTTCGGTCCGCTGCCTCCGATGGGGACGCAGACCAACTGGATTCAAACGGTTCCCGGCAAAGGTTGGTTCGTGATCTTGAGGCTTTACGGCCCGCTCGAGCCGTGGTTCGAAAAGACCTGGCGGCCCGGCGAGCTCGAAGCAGTCGATTAACCCGGTCGCGGCCCTGCGCTTCGAGAGACCTCATAGCCTCCCGAGAGCGCCGGAGCTCCTCATGAGATGAAACGCGAGGACGCGTTTACTTCTTTTTCGCGGGCGACTTTTTGGTCGTCCGCTTTTTGGTGCTCTTTTTGGCCGACTTCTTGGTCGTCCGCTTCTTGGCGCTCTTCTTGGCCGACTTCTTCGGCCTGAGCTTCTGGGCCACCTCTTCAAGCGTCTGCTCGATCGACTCGATCTGCTTTGCGGCCTTCTTCCTTGTCCGCTTGGCCGTCTTCTTCAAATCGGCGACTTCCTCATTGATGGTCTTCTTTATCCTGGCACGTGCCTTGTCGGCCTGTGCCTTGAGCGTCTGCTTGGTCGGCTTCTTCTTGGCTGCCTTCTTGGGCGCGGCCTTCTTCGTTGACTTCTTGGACGCCGACTTCTTCGTCGTCCGCTTTTTGCTCGTCTTTTTGGCAGCTTTTGCCATGTCACGCTCCATGTTCGGTTGTCGCGCTAGGTTGCGTGCTGCGAAGTATAGACAAGCGCACTGATTTGCGAACAAAAAAAGAACGCGATCAGGTGCCCGGTGCGTTCCCCGTCTCGTGAGGCATTCGGTGTCGTGGGCTTTGGAAGTAGTGCATTGGAGAGTACTGCGCGAGGTTGCTGGCACGCGAGGTGTAGATGCAGCCGTACTGCTCGACTTGATTGCCGAAGCTGGAGACTTCGTTTCCGGCCTTGAAAACCGAGCCCCAGAAGGGATGAAACGCGAGGCTCAAAGCCTCGTCCAACGTCGCTCGTTCCGCGTCCAGCTCCTTGAGTTGGGCTCGTAAGCGATCGATCGATCGTCGGTGGCGCACCCGTTTGGCCTCCCACGAGGCCCGATCCGGACCCGAATCGTGCTCGGCGAGCTTGCGCTCCACTCGCTTGAGTCGGGCCTGATGCTCGCGGAGCTCGTCCTGGACGGCGTTACGCGTCTGCTCGAGCGTGTGAGCGCGCTCGAAGCCCGCGGCATGCTCGCGCAAAACCCGAAGCTCCGCGTCCATCTCCTGAATGATCATGGCTGTCCGCCAGCTCGATTCTTTCTTGGCTCGAAGGACGTCCCCATAGATGTGGTCTCCC
>JASFKY010000325.1:0-4497 GCA_050118395.1 Myxococcales bacterium | reverse complement strand
CGATCCGGGTTTCGGTGAGCTGCGTCACTGGCTGGAATCTGCTCCGCGGCGCACGCGAAGCCTCGCCCAACCGCGCATGAGCGAGCCGGGCAATGCGCTCGGCGTCACGGCCCACACCGTGGATCATTCCCGATGAAAGCGAGTAGAGGAAGTGCAAGCCCACGAAGTAGAGCCCAGGGGCCTCCGGGACCACGCCGGCTCGATGCCGCGGCAGGCAACGCTCGTCCAAGACCGGGAGATCGATCCAAGAGAAGCCGGTTTGGTAACCCGTGCACCAGATGACGTTGGGCACTTGCAGCACACGGCCGTCCTCCAGCACCGGCTGTCCGTCGCGCACGTCGGCGACGCGCGGCGTCCGTTCCACGCCTGCCGCCGCGAGGTCCCTCGCCTTGACCCGAATCAAAGGTCCGCCACCGGTCAGCACCTTGGGCCGGACCTTGCGTCCGACCGGATTGGCTACGCTGAAAATCCGATGAAACAGCCCCCGCAGAACCAGACGCACCAAAAGCAGACGCCCCCAGAATCCTCCAACGCGAAACGGGATCTCCCCGGTGCTGCGTCCCGCCATGTACACCTGCCGGCTCTTGGCGAGCTCCATCGCAAGCTCGGATCCCGAATTGCCGGCGCCCACCAGGAGCACGGCCCCGGGTTGGAGCTGCTCGGGCGCCTTGTAGTGCATGGAGTGCAGCTGCACGATTGCCGGGTCGAGCTTTTGGGTAAAAGCGGGGACGCTCGGCTTCTGGTAGTTGCTCATCGCGACGACGACTTGATTCGCGACAAACGTCCGAGAGCCCGCCTCGATTCGATACACGCCGTGTTGCCTCGACAGCCGTTCGACACGAACGCCGGTCAGAACCGGAAGCTCGAAATGCGCCGCGTACGACTCGAGGTAGTCCGCCATCTCGTCCTTGGTGGGGAAGGTGTCCGGATGCGCAGGAAACGGGAGACCGTCCAAGGCGCAAAAGCGAGCCGGCGTGAAGAGACGCAGCGAATCCCATCGCGAGCGCCATGCGTCGCCGACGCGCGCGCTTCCGTCCAGGATCAGAAACCGCACCCCGCGCTGCTTGAGGTGATAGCCCACGGAAAGCCCCGCTTGCCCACCGCCGATGACGATGACGTCGAACGTTTGTGGTCGTGTGCTCATGATGACCTCCCTGGCGCCAAACAAACGCCCTGATGGAAATCACCCTACTCGAGACGCCACGGGCCCACATCGGGGGGGCTTTGTAGAACCGTGATTTTTCGTATGGGTAGTTCTACCCATTTGGGACGAATCACCTTTCAAACCAGCTCGTGCTCGTAGGCATAGGCCGTCGCTGCGGCTCGAGAATTCACCTCGATCTTCTGGAAGATGTTGCTCACGTGACGATCGATCGTCTTTTCGCTCAAGGTCAGTTGCTCGGCGATCATACGGTTGGTCTTGCCGGTTGCGACCAGCCGAAGAACCTGCAGCTCGCGGGGCGTGAGGTTTTGCGAGAGCGCCGGCGTGGTGCTTGTCCGGTCCAACATTGCCAAATCGTGGGCAGCTCCGAGTTGCTCGAAAAGACGTCGGGCGGCTTCGAGTGAAAGCCGCGCGCCGTCCGAATCACCGAGGGCCTGGCAGGCTCGGCTCAAGGCGAGCTGCGAGCGCGCCTCTTGGTAGGGCGCGTCCAGCCGTTGCCACACGTAAAAGGCTCGACGAAGTGGCCCCAGCGCTCCTTGGGCGTCCCCTTGGGAAAGAAGGCACAAGCCGCGCGCATGCGCCGAGATGGCTCCAAGGACATCGCTTTCGTATTCAGATGCAATGCGATCGAGCTCGGTTGCAGCAGAGCTGGCGTCTGCGGCCTCGCCGAGCTCCAGGCAGATTTCGAGGAAAGGAGAAAGAAGTCGGGCCCGGGCCAGGGGGTCGGTCGTTTCCGCGAGCAGTCGCGTGAGCGCTTTGAAAGCAAGCCGGTGCCGGCCCTGCGCCGCCCGCAACTGTGCAAGCCCGGGCTGCGGATCACGTCCAAGCTCACTCGACTTCAAGTACGCCTGCTCGGCTGCGGCGAGCTCTCCACGCAATCGGTAAATCTCGCCCCGCATGTAGAACGCGTCGCCGACGGCATCGCGGTCGGCCGCGAGGTCGCCACAGCAGGCGCGTTCCGCGTGTGCCAGAGCCTTCTCCCAGTCTCCAGCCAGTTGAAGAATCTCGCAGCGATGCACTTGGCAGCTGCCCTGAAACGTGACGAGCTCGGGTTGAGCCTCGCACCATTGGGACAGGGCTTCCGTCCATTCGCGCGCGCGCTCCAGCGCGAACACCTGCTGACAGCAGGTAATCACCGCGCAATAGATGATCCCGGTCACGATCGGTGAAAGCTCCCCAGACGCGGCCGCGAGCATGCTTTCATCGAAAAGCGCCATCGCCTCTTCGATGCGACCCAGTTGCGTGAACGAACGGCCCTCTAGATTGCGGCTGAGAGCCACGAGGTCGGGATCGGAAAAGCGTTTGCCAATGGCGGTGGCGCGCGCCGCCATCTCGGCGGCCGATTGCGAGTCTCCCGACGCGAGGCACTTTCGAATGGGTACGAGGAGCAGGTAGCCTTGCTCGACACAGTCCTCGCCGTGCTCGTCCACGAGCGCTTGGCAGCGGCCCATCCATGCCGCGCCTCGTCCCACCTCGCCGAGCGCCATCAGCCGAAAGCCGAGCCAAAACGCGTGTCGCGCCGCCGCCAACGTATCCCCGTCATCACGGCGCAGGTGATAAAGGCGCTCGAGCATCTGCAACAAGGTGTCGTCCTGGCCGACGAGGGCGGCGGCCCAAGCCAGCTTCTCCAGGTCGTCCGCCTCCAAAGGCTGCTGTTCATCGAGACGCTGCAACGCCTCGAACGCCCGGTTCCACGCGTGCTGGGCGTAGAGCTGGCGGGCCGCCTGCAAAACGGCCCTCGGCTCGGACACGTCAGGCATGGATCGAGCTTCTCTCGTTGTGGGGCGTCCTGGCAACACCCTTTGACGCGTCACGTCAGAGCTCGCGATTCACCACGATCCGCCGGCCTATTCACGTCTCGGACCCGATCATGGCAGTAAATGACGATTTATTGGCGCGCCCGACGGTGTTGGAGCACTCGAAGCTGGGCCATGTTCTCCCGAATATTGGCCGGCGCGCGGCCACCGGAGGTTCATCTATGGCATGGCTCAATCCCGTCTTCTCCACCGACAACGTCAGCTACCGCGACGGCAAGCGCTTTGCTTGGCTCGCATCTTTGCTCGTGCCCGCGGTCCTCGGCTGCGCGCCCTTGTTCTACTGGCTGACAGGCTCGGTAGCGGCGATGTGGATCCCGGTGCTCCTGACGTACGGGTTGATCCCACTGCTCGATCTCTTGCTTGGGGAGGACCTCAACAATCCGCCCGAAGAGGTCGTTCCGCTTCTCGAGGCCGACACGTACTACCGCTGGGCGACCTACGCGCTCGTGCCCATCTTGTGGATCGCTTTTCTATCGAACGCTTACTTCGTCGGCACGCAAGAGCTGCCCTGGATGGGGATCCTCGCCATGGCGGTCAACACCGGCATCCTGTGCGGGTTTGCCATCAATCTCGGCCACGAGCTCGGACACAAGAAGTCCAAGCTCGAACGCAACCTGGCCACCTCCGTGCTCGCAATGAGCGCCTATGGCCATTTCGCAATCGAGCACAATCGCGGCCATCACCGGCACGTGGCCACGCCGCAAGACTGCGCTTCGTCGCGCATGGGCGAGACACTCTATCGGTTCGCGCTGCGCGAGCTGCCGGGTGGGTTTCGCCGCGCATGGGAGCTCGAAGCCGGTCGGCTCGAGCGTCATGGGAAATCCAAGTGGTCGCTCGAAAACGAAATCCTACGTGCAGGGCTCATCACGGTTGCCGTGTCGCTCGGTCTGTTGATCGCGCTCGGTCCCATCATGATTCCCTACCTGCTCGCGACTTACTTCATCGGTGCATTTCATCTGACGATGGCCAATTACATCGAGCACTACGGCCTGCTTCGGCAGAAGCGTCCCAATGGTCTCTACGAGCGCTGTGAGCCCCATCACTCCTGGAACAGCAATCACATGTGCTCCAACTGGGCCCTCTACCATCTGCAACGCCACTCCGATCACCACGCCAACCCCGGACGAAGGTACCAGTCGCTACGACAGTTCGACGGCTTGCCCACGCTTCCCAACGGCTACTTCGGGATGTACCTGGTTTGCGTGGTGCCCCCACTGTGGTTTCGGATCATGGATCCGCTTCTTTTGGCGCACACCAGGCGAGACCCACGTCGAATTCACTTTGACCCGAAGCGCCGGGCGGCCTTGTGCGAGCGATATCAGCTCAGCGGTGAAAGCGAGCTCGAGGCCGCCCCGAGCGCGGCGGAAGCTGCCTAAACACCGGCGAAACGATACTCGTAAACTCGTTGATTCCCACGAGCGGCCGCCTTATCTTCGCCTTCTTCGAAGATGGGCGGTCGCAAAGGCTATCAGCGGGGCGCCGAAGATGGACAGGTTCTCGACGCTGCGCATCTGCGGC
>JASFKY010000324.1:0-4520 GCA_050118395.1 Myxococcales bacterium | reverse complement strand
CCGAGTGCCACCGAACGGTCGTCGAAGCAGAGCGTCGAACCGTGGCTCGAACGCCCCGAGAGCGTCCTTTGAGCGCCCGGCGAGGAATTGCTGGGATCAGGAACTCTGCCACCCGTGGCAACTCGCTTTGAGGCAAGCCCATGTACAGGCCGTCGCATTGAAGCGGTTCGGCTAGGTACTCTTTGATCAGATCCGGAAAGCGCTTCGAGGTCACACGCTGCAGCACTTCCCCGATGATCCATCCGCCGGTCCATGCATGGTAGCCGAAGTCCGTATCCGGCTTGTGCACCGGCCACATGTCCTCGACGACTCGGATCATGTGATCCCAATCGAACATTTCTTCTGCGGAGTCGATTACGCGGGCAATCGAGTAGAGGCCCGCGCGATGGGATGCCGCCTGGCGGACGGTGATGGCCCCCTTTCCGTTTCGTGCGAATTCTGGCCAGTACCTGGCCACGGGAGCATCGAGCTCGACCAAGCCGCGGTCGACCATCTGGTGGAGCAGAGTGGCCATCACGCCTTTGCCGGTCGACATGCTCAGCGCAAGCGTCTGCGGCTCGAAGGGAGCACCAGCGCGATTTCGCGTGCCGCAGGCGAGATCGGCGACCAGCTCACCTCGGTGGTAGACGGCAATCGCGGCTCCGCCCGGACCGTGTTTGGGAGCGCACCATCTCACCACGTCGCGTAGGGCGCGAAAGTCGGGATGGCTGTAACCGCGAACCTCCATGGCTTTCAGGACAGGACCTCGATGTCTTTCATGAACCGCAATGCCCGGTTCGTCACGCGGACCTCGCCGAAGTAGAGCATGTGCCCCCCACAGCTCGATCCCGCCGTCCAAGCCGTCCCCGATTCGCCATGACGCATCATCGGAAATGATTTGTGGTGAGCATGAGGAAACGCGGTCACGGAAAGTCTCCGAGCAGGGCGGCTCGCCCTGGGGAGCAACCCTGCAAAGGGAGTGCCTAGTGATCTGGAGGGTCTACTTTCGTGGCCGATTTAGCGATTTTTCGACAACGGTGCGCGCAGAAACTGCGCCGGTCGCTGGGCATAGCGCAGGTCTTTCGCCCCAGCCTCACGAGACGTACCGCGCGGCTGAAGCTCGGGTAGACTGCGACGCATGTCCCAAGAGCCGCCTCGACCCTTCGAAAGCTTCGACGAGCTAGCCGCCGCGTTTGCAGAGCACGTCGCGCCGCACAAGCTCGCTTATTACGAGCGCATGGGCCTTCGACTCGTGATGGGGCGAAGGCAAGGGGTGTGGTTCGAAGACGCCTACACCGAGCGTCGCTTCATCAACTGTCACTGTAACGGCGGAGTCTTCAGCCTCGGGCATTGCAATCCGCAGGTCACTGCTGCGGTTGCCGATGCGCTCGGGAGGTTGGACATCGGCAACCATCATTTCGTCTCCGGGCTCCGAGCGCAGCTCGCTTCCCGTTTGTCCTCCACTTTCGACGACGCGCTGCCGCGGGTCGTTTTCGGGGTTTCCGGGGGAGAGGCGGTCGACCTGGCAATCAAGGCTGCGCGTGGCACGACCGGCCGTCTCCGCGTCGTCTCCGCGCAAGGTGGATACCACGGGCACACCGGGCTGGCCCTTGCGGCGGGTGACGCGGCCTTTCGCGAGCCATTCGGTCCGAATCTGCCGGGGTTCGTCCAGGTTCCCTTCAACGACGTCGATGCCATGGATGCCGCAATCGACGATCAGACGGCCGCGGTGATCCTCGAGGCCATTCCCGCCACCCTCGGTATGCCGATCCCCAAGCCCGGCTACTTCGAAGCGGTGCGCCGGATTTGTGATGACCGGGGTGCCCGGCTGTTGATCGACGAAGTGCAGACCGGGTTGGGGCGCACCGGCAGATGGTGGGGCATTCAGCACGAAGGGGTGGTTCCGGACGCCATCATCACGGGCAAAGGATTGTCGGGCGGAATCTATCCCATCACCGCCACGCTTTTGACGCGCGAAATGCACGAGGTGATCGACAACGAGGCGAACCCATTCGTCCACATCTCCACTTTCGGTGGTTCCGAGCTCGGCTGCGTCGCCGCGATGGCGGTTCTCGACATCGTGGGTGAGCCTGGGTTCTTCGAGCGCGTAGAAGCGCTATCGGAGCGATTCGGCCGGGCCTTCGAGCCGTTGCCGTTCGAGCTTCGGCGCCGGGGGCTGTTCATGGGCTTGATGTTCGAGGACGAAATGAAGGCGCTCAGTGCGCTTTTGCGCATTTTGCAGCAGGGTGTTTTCTGCTTTCCGGCGGGAAACGATCGGCGGGTGCTGCAGTTCCTGCCGCCTCTGATTTTGAGCGACGAAGAATGCGAAGATCTGATCGCCCGGATCGAAAAGGCCCTCGCGTGACGTCATTGATCCAGGTCTCCGAGGTGGAGGGTTTCGAGGAGCGACTCGAGCGTGCCATTCGGACGGGAGACGTCGGGGGGCTCGACGTAATCGGCTACGGCGAAGTCACCATCGCGGTCAAGCTCTCGACCCGTCACGGTGACTTCGCGTGCAAGCGGTTGGTTCCGTTCTCCAGTCGCCAGGCCGCTGAACGAACGGCCGACCTCATCGCTTCCTATGTCGCCCAACTCGAGGCTTGCGGCATCGACGTGGTCGAGACGGACACGCCGATTCTCGAAAGACCCCAGGGGCACATCGTCTACTGCATTCAACCTCTGCTTGCAGCAGGCAGCCTCGGGCCCGATTTTTTGCGAGGCAAGCACGCCGACGAGGCGGTGCCCTACGTTCGTCGCATTTTCGAGCACATCCGCGCTTCGGTCACACCGACACTCGCCCCCGATGGCCAACTCTCCAATTGGGCCGTCGACGGGGAACGCATCCGATACCTGGACGTCGGCACGCCCTTCCTTCGGAACGAAAGAGGCGAGGATCTCTTCGACTTCACCGAGCAAACCCGCGCGCTTCCTGGGCCGGTGCGATTCATCGTGAACCGCTTCTTGCTGCGCGGGATTCTGGACAACTATCACTCCGTTCGGGGACAGGCGTTGGATTTCCTGGGCAACCTGGTCAAAGAGGGCCTGGGAGAAATCTTTCCGCCACTCATCCCCGTCGCGAACGAAGTGTTCGATCTTCGTCCGGAGATCACCGAGCAAGAGGTGCGACGTCATTACAAGAGCGATGCGCAGACCTATGCGTTCGTGCAGGCGGCCCGACGTGCCGACCGCTGGATCTATCGGAACGTCTTGCGAAAGCCGTATCCGTACCTGCTACCACCGCGGATCGATCGCTTCGGTCAGGGTTCGTAAGCGACGTGCACGCTCGATATTCGTGCCGCAAGCCTTCAAGAAAAGGGACGAAACACCGCGAGAGTCACGATGAGAATTGGCAAGACCGCAAACGCCCAGGCCAGCCTTCGAAAATTGTTCGCGTCGACCTCCTGACCGTCCGCCCATCGCCGAAGCCTTCCGGTAAGCACGCCCGTCACGCCTGCAAGCACGACCAACAGAGCGAGCTTCGCATGCATCCAGCCCTGCTTGGCGTAGACCTCGGCGAATTTCGGGATCAGCATCCCGAAGCCTCCCGCAAAGGCGACCAGCATGGCGGGCGTCGTGACGCGAATCGTCACCCTTCGCAGGGCTCGTGCCAGCGCGCCGTCGGCGGAGGCGCGAGTCGCAGCGATCATCGACACGGCCAAAGCCGTGCCCACCCAAAATACGATGCCCACGAAATGAAGGTATCGAAAGATGATTATGCTCATGCCGTTGTTCCTCCGCGGGCGGAAGTCTAGCGTCCACGCACCAGCGGCACAAAGACGCACCGGCAGAGCTCCTCGCTGACGAGCTTGCCTCCGACTTTTCGGGATGCCTGGAGCGATTGGCCCCACTTGCCCCCAACCGGGATGACGAGCCGCCCGCCCTCGCGCAGCTGTTCGATGAGCGCCTGCGGGACGTCGTCGGCCGCCGCAGCGACGACGATGCCGTCGTAAGGTGCACCCTGCGGATAACCTTTGCGTCCATCCGCGCAGACCAGCTCTACGTTGTCGATTCCGAGTGATTCCAGGACCCGTCTCGCATTGGCCACCAGCTCGGGAATGATCTCGATCGCATACACCTTCTTGGCGAGTTTGGAGAGAATCGCCGCTTGATACCCCGAGCCGGCACCCACCTCCAGGACCGTATCGTCGCCTTTTAGCTGCAGCGCCTCGACCGACATGGCGACGATGAGGGGCTGGGAGATGGTCTGACCCTGGGACAAGGGAAGGGCGCTATCCGCGTACGCTTCCCGGCGCACGGACTCCGGAACGAATGCTTCGCGAGGCACCTCGCCCATGGCCGCCAGCACCCGCTCGTCGGAGATTCCGCGGCGGCGCAGCTGGTGCTCGACCATGTTGGCCCTTTCCTTTTCCGGCAGCATCCCTGGGAGTGATAGCATCGAATTTCTTTCCCTCACCAGCCCTTGCGTTCGACCCGAGCCCGCGTACAGTCGGGGCTCGGCGATCGAGGATTTCCATGGCCAAAACCAATCCAGGTAACTTTTTCGAGGATTTCGAACCCGGAGCGAAGCTCGTACATGCAGT
>JASFKY010000323.1:0-4560 GCA_050118395.1 Myxococcales bacterium | reverse complement strand
GCCGGGGGCTCCGTAACCGACGACCGACTTGCCCTCGCGATTGGCCTGAATGAGGAAGTCGAGCAGCGCTCGCTTGGTCTCCTTCACCTGCTCGGTGAAGCTGGTGTACGTCTCGAGGCGATTGAGACCCGCCTCGAATTCGCGGGCCCGTAAAGCATGCACCGCCTCGCCGACCGGCTTCGAAGCATCCTCGGCATGTCGCGCAAAAATGCGGATCGATCCGCCGTGGGTCGGAAGCTCTTGCACATCGTAAAGCGTCAACCCGTGGCTCGCGAATACTTTTTCTACGACGAAGAGCGACAAATACGAAAAATGCTCGTGGTAAATCGTGTCGAACTGATTGAGCTGCATCAGCTTGAGCAGGTGCGGAAACTCCATGGTGACCGTGCCCCCCTCGGCCAGAAGCTCCTTCAGCCCTTGCACGAAATCATGCAGCTTGGGGACGTGCGCAAGCACGTTGTTGCCGAGAATCAGGTCCGCCTTGCGGTATTGAGAGGCAAGCCGCTTGGCCGAGTCTTCGCCGAAAAAGCACACCTCGGTATCGATGCCTTTGCCTCTCGCGATCTCGGCGACGTTCGCCGCGGGCTCGACACCCAAGCAGGGAATCTCTTTGTTCACGAAGTGCTGCAGTAGATATCCATCGTTGCTTGCGATCTCGACGACGAACGAGCTCGGACCGAGGCCCAAGCGCTCGCTGATCATCTCGACGTACTTGCGGGCGTGCTCCACCCATGAATCCGAATACGACGACAGATAGGCGTAATCGCTGAAGATCTCGTCAGGCGAAACGAATTCGTCGACCTGGACGAGAAAGCAGTTGTCGCAGACGTATGCATGGAGCGGATAAAATGGCTCCATTTGATTGAGCTGGTCCGGCTCGATGTGGGTCTGACAAAGCGGGGACATCCCCAGATCAACGAAGGTATGCTCGAGGGTCTGCCCGCAAAAGCGGCACTTTGGCTTTGCTTTGGAAGCCTGCGCTTGATTCACGATTTACATCCTTTTCCCAGTCGAAGCTTGCGTCCATAAAAGGCCTCGGCAAAGCGACCTGGCGCCGCACACTCGACGCCGCGAAGTCGCATGAGACCCCGAAAGGTGTCCCGGTCGAACCACGTCTTGCCGGCCTGGGTCGGGAAATGCTCGTAGAGAAGGTCGATTTTCTGCTCGGAGGTCGCTTCGTCGAGCGCGACGAATACGTTGGGTTGGCCCAAATCTCCGTCGTATTTCGGGATCTCGTATTCGAGGATCAAGTGGTTTCGGAACGTGTTCCAGGTGAGCTCGGAGACCACCCGATGGTCCTGGTGCCGGTCCGAACCGTAATGGGTCAATATCACTTCGGGTGCGACGGCCCCTTTGAGCTCTTCGAAGGCCTGCTTGATCTCGGAGTGTTGGCTCGGGAAGAAACCATCCCGAAACGAGTGCAGAACGATTTGTGGGTTCTTGATGGAGCTCAGGAAGCCTCGGGCGCTCCGCTCGGCTTCGGACCGACGACTTCCCGTCGCTGAAAAGACGACCCAGTGGAAAGCGAGATCGGGGTTTTCCTTCGCCCAGCGCAGTACGGTGCCCCCGCATCCGATCTCGATGTCGTCGGCGTGAGCTCCCAAGCATAGGACGGAGCCAAGGGATCGG
Source organism: Myxococcales bacterium (assembly GCA_050118395.1). Classification (GTDB taxonomy): domain Bacteria; phylum Myxococcota_A; class Polyangia; order Polyangiales; family Houyiibacteriaceae; genus SG8-38. Next base: position 2,931 of record JASFKY010000323.1, on the reverse strand, counting down.
GGGGAAAGCTCGATCACGATCTTCTCACCCATGCTAACGAGCCAGCCCTCGTGGAGCAAAGCGGCGCTTGAAAATCCGGCACCGGGTGCGGTCCAAGCCCGATGGAAGCCCCGATTCGGACCTAGAGGCGCCTCCCGGTGCGTCCATGAAGCGTGATGACGCTATGGGCGGGGGCGCTGAGATCGACCTGGTGGGAGGATACCGGGAGATCGGGCTGTCGTGCGAAGCTCTCCCGGGCTGACGTGAGGTGGGATTGTAAGGCATGCAACGAAAGCTCAGGGGGTAAACCGATGCGCACCTGTTCGTCCGAGGGGCTCATGTTGAGCAAGACCAGGGTGAGCATCCCGTCTGCCTCGTGGAGATACGCGCTGACACTCAGCCCACGATAGGTGTCGTATTCGTTCCTTCCCCCGGTGGAGCTCTTGCCATTGGAGAAGGTCGCCCCGATTCGGACGGCGCCCGGCCGTACGTACCGGGAGAAGTGCTTGAAGGCCGCGTACTTCTTGCTCTCCGTCGGGTTTTTCACGTGTTTGTTGCCGAGGAGTGTGTGCTCGTTCTCCTCGTCGTCGTCATCGCTGAGCTGCCAGTACACGTACGCGCTGGCGTGGCCGTGCACCAGCGCGTTGTGCATCTGTTGGGCCACAGTAATCGCCCCGCTCCCCGGGGATCCGCCCTCACCATCGAGCCAGGCACCGCTGGCGCCCCCTGCTTCCGACACCCAAATCGGTTTCCCATCGGCCTCGACGCCAGGCGCTTTGGTCCACCTGGCCCAGCCCGCGGGGACTGCTTTCTTTCCCCGGTAATATGCTGCCCACATTTTGACCGCGTCGTCGCTGGTGCCCATGTAGCCGTTGCTGTTGTAAGCAAACAAGAAGTCGATCAGCTTCGAGTCCGGATGGGCTTTGACCGCTTCGATGTAGCTCATCTGGTGCCACAGCCCCCAAGGGTTGCTCGGTGTCTCTCCCACCTGGGACATGTGCGGTCCCATGATCTTGGTTGCGACGTGCTGGCGGGTGAGCTCCTTTTTGACGGCTTCCAGGGCCTCGGCGTACTGCCACCACTGCTCCTCCTCACCTTCGGGCCCGAGGAAATACGTGGCGCTGTCGAAAGGGTTTTCGAAGCTCACCTCGTTCTGGATGCTCGCGGCGTAGACAGGCACGCCGTAGTGCGCCTCGAAACCCTTCAGCCAGGCAGCCAGGTAGCGGCCGAGTTGCTGCAGGTTTTCGGGGGTTTGGATGAGTCGCCCGCCGATACTGTCACCCGTTCGGCCGCCCGATAGCCACGGCGTGGGCTTTTTCACGTCGGGATCGAGCACGTGGGATTGCAGCGTACCCGTCGGTCCCTTCATCCAGTGGGGTGGCGACCAGACCGCACCGGTGATCTTGACGCGGTCCGGCTCGAGGGCGTGCTCTCGGAGCCAAACCGCCATGTCGCCGTAAACTCGAGTCTTGGGATTGTCGAAGCGCATCTTGGAGACGTTCGCCCTGAGATCCGCCTCGAGCTTCACGGGCACGGCCATGTCGCCACTGGGGTCCACCAACACTTCCTTGTTGATGTTGATGCGGAGGATGTTCAGGCCGAGGTCGCGGTAGGCGCGACGCCAAGCCGGATCGTCATACGCGGTGTCTTCGAGATTCCAGAAAATCATCGAGGTGCCCCAGCCCTCGATGGTCTGATTCCGAACCGTTGGGTCGATGGTCACTCGAAGCGGTCGGTCACAACGCTCGCACCCGAGGAGCATGGCCAGCGCGAGCAGGAAGGCTGCTGAGCGGATCATCGGATGCTATGCTTTCAGTCCCTGTGGGCGACAGCAAGCCGTCATGAGTTGGAAGCGCAGAATTCGACCCGCGGTGGATCGAATCGCCAGGTATTCGGGCATCCTCCAGGCCTACGAGCGCCGCATGCGGTCGGGGGTCACCATTCTCATGTATCACCGGGTTCTCGAAGACGCAGACTGTGTCGATTACCCGTTTCCATCGCTGGTCATGCCCAGGTCCTCGTTCGAGGCGCAGGTCGATTACCTGGCCGAGCATGCGAGGGTCCTGCCCCTTCAATACGCATTGCGGGAGCTCGAGGACTCGTCGCACGCGTCCAAGCCATTGGTGAGCCTCACCTTCGATGACGGCTATGCCGACAACTTCGAGATCGTCGCGCCCGTGCTCGAGCAAAGGGACCTTCGCGGCACCTTCTTCATCACCGCCGGCGCCGTCCGGGACCGAAAGCCATTGTGGTATGACCGCGCGGCCGAGCTGTGGGCGTTGCTGGGGGCTCAGAAGCTACGGCAGCTCGCCACCGACGCCGCGCGGGCGGAAGGCCTGCGCTTCGACGTGCGTTCGTCGTGGATCGAGTCCCTGAAATTCCTACCCAATGGCGATCGCCTACAGCTTCTCGCGATGGCCGAAACGGCTGCCGAGGGAGCTCCATCGGAGTGCCCCATGATGACCTCAGAGCAAGTGAAACGGCTGGCCGAGCGATCTCATGAAATCGGCTCGCATACGCTGTGGCATCCGATTTTGACGACCATGACGCCGGAGGAACGAAAAAGCGAGATCCACGGCGCAAAGCAGCTCCTCGAGGATTGGACGCATCGGAAGATCACCGGCTTCTGTTACCCAAATGGAAACTTCGCTGCAAAGGTGATCCAAGAGCTGCAAGAAGCGGGTCACGAATATGCCTGCACCACGCTTCCGGGGCGCAACGACGAAACGTCGGACCATTTTCAGCTAGGACGCATCGACATCACGGCGGATCGCGTGACCGCCGCCGATGGGGGCTTCGATCCGCTCGGCTTCCGCGCCGAGATTTGCATGATGCGCGAAGCGCTTCGAAAAGGGCCCGCGTTGCCCGCAGGCTCGGCCGCATGACTGACGAGCCCGCGAAACGCCCGATACGGGTGGCCTATCTGGTCAACCTTTATCCGAAAATCAGTCA
>JASFKY010000322.1:0-4578 GCA_050118395.1 Myxococcales bacterium | reverse complement strand
GGTCACCCACCGCGGGCGCCTGGTTTTTCTCGAGCATTTGCGCCGTGAGCGCAGGGGCGAGCCTGGCCCTGGGCCGTCGGACGCCCGAGGAGGCGGCGGCCATGCCCTTCCTTCAAACGGTTGGGCATACCGTGCAAATGGCGTTCGTCCCGGTGCTCGCGGTCGGCTTGTGCCTTGTTTCGGCTCGAGCGACGCCCGACTGGCTCTCTGCGAGCCCGGCCGTGAGCGCGCTGTTGGATGCGTTGCTTTGCGTTGCGATCGTGCTCGTGGTCAGCCCCTGGCTGGCCCTGAAGCTCTCCATTTGGCCTCGACTACCACGCCGGCTGCAAGCCGAAGGCGGCACCTGGCGGCTCGTTCATCTTCCGGCGCCGGCTCCGTTTTTCGTTCATGCGGCGGCGCTTCCTTGGCTTCGGGTCGTTTTGGTGAGCGAGGGCCTGTTACACGGCGGCCCGGTCGAGCAATGGCAAGCTCTCCTGCAGTACGAAGTGGCAGGGACCATCGGACACCGCCGGGATCGGGCGATGCGATGGTCGCTCGCCATTCCACTTTGCACGTCAGCCTTCTTGGTTGCATTCGCAGTCGACGCAGGACACGTGGGCGAGCGAGTCGCTGCGACCGCCCTCGCCGTTTGCTTCACCTTGGCCGCGGGATGGGTCGCCAACCGGCAGCCCCGATCGAAGCTCCTCCTCGACGCCAACGGGCCTTCCGTGCAGGAGCTGGCTCAAGCCCTTCGCAGCCTGCCCCCGCCTCATGGGCAAGCGCTGCCACGCACCTCGCACCAGCCGCTTGGCTCGGCCCTGTACGATCGGCTGTTCGCGCTCGGACACGACCCAGGACCAAGGCCCCAGACATGACCAAACGAATCATCACGACCGCCTCGTTCGTGCTTGGCTGCAGCGTCGCGCTCGCCTGCAGCACTCCTCGAGCGCCGGCAGAATCGGCAGCCTCGACCGAGCAGCCCCCCGAAGGGCGTCTGCCCGAGGGCGTGCGACCCACTCGCTACCAGCTCAGCCTCGAAGTCGTTCCAGAACGCGATACCTTTTCGGGTTCGGCGGTCATCGAGATCGAGTTGGACGAACCGGCGTCGGCGATTTGGATGCACGGCCAAAGGCTCGAAGTCATGTCGATTCATGCCGAGCACGCCGAGGAACGGATCGGGGCGTCTTGGCGGCAGCGAACGCCCGATGGGGTGGCGCTGGTGGAGCTCGCCGAGCCGCTGCCAGCGGGAAAGAGCCGCCTGCACGTGCAATACGCCGCCCGTCTCGATTCTACTTTGGAGGGCCTGTACAAGGTCCAATCCAACGGGCAGACGTACGCCTTCACACAGCTCGAAGCGACCAATGCCCGCAAGGTCTTTCCATGCTTCGACGAGCCGCGATTCAAGACGCCGTTTCAGTTGACGCTGACCGCGCCCGGTGACCAAATCGTCGCGTCCAACACGCCCGTCGACCGTGCGGTCCAACTCCCCAACGGGCTTCAACGAGTGGCGTTCCTGCCGACGCCGCCTCTTCCGACGTATCTGGTGGCGTTCGTGGTCGGTCCCTTCGACGTCATGACCGGTCCGGAGATCCCTGCCAGCCTGGGGCGACCGCTGCCCATTCCGCTCCGAGGAATTGCGGCTCAGGGTCAGGGGCCACTGCTCCAGTACGCACTCGATCACACCGGGGCATTCGTGGAGAACCTGGAGGGTTACTTCGACATCCCATATCCCTACCGGAAGCTCGACCTGGTGGCCGTGCCGGATTTCGCCGCGGGCGCGATGGAGAATGTGGGCCTGATCACCTTCCGCGAATGGCTCCTGCTCCTCCACGCCAAGCAGGCGACCGAGGGGCAACGCCGCGCCTTTGCATATGTCATGGCCCACGAGCTCGCGCACCAATGGTTCGGCAACCTCGTCACCATGCCGTGGTGGAACGACATCTGGCTCAACGAGGCCTTTGCGACGTGGATGGGGAACAAGGCCGTCGAGCAGATGTACCCGGAGTATCACTCCGACTTGTCGAGTCTCGCATCGGCCCAGCGGGCCATGGATCTCGACAGCCTCCAGAGCGCCCGCAGCATTCGGCAACCCATCGAAAGCAACCACGACATCAAGAATGCGTTCGATGCGATCACCTACCAGAAGGGAGGCGCCGTGCTCGACATGTTCGAGCATTGGGTAGGCGAGGCGACGTTTCGCGAAGCAATCCAGCTCTACCTTCGCCGTCATCAATGGCACACCGCGACCTCCAGTGACTTGCTGGCGGCGCTCGACGAGGTATCCGACCGCGAGGTCTCCGGCCCGTTCCGTTCGTTTTTGACCCAGCCGGGCGTCCCTTTGATTTCCGTAGCCGAGTCGGAATCGGCTTGTGACTCCGGGTCGCGTCGCCTCGAGCTCCGGCAGCAGCGCTACCTTCCCATCGGCTCGACCGGCGCGGATGCGCGGACATGGGAGATCCCCTATTGCTTCCGCCATTCGCACGGACAAACGTGCGGCCTGCTGTCGGAGGAGCGAGGCGCGGTCGATCTTCCCGGGTGCCCCAGTTGGTGGATGCCGAATGACGACGGCGCGGGTTACTTTCGATTTTGGCTGCGGGCCTCCGCATGGGCGGCGTTGCGAAACGAGGGCTGGCCCGAGCTGTCGGGCCGAGGAAAAATGGCAGTCGCCGACAGCGTGCTGAGCGGTTTCAATCGCGGGGTCCTGTCACCGGCTGCAATGATTTCGTGGTTTCCGCGTTTCGTCGCCTCCCCCGTGAGGCAGGTGGCGACCGCGCCGATGGAACCCCTCGAATTCATCATGGAGCAGGTGGCCTCCGACCAGACGGTCGAGGAAGTGCAATCTCACGCTCGCCGACTCTACGGCCGTCTCTATGCCAAGCTCGGATGGCATCCGCGCAAATCGGACTCGAGCGACGTGTTGCTGCTACGCGAAGCGGTTCTTCGATTCATGATCATGGACGTTCGTGATGGCAAAGCGCGCCGTCGCGCAGCGCACCTCGGACGGTCGTACGTCGGATATCGATCGCAGCGCACAGCCGGCGCGTTGGACCCACAGCTGGCCGGCCTGGCTCTGGCGACAGCCGTCCAGGAAGGCGACGAGGCATTCTTCGACTATCTCGTCGATCGATTTGTCCAAAGCGAGGACGCCACGGCGCGCGTTCGCATCCTCGGCGCCCTCGGCCATGCAGAGGATCCCGCCCTTTCGAAACGTGCCCTCGACCTCGCGCTCGACGCGCGTCTGCGCAACAACGAGGTGATGCTCTTGCTCGGCCCGCAGTTTCGCGATCCGCGGACGAAGCGAAGAGCCTGGCAATGGCTCACCGAGCACTTCGATGCCCTCGAAGCTCGGCTCGGGCCGAGCCAGGTGGGGTACACGCCATGGTTGGTCACGTCGTTTTGCAGCGAAGAGGCAGCGGCGGAAGTCGAGGATTTCTTCGAGCCGCGCGTGGCCAAGCTTCCAGGAGGCCCACGCAACCTCGCCGGCGCGATCGAATCGATCGATCTCTGCGCGGCCAAAGCAGAAGCCTATCGGGAGCCCGTCGAGCAAACCTTCGGAAGTCGTTGAGGGACGCGACCTCCGCCTACTTGCCCTCGAACCGTGGAGCGCGCTTCTCGAGAAACGCGGACATCCCCTCGCGTTGATCCTCGGTACCAAAGGCATGGCCGAACGCAGCCTGCTCCAGCCGGTTGGCTTCGGGAAGGGCCATGTCGACTCCCTCACGGATCAAGCGCTTGGCCGCTGCAACGGCAAGCGGGCCTTTGCTTGCGATTTCCTTGGCGGTCTCGAGGGCCGCAGGAACCAATGCGTCCGGCTCGAATAGGGCATTGACCAAACCGATGCGAAGCGCTTCCTCCGCGGCGATCATCTTTCCGGTGTAAATCAGCTCTCGAGCAAGGGCCGACCCGACGCGGCGTGGAAGCCGTTGTGTACCCCCAAAACCCGGAATGATCCCGAGGTTGACCTCTGGCTGGCCGAACTTGGCCTTGCGCGACGCATAGATGAAGTCGCAAGCGAGGGCCAGCTCGCAGCCGCCTCCGAGCGCAAAGCCATTGACCGCAGCGATCACCGGAACGCGCAGTCGTTCGATCGATTCGAACACTCCATGGCCGAGCGCGCCGAACGCTCGGCCCTCTACTTCGCTCATGCTCTTCATGGCCGCGATGTCGGCGCCTGCCACGAAAGCCTTGCCGGTCCCCGTGATCACAGCCGCCCGGAGATCGGTCTTGCCATCGAGCGTCTCGATGGCCGATCGCAAGTCCTCGAGAACCTCCCGACTGAGCGCGTTGAGCTTGTCCGGCCGATTGATCGTCACGGTGCTGACGTGGCCGTCATGCGTCACTTCCACAAACGAGGTCATGGCCGAGACTCTAGCCCAAGGCGCCGCAGACGGCACGGCTGCGTCAAGACTCGACCTCGCCCATCGCTTCGCGCACCAGCTCCTGAGCGCTCGTGTAGGGGTCGACCTCCCCTTCCAACACGCCTCGAAGCTTTTCGCTCACCTGGGCGGTGAAACGCGCGTCGACCTCGTCGATCAGCGCCTGCACCAAAATCGCGCGAAACTCGGCAGCGCGACGCTGCTCGCGATGCAGCTTGCCGGC
>JASFKY010000321.1:0-4604 GCA_050118395.1 Myxococcales bacterium | reverse complement strand
CGTAGACGGAGAAACGGACGCCTTTGTCTTTCAAGGGCCCATCTTGAAGTACCTGGCGAAAAGCGAATTCCTGGGACGCATAGAAGTGCTTCCTGGGACGTTCGATCGCCGCTACATGGGGATGGCCTTGCCGCCCGGTAGCCAGCTGCGAGAGCCGTTGAATCGAGCTCTGTTGGAGTTCATGGAGACGGATGACTGGGCGCAAATCTTGAAGCAGTACTTGGGCCAAGGCAGCTAGAGGCGTGCCGGGCGCGAGCGGAAGCGCTGCCATCGCGGTCGGGGTGCTGCTCGAGGGTATCGCTGAATCGGCATCCCCCGAAAATCCCTCGATTTGACCAGCGCCATACAAGGTGGCACATGTGCGAGGATATGGTCCGATATCCGGACCACCTTTGAAAGAGCATATGTCGAACAACACAAATAGAGCTTTTCTTATTCTTTGCGTCTTGGGCGCAGCCACCCAAGTGATCGCCTGCGGCGAAGAATGCGTCGACGGCGTTTGTGTGCCGGTCTACGACACGGGGTACTACTACGATAACCTCGTTTCCGGGGTGGCCTACTCGACTCAGACCGCAGACGGCACCATTCGAACCGGCGTCACGGGCGAGAACGGCGATCCGGGCAGCTTCAGCTACTACACGCCAGAGGCGACAATGACCTTCTCTCTCGGCGATACCGCGCTTGGACAAAGCGCTGCCCAAGCCAGAGTCACGCCTTTCGATATCGCGGGCGTCACGGAAGAGGCGGTCGGCGGATGTAACGTCGACGGCACACTGCCCGACGATGGCGGCGCCTTTCAGATCGTCCAGAACCTCGCGGTCCTTCTCCAGACCATGGACACGGACGGAGATCCGACAACCGACATCGACATCAGCCCCGAGACAGCAGCTCTCTTCAACGGCGTGAGCATCGACATCGATCAGACCTGGGCGGTGTTCAGCACGGATGCCGACCTACAGGCCGTGCTCGATGAGGCCAACAGCCAACAGCTGTTCCCCGATACGCGTGAGCTCCGAACGCGAGAAGAAGCGCTCCGCGCGCTCTACGAGGGCATCGGACTCTGCGACGACGGTACAGGGGGCGCGGGTGGCGCAGGCGGCGCGGGCGGCGCGGGCGGCGCGGGATAAGGCACGTTGGCCTTATCGAGTGTGACCGCAGGAAACCGATGAACGGCTAGGTGGGCGCCGGCGGGCCGAACCAGCGCTGGAGTACAGCGTATCGGCGTTAGGCCTGACCACGTCGGTGAACGTCGCGTCCGGGATCGCAGGCGCGTGGGCAAACTGGTTTATGGGCGCGCACATTTTCGCTGCGGCGGGCGTCTCGCAATTGGTGGCGGTTTGTCGGGTCAGGTCCATGAGGACCAGCGGGTAAGTGTAGAGGTAGGCTTCGACGGCGATCGCAGTGGCCTCATCGTCGCTCAGCTTCTGCGCCGAAGTTGGTTGCACAAACGCTTGCAAGCTCAGAAGGAATGCAAGAAGGGCAAAAGGTGCCGCGGTGCGGGCTTTGGCTTTCCTTAGCGCGAGCCGTTGCAGATTCTCGCACAACGGGGAAGCAGCACGCGTTGAAGCGCACATCGCTGTCGTTTGAAACGCGTTGTAGGCGATATCTTAGGCGAGCGAGGCCCGCTTGCACCTCATCCCCCAAGCGCCAAGAACCGTTCCGCCCGACGGGTTCAGGGGTTGGTGTTCATTGCACGATCTCGGGCTCGACGAGCTTGGCGAGCTTTTGCAAAGACTCCTGCCAGCCGAGGTAGCAGGCTTCAGGCGGGATCGGATCGGGCACGTTCTCCTGAACCACGCTCATTTCCGTGCCGACTGAAACCACCTTCAGCGTGACCGTCACCTTTGCCTCTCCGGGCAGGTTCGGATCGTCGAATTTGTCGGTGTAAACGAGCATCTCGCCGGGCACGAGCTTCAAATAGGTGCCGCCGAAACCGTGACTTTCGCCCGTGCTGAAGTTGCGGAACGACAGGCGGTGCTTGCCGCCCTCCTTCGCCTCGAGCTCATGCACGGTACAGGTGAAGCCGAAGGGTGGCAGCCAACTCGCCAGGGCGTCGGGTTCGACGAAGGCCCGATAGACCTTTTCCGGACTGGCTGCGAGGACGCGGTGCAGCTTGATGGTGCTGGGCATTGTTACGCCTCCTTGCCTTGCGAGTCGTCTGCAAGTTGGACCAGCGGCTCGAATCCGCCATAGATCAGGCGCTTGCCGTCGAAGGGCATCGGATTCTTCTCGGGATTCATGCGCGGGTCGGCCTTTTCCGGATTATTCATCCAGTCGGTCATCTTCGCAGAAGCTGCATCACGCGTTTCCTTGTCGGGCCATTCGATCCAGGAGAAGATGACCGTCTCGTCGTCCTCGGCCTGAACGGCCTTGCGGAAGTCCGTGAGCTTTCCATCGCGCACATCATCACCCCAACATTCGACCACGCGCGTGGCACCCAGTTCGATGAATATGCTGTCGACCCGCTTGGCGTGCTCGATGAATTCCTGTTTGTTCGCCGTCGGCACGGCAATCACGAAACCGTCGATGTAACTCATTGCGTTGTTCCTTCAGCTTTGGCTCTTGGCGCCTTCGTAGTTGAGCATCCACGGCGTTCCGAATCGGTCCCTGAACATGGCGAACCGCTCGGCCCAGAACGTTTCCTCGGGCGCCATCTCGACGGATTGCGCGTCGTCGGCAAGGGCGGCGAAGATGCGGTCGAACTCCTCACGCGATGTCGGCGCGATCGAGACGCGGAAGCCGCGCGGCTTCTCGTACATCTCTTCGCTGTTATCGGAGGCCATGACGGTCGCGTTGCCAAGCGACATGGTCATGTTCATCACCATGTCGTCCCCGCCGGGCATTCGGCTTTCCTGGTCAGGCGCGTCGGCGTTTCGGAAGACGTCCCGTATCTCGCCGCCGAGAACTTCGGCGTAGAAGCTCATGGCCTCGAGGCAATTGCCCTTGAAGAAAAGATAAATCGTGGGTTCCATTTCGGGTTTCTCCTTTGGTGCTGAAAGGTAGTTGACTTTATGTTGATGTCAACGTAATTAAATGTATGCGTATGCGCGATGACCTTCCGCTCTCCGTAACTCATGAGGTTCGTGATCGTTGCCTTTGTCTGCACCTCCAGCGCGCCACCCGCGCGATCGCACGCCGGTTTGACGACGCACTCCGACCGTTCGGGCTGACCAACGGCCAGTTCTCGCTGCTGATGTCGCTGAACCGGCCCCAGCCGCCACGGATGGGCGACGTGGCAACCTTGTTGGTGATGGACCGAACGACCCTGACCGCAAACCTCAAGCCGCTCGAGCGGCGCGGGTTGGTCGAGATCCATGTCGACGCGGACGACAAGCGCGGCCGGAGGCTCACGTTGACCGATCGGGGGCGTAACCTGCTCGTCGCGGCGCTCCCCGTTTGGCGTGATACTCATGCCGAAATCGATCGTGCACTACCGGGGCTCGACCCCGAGCGCTTGCGTACGGACCTTCGAGCGCTGGCATGAAGCTTTCCCGCCCACCTAGAGCCCCGCTTCGCTCTTCCGTCTTTTGGGAGCCTCGAAAGGACAGTTTCGATGAGGAAACACCCTCTGCACGTATGGAGAAGGCATCCATGGCCGAAGCCCTGAGTCGACAGCGCGTATCCCCAGTTGATTCCCGTAGGCGACGATTTGTAGAGAGAGCGGCCGGGAGACCCTATGCGGTTCGGTCTACGTGCCCAAGGTGTTGTATGCGGTCCCGACGGCACGTGGAACGTAGGGCCGCACTTGTCGTAGGGCTGGCCCAGGATGGTCAGGTTCGTTCGTGACCATACCGCGCGGATCTTAAGCCATCATCGCAATCAGCGCCGCCTGATCGGGACCGACGAAGGGCTCGGCTTGTGGAACGGCGCGCAGCGTCGACAGCATGCGCTCGAGCAGGGGACCCGAAGCCGCCGGCAGATGGCTACTGAGGATCAGGCTCGGCGCCATCTGACGGACGTGGTCCAGATTTTCGGCGAAGACTTTGGTGTCCACGCTGTGAAGCCAGGGCGCGTCGATGGTAGACCACCGAATCTGCCCATCACGCAGCTCGTCCTCCGCGAGATCCGAAGCTGTTTCGGGAACCTCGGCAAGGAGCGCACCAAAGCAGTCGGCGCTGAAAAGCGCTTGGGACTTGCGCTCGAAGAAGGCCAGCGTGGCGGGATTGTCGAACGTCGGCGGACGGAGGGCGTGCAGCGTCCGCTTTCCCGCACGGAGCTCTTGCCCGGGGTTGATCAGGTAGACGCGGTCCATGGGAAGCGGTGCGATCAGGCTCATCATCCCGACACCGAGAAAGGTCGTGGCGACTCGCAGGTTGGGATTGTCGTCCAGGAGCTGCGCCAGCGCCCCCGTGTGATCGGGATCGGGGTGCGTGAGCCAGATCCATTTCAAATCGCCGGGGTCGATCACCGAACGAAGGGCGGTCATGAATTCGTCCTTCATCACGCCGGGGCCCGTGTCCACCAAGATGGGTTCCGAACCGTGAAGCACGAAGGCGTTGATCGGGACGAAACCGAGCCCAGGGATGGGAAACGCGGTGGTCAACACGTCGATATCGGGTGCCGCTTCGTAAGCTGTGATCATGGTTTTTCTCCAGTGCCCTTCG
>JASFKY010000320.1:0-4606 GCA_050118395.1 Myxococcales bacterium | reverse complement strand
GCCGCATAGGGCTCGCGCAATCGGAATACTACTTCCAGGGGACCGAAGGCCGGTCCCAATGGATGTGGAAGCAAAAATGGCGCGCGCGGCTCCGACGATTTCGGATTTCGCGAGCATGGGTGCCGCCCGGGATTCTCGGTGCATGCGCGGGAGCGCGCGGCACTGCTGCCGTGGAGGGACTTCCACGACTTTGTGACGTCATCCGCGACTTCACGGTCAACGCAGTTTCAGCCCACTGAGCAGTCGGACTATGAGATCACGAATCGGGAAGCTATGGATCGACGAGATGGGGACGGCCTTCGCCGAGGCTCTGGTCAGCTTGCCTGTCCTCATCGCCCTCCTCGGGGGAACCGTCGCTTTGAGCAGCATGTATCGCGCCAAGCTGGAGGCGATGGCGCGCGCCCGTAGGTTGGCCTGGCTCCAGGCCGATTCCGGACAATGTCCTGCCAGAAGCTGTGCGTCTCCCGCGTGCCAAGCTGCCGAGAGCCAGATCGACTCGGAAGCTCTCGGAAGGCTGCGCGGCGTCAGTGAAGACGGCATGTCGCTCCACTCCTTCGTGGCCCAGGCACGAGATTACTTTGTCGGATCGTACACGAGCGGTGTCGCGTCTGCCGAAGCGCGCCTGCCCTCCACTTCGCGATCGGCGATTACCGTGCAGCGAGGCGCCACGAGGATTCTCTGTAATACGACGCCCAAAAGCACGGAAGAAGCGCGAAGCGTTCTCGAACAGGCATGCGCGAGCGGCCTTGAAACAACGGAGTATGCCCGTGAAGTATGCCGGTAGGCCTTCGCAGAGGACGCACACCTTCTGCTGCAGCGCAGTATTGAGGCTGGGAGGCGCTGCGGCCGCTGCAGTGCTGGCGCTTCTGCTCTGCGCCGGGCTCTTCGTGCACGCGGCACGTGCCGAGATCGATGCAACGCTTCTCGAGCTCGGCTCCGACTGGCACCGTCTTCCACCCATAGAGGACGACGAGCGGCGTGAATTTCGCATCAACGGCGCTCGGTTCTGGCTCCACGCGCACTCGGTGCAAGAGCCGCTGAACAGCGTGCTCCGGCGTTACGAGGAACGATGTGTCGAAGTCAATACCGAAGTATTCAGCGCGCTTGGATCAGCATCCAATGAGCTCGTCGGGCGCGCGGCAAAGCTCCTGGCATCGATCGCCACGTCCAGTGCCGAACAGTCCGATCGAGGGTACGTGGCCTGTGTCGACTTCGCCGACTCGACGGGCCATGCGCTTCTGCAACGGCTGAGCAATTTGTCGCACAGCGACCGTATGCGGAGCCTGGGATCTCTTCACTACGTGTACTTGGAACGAGACACGACTAGGCCGGAGCAAGAGACATTCGTGCTAAGCGTTGGTGGGCGACTCGACTCCTTGATTCGCGGGTTGGTGCACGCCGTTCACGGCGACGTCGCCGGTGCTGACTTGCCGAGCTTCCCTCGTCCACCGGGGATGCAACGAATCTTGTCCGCATGGGAAGTCAACGGCCCGAGCGGAGTCTTTAGCTACGTGAGCAAAACACGTTCACCGGCGGAGCTCGAATCCTTCTATCGCGAGCTCCTGCCCCAACGAGGATGGAAGCCATTGGAGCGACATCGAAATGAGTCGCTTCGCATCGGCCAAATCCGAATGCTTTCCGCCGAGAAGTCGCAACGTCTGGTCTCGGTAATCGCGCATTCCGCGGCAGATGCTCGGACCGTCCTCACCATCCTCGTATCGGAGCCACCATGACCGAACGCACCTCCCCCGACCGAAAGGCCCTGTGGGTGTCGGCGATGGTCGCGCTCGTCGGATGCCTTCTTCTCGGCCTCTACATGCGACAATTCCAGCGTGAAGCTCGCGGCGGTGAGCTCATACCGCTACTTGCGATGCGCAAGGACGTGAACGCAAGGCAGCCCCTCGACGAGGGATCGCTGCTGGTCCGAATGCTTCCGGAAAGTTACGTAGGGGAGCGTCACATTCGAGCCTCCGAGCTGCCCCAAGTGCTCGGTGTTCGCGCAGCCGGTGAGCTCAAAGCCAATCAGTGGCTCCTATGGACTGACCTCTCGATGACCCGCCGCGAATCTGGCTCCTTGTCCAGTCGAGTTCCGAAAGGCATGCGGGCAATCCTGGTAGAGCAGACACCGAGGGGTGCGCTGACTGCGCTTTTAGCTCCTGGGGATAGGGTCGACGTCCTCCTCACCAAAGCGAAGTTCGATCAGGGGGGGAGCGTCGTCACCGTGCCGCTCCTACAAAACGTCCTAGTGCTTGCCGTCGGCAATAGCGCTCGGCCGGCACGGGAAATATCGAAACGCGCGGCCGATTCCTCCGTCATCCTTCTGTTGACGATGGAGCAAGCGAGCCTGTTGGCCCAAGCCAGACGGGGAGGCGAGCTCAGCCTGATCCTACGAAACGCAGACGATCTGGAGATCGCCGAAGGAGTCGCCGAAACGGATGATTCGGACGTCCTAGAATTGGAAGAACGGGAACGGCGTCAGCGCAGAGCTCGGATCGAAAGGGTCGATTGAGGTGCGGCGATCCACTGCAATCACGCCGCCGTTCATTGCGATCGTGCTCGTCGTGGTGACGGGATCCGGTGCTGCGAATGCCGACGTCGAGCCATCGGGCCTCATCGTGCTTCGAGTCGGAGAACAAAAGAGCATTTCAGCGCATGGGGTGCGCAGCTACTCCGAGGGGGCGCCAGGCTTTGCAGACATTCGAGTGACGCGAGACCAAAGCCGGTTCGTTCTCGTCGGGAAGAAAGTCGGAACGACGTCACTCCTGTTGATCAGGCACGATGGAAGTCAAATACAGCACACGATCCGAGTCATTGCTGCCGACGCCGTCAAGGGGTCCGGTGGGCGTGAGAACATTCGCTTAGACCTCTATTTCGTGCTCATCCAGGATCGATATACACACAAGATCGGGCTGAGCTGGCCCGGGAACATCGGAAGCACGCTCACGCCGTCTCAAGCAACGTTCGCAATCACCGGGGGCAACGCACAGCCGACGCAGAGCGCGTTTCAGATTCTCCCACAAACCTTTCTACCGAGCTTCGACCTCGCTCAAGCCAAGGGCTGGGCAAAACTGTACCGTCAGGCGACGCTGGTCACTGCGAACGGCACCGAGGCTGTATTCACTTCCGGGGGCGAATTCAACGTGCAGGTGCAAAACAACCTCACGGTGAACGTCGAATCGATCCAATTTGGAACGAAAGTCGCCGTGCTGCCTCGATACGACGCCGAAAGCGGTCGAATCGAGCTCGAAATCTCTGCCGATGTGTCGGATCTCGACGCGGAAAGAGGAGTGCGCGGGATTCCCGGACGCATCACGTCGCATGTGGAGAGCCTGGTCAACTTGGAGCTCGGCCAATCGATTTCGCTGGCGGGCATCCGCGCCCGAAGTGAGAGACGGAGCAAGAATGGAATACCCGGGCTTGCCATGGTGCCCTTCGTCGGAGCGCTATTCGGACGACATGCTCGGGAGGTAGACGACGACCAAGCGTACATGCTCATCGTCCCATCCGTAGTGGAGCCCGTGAGCATGACGCAGCGCGATCGGGTACGAGAAGCGCTGCGCGTGTATGAACGCTTCCTCGGTGGAGTCGGAGCTCAGCATTTGATGGACGCCCCTCGCGTAGGACGCCAAGGAAAATCCGTGGAATGAGGGGCGGACTCCATGTGTCTGTCGTGACCCCGGAAGGAGACCAGCAAGAGATCGACGTTCCGAACGCCCCGTGCGTGACCATCGGTCGGGACCCGAGCTGTGACGTCGTCCTGCCGTCCCCTCGGGTGAGTCGCTTTCACGTTCGCATCGAGCGCGCGCGGGGTGGTCTTCGAGTCATCGATCAGTCTGCCAATGGCACGGTGGTCGGGCGCGAGCTCCTGCGCGGCGGCGGCCGCCTATTGCCGCCGGGCGGCCAAATGCAAGTGGGCCCTTACGAGATCCGTGTCGCGTCCACGCTCGTACCAGCCTCGGCGAGCCACGTGGCTCCAGAGCTCCGCCGACGCATTCATCAGTCGCTTCTCGATCACCTCGAGCTCAGATCCCTCCATCCATCCGACATGGATGATTCGGTCTTGCGGCCCCGTGTCGTCCGCGCGCTCGAGCGCATCATCTCGGACCTCGAGACGGATGTCGGAGGCTCCGAGCAAAGGAAGCACTTGATCGACGAAATGACCGATGAAGTGCTGGGCCTTGGCCCCCTTCAAGATTTGCTCGATGACGAGGGCATTTCGGAGATCATGGTGGTGGACCCGAACACGATATACGTCGAGAGAAGCGGAAAGATCGAGCCCACCGATTTGCGGTTTAGCGACGAAGAATCCTGCCGGGCCGCGATCGAGAGAATCGTGACTCCACTCGGGCGGCGAATCGACGAAAGCACACCGATGGTCGACGCACGGCTACAGGACGGATCGCGCGTCAACGCGATCATCCCGCCTCTCGCGATTCGGGGCCCGTGCATCACGATCCGAAAATTCTCCCAACGCGCGCTACAAATGGACGAGCTGGTTTCCTCCCAAAGTCTCAGCCCGCGAATGGCCGCCTTTCTGCATCGATGTGTGAGGGCGAAGAAGAACATCATAATCTCAGGGGGCACGGGCAGCGGCAAGACCACTCTC
>JASFKY010000319.1:0-4622 GCA_050118395.1 Myxococcales bacterium | reverse complement strand
GGCCTTCAAATCGACCCCGTATCGTCGTTCCTCCTTGCCCAGTCGCACCACGATTTCGTAGTCGCCCGCGCTCAGATGGGTTCCGACTCCGAGCCCGAGCGTTCCAATGCGCTTGCCGAGTTGGTTGACCGTGACCATGCCGGTGCCGCGCCGCTCCTGGGTTTCGATTCGCACCTCGACGACTCCGGTTTGAAAATCGACCGCGACTGGTGTCGTTTTCCCTGCTTTGGCTTCGACTGGGACCGTCTTGGCGGGGTTGTCGAGCACTCCTTCGATCCGCACGGTCGCGTCGTATTTCCCCGGGGGGACGGAGAAGAGCTCGCCGCAAGAGCCACCGGCAGCCTTGGTGCCATCTTGCTCGATCACCATCGTGCCGCGGGCGGGGCTGCCGTTCTCGGTCACCGTGCAGCGGATCTTCGCCATTTGGGCTCCGGCATCCGCTGCGCCGAATGACAGCGCCAGGGTCGCAATGCACCACGCGGCCCGGCTCCGCCCCGTAGGCGGATCGGGGAGAGCCCCGGTTTGAGCAAGAATTCTCACCGCTTACCCTTTTATCGCATTTCGGGCTTCTCGTGGTCAGCCTGTTGCAATCCACCCGAAAATCTTGGGTTTCCGGCCGAGCCCATCGCAGCCCGTTCGCTTGACACCCACGGTACCGGCGGCTAGGAAACGCGCCCCGAAACGGGGTCTTAGGAGCAAATCATGGCAACCCAGAGTGCCAAAGCGTCTGAAATCGAGCGCAAATGGTATGTCATCGATGCGGCGGGTCAGCCTCTAGGCCGGCTGGCGTCCAAGGTGGCGCACATTCTTCGCGGAAAACACCGACCGGAATACACACCGCACATCGATACGGGCGACTTCGTCATCGTCACCAACGCCGGACAGGTTCGGCTTACCGGCAACAAGCTCGAGGGCAAGCAGTACTACTGGCATTCGGGGTATCCCGGGGGCCTCAGGACCGAAAAGGCCGGTCATTTGCGCGAGCGCAAGCCCGAGTTGCTCATCGAGCGTGCCGTCAAAGGCATGCTTCCCAAGAACAGCCTGGGTCGCCACATGCTTCGCAAGTTGAAAGTCTATCCGGAAGGGACCCATCCACACGTGGCTCAAAAGCCAGAGACCCTTTCCTTTTGATTCCGAGAGATACTGAATGACACACGCAAAAGTCATCGATGGACGCCATTACGGCACGGGCAAGCGCAAGAATGCCATTGCCCGCGTCTTTCTCAGCCCCGGCGCGGGAAACGTCACTGTGAACGGCCGCACGTTCGTCAATTATTTCCCTCGTGAAATCTTGCGAATCATCGCGATGCAGCCCTTTGCCGCGATTGGGAAACAAGGCCAGTTCGACGTCGAGGTCAACGTTCGAGGCGGCGGCGTCTCGTCACAGGCCGAGGCCGTGCGTCACGGCATCGCCAGGGCGTTGGTTCGTCTCGACGAAAAGAGCAAGCCCACGCTCAAGCGTGCCGGCTACCTCACCCGTGACGCCCGAAAGAAAGAGCGCAAGAAGCCAGGGCAGCCCGGCGCCCGCAAGAAGTTCCAGTACTCCAAGCGCTGAGAGCTTCTCGTCACCAGACTCGAGCCGCGGCGCCCACAGTGCCGCGGCTTTTTTGCTTCATGCCTTGGACAAGGCAGGTGTCGGTATCAGGATGGAGAAGAGCACATGACCTCGAAGCCCATACGCGCGATCGTCGTCGGCGGCACTGGATATACCGGTGCTGAGCTCGTACGCCTGTTGCTCGGCCATCCGTCCGTCGAGCTCGTCTCCATCGTCGGCAATACCAGCGCCGGTCAGGCGGTGGCCGATGTGTTGCCGAGCTTGCGCGGGGTGTTCGATGGCGTGGTCCAGACCTTCGACCCAGATGCCGTGGCTGCGGATGCCGATGTCGCGTTTTGCGCGCTACCGCACGCCGCGAGCGCAGAGGCCGTCGGCGAGTTGCGCAAACGCGGGATGAAGGTCATCGACCTGTCCGCGGATTTTCGGTTCGCCGATCTGTCGGTGTACGAGGCCTGGTACGGAAAGCATCCGGTGCCCGAGAGGATCCCCGAGGCGGTATACGGTCTGGTGGAGTTGCATCGAGACGATCTCCGCAACGCCGATTTGATCGCGGTTCCAGGTTGCTACCCGACGGCGTCCACGCTCGCCCTCGCGCCTTTGATTCGAGAAGGTTTGATCGACCTGGGAGGCATCGTCATCGACGCCAAGAGCGGGGCGTCTGGGGCCGGCCGCGGGTTGTCGAGCGCCACCCATTTTTCGGAAGCATCCGAAGGAGTGCGAGCATACAAGGCCGGCATGCACCGGCACGGGCCCGAGGTGGAACAGGAGCTGAGCCGCCTGGCCGGAGCTTCCGTCCGCGTCACCTTCGTTCCGCACTTGCTTCCCATGACGCGGGGCATCTTGGCGACCTGCTATGCGCAGCCCGCCAACTCGCAAGTGACGGCCCTAGCATGCACCGAGGCAGCGCGCGCATTGTACGCTGGCTCTCCGTCGGTCGAAGTGCTCGACGCCGGTCGACACCCCGATACACTCTGGGTCCGAGGCTCCAATCGAGCTCATGTCGCCTACACTCGAGATCGCAACAGCGGGGGAATCATCGCGATGAGCACGATCGACAATTTGGTCAAGGGCGCTTCGGGACAAGCGATCCAATGCCTCAACGTGCGCTTCGGCCTCGACGAGGGAGCGGGGTTGCAAGCGCCCGCTTTGTGGCCGTGACGAAGATACTCCATGTCAGCGACCTCCATCTGGAGCAGGGCTTTCCGGGCGTTCCTGCCGGCGCATTTCTGAACAAGCGCATCGTCGGCTACGCCAACCTTCGTTTTCGGCGTCGCAAAGTATTCGCGGACGCGGCTCGGAAGGTCGAGGCGCTAGCGCGGTTCATGGCAGAGCAGAGCGTGGATCTGGTGGTCTGCACCGGGGACTACACGGCGCTCGGCACGCAACCCGAAATCCAGTACGCCCGCCGGATCATCGAGCCACTCACCCGCGCGCCGCTCGGCCTCTTCACGGTGCCCGGGAATCACGACTTGTACCTGCGCGACACGGTGGAAGCAGGTTGGTTCGAGAACAGCTTCGGCGAGCTCATGAGCACCGAGCTCCCGGAGTATGCCGTCGACGGCCGGTGGCCGCAGGTTCGATTCCCCGCCGAAGGCCTGGCTCTCGTGGGGGTCAACAGCGCCCGGGCCAATCCCAAGCCTACCCACTCGAGCGGCTACATCCCCGACCAACAAATCGCCGCTTTGACGAGAATTCTCGACGACGCGCGTTTACGCGATCGATTCGTCGTGATCGCGACTCACTACGCACCGCGCCTGGCAAACGGAAAGCCCGATCGGCCAGCCCACGGATTGGTCAATGCCGATGCCTTCCTGGCTGCATGCGCCTGCGCCAAGCGCGGAGTGATTCTGCACGGTCACATTCACTGGCGCTATCACGTCCGGGTGCCGGAAAGCCCGCTTTCCCTTTGCTGTGCGGGCAGCACGACACATGCCGGGCGCGAGGGCTTGTGGATGTTCGAGGTGGCCGATTCGGGGGTGACGGCCACGCCCGGGAAATGGGATCAAACGGGCTACGTCCTCGAGCCGGAGGAAGCCTTGAAGCTCGACCCGTAACTTGCCGGCCAACCGTCAGGTCGCATACAAGCAGGAGCATGGCCGCTCGCCAATTCGGAGCCAAACCGGAGGCCCGCAGGACCGTCCGGAGGTTCGTCGACCTCGACTGCGAGGTCTACGCGGATCTGTGGGGAGAGGCCATTTCGCACCGGGTCACCGATCTGAGCGAAGACGGGCTGTGGATTCAGACCGAGCTCCTCCTCGAGGTGGGCACGGAAGTGGCGCTCACCTTCTACCCCCCGGACTGGGATGAGCCTCTGTGTGTCGCTGGACGTGTTCAGCGGGTGGAGCTGCGCGCGCGGCCCGGGGATCGAAACGCGGTGGGCATGGGGATCGAGTTCGACACATTGCGTGCCGACGAGCGCCGTCGCCTGAACGCGAGCATTCGATCCTTCCGTGCAGAGGAATCCTTCATCCTCGGGCAGCGGACCCTATGTGGAGTTCCAGTTGGAGTGAGCGAGCCTCACGAGCCGCCCGTACAGCCTCACGGCACGGTCGTGGGTTGGACGGCCCCTGCGATTCTGCCCCGAGCGTCGCGCGTCGCTCCAAAGCCTGCTGCGCTGCGAGCCGATCCCGTGAAGCAGCCCAAGGGAGCATTCGGTGGCGGCCTGGATCTGGCCACCCGAGTCTTTGCCGGGCCCCAGTCGGGCTAACGCACTGGCAGTATTCCCGCCCGTACGCGATTTGCGCCGTCCTGCGGCCCAGTGCGTACCGCTAACCGTTTGTCTCCACTGAACCACCCGACGTAGATCGGATAGTCGCCTGGTGGAAAGTTCGCCGGTACGAGCAGCTCCTGTCGGTCCACGATCACGTCGCCTTGGTCCCAGAGCTTGGTCGGGTATCGACCGTCCACCGGTTGGTGGTCGCCGTTGAGCCGAAGCCCTTGCCCGTCGATGTGAACGAAGACTTGGTAGCCTGCCGGAGGCCGCTCGAGTGCACGCCAGTACCAAGTCACCGCGAAGTGCTGGCCGGCGCCCACCGAGTCTTCCCGGGGCAGCTCCAGGTCGAATCCG
>JASFKY010000318.1:0-4644 GCA_050118395.1 Myxococcales bacterium | reverse complement strand
CCATCCTCATCGGATTCATGTCGCCTCACAAGAATCTCGAGTCCGTTCGCATCTTGCGTGACCGCAAGGTGAGCACCATCGCCATGGAGCTCATTCCCCGCATCAGCCGCGCACAGGCGATGGATGCGCTCAGCTCGCAGGCTTCGATCTCCGGGTATCAGGCGGTGCTGCTCGCGGCGACTTATCTCGACAAGTACTTTCCCCTTTTGATGACGGCTGCGGGCACGATCCAGCCGGCACGGATCGTGATCATGGGCGCCGGGGTCGCCGGGCTACAGGCGATTGCAACCGCTCGCCGCCTCGGGGCCGTGGTCGAGGTCTCGGACATCCGACCGTCCGTCAAAGAGCAAGTGGAATCCCTGGGAGGCCGCTTCATCGATTTTCCGATGGATGAGAGCGGCGAGGGTGAAGGGGGCTACGCGCGCGAGCTGACCCCGGAGCAGCTCAAAAGACAACAGGAAATCGTCCGAAAGAAAATCGTGGCGGCCGACGCGGTCATCACCACCGCCCTGGTACCGGGAAGGCCAGCGCCGAAGCTCATCACCAAGGACATGGTCGATGAAATGCGAGAAGGCGCCGTGATCGTCGACCTCGCAGTCGAGCAAGGCGGCAACTGCGAGCTCTCCAAGAGCGGCGAAATGGTGCTCGAGCACGGCGTGACCATCATCGGGCATCCCAATCTGCCTGCTGCGACGCCCGCGGATGCAAGCCTACTCTACGCTCGCAACATTCAGGCCCTTCTGCTCAGCATGTGCTCGGAAGGCAAGGTGGTCTTGGATCTGGAGGACGAGATCATCGACGGCGCCCTACTCACCCATGCCGGAGAGGTCCGCCACGGACCAACCGCCGAGGCGGTCTAGGAAAGGAGAGCAATCGTGACCCTGGGACCTCTGCTCATAGGCATTTACGTATTCGTCCTGGCAAGCTTCGTGGGCTTCGAGATGATCACGAAGGTGCCGCCAACGCTTCACACCCCACTGATGAGCGGTGCAAACGCGATCAGCGGGATTACCATCGTGGGCGCCATTGCTTCGGCGACCACCGGCGCACCCACGGTAGCCAACATTTTGGGCGGGATTGCCATCGTCACCGCAACCATCAACGTCGTGGGCGGCTTTCTCGTGACGGATCGCATGCTGCGCATGTTCGGGAAGAAGAAGAAATGAGTCACGAAGTCATGCACTCGACCGTGGTCCCGATCATTTATCTCGTATCCACGGTCTTTTTCATCTTCGGCATCAAGCAACTCGCCAAGGTGAAGACATCCAGGCGAGGCAATGGGCTCGCCGCCATCGGCATGTTGCTCGCAATCATCGGGTCTTTGCTGGAGCTGGGGCTCGTCGACTACCGCTGGATCGCCGGCGGCATGCTGATCGGCACCGTCATCGGCGGGGCCTTCGCGATCCGGGTTCAGATGACGTCGATGCCCGAGATGGTGGCGCTCTTCAACGGCTTCGGCGGCCTGGCATCCGCGCTGGTGGCCGGCTCCGTCTTTTGGAGCCGAATCGTCGAACAGCAAGCCACGGGTCGCATCTATCAAGTGCTGGGAACGGATTCGGCCATCACGGTGATGCTGTCGATCCTCATCGGCAGCGTGACCTTTACCGGCAGCATCATCGCGCTCCTCAAGCTGCAAGGGAGCCTCAAAAAGGGTCAGCCGATCCTGCTCCCTGCCCGGCACTTCATCACCCTCGGGCTTTTTGCGGGATCGTTCGTCATGGGCGGCATGGCCGTGGCTGCGCTTGCCGGCGACTCGGTGCTTTGGGTCTTGGTGCTCGCGGCCGCCTCCCTGGTGCTGGGCATCCTGCTGACCATCCCAATCGGAGGGGCCGACATGCCGGTGGTCGTCTCTCTGCTCAACTCCTATTCGGGCGTCGCGGCGTCCATGGCCGGCTTCGTCATCGGCAATCCGCTCTTGATCATCGCAGGCGCCATGGTGGGCGCCGCGGGGCTCATCCTGACGCAAATCATGTGCGTGGCCATGAACCGCTCGCTCTTGAACGTGTTGGTGGGCGGCTTTGGCGTCACCGAAGGCGGCGGCGGCGGCAGCGAGGAGTACACCAAGGTGACCTCATGCGGCCCGGAGGAAGCCGCCATGGTTCTGGAGAATGCAGAGTCGGTCATCATCATTCCGGGATACGGCCTAGCCGTCGCACAGGCCCAGCACGCGGTGCGCGAGCTCGCCGACCTCTTGAAAGCCAGAGGCACGAAGGTGACCTATGCAATCCACCCCGTTGCCGGTCGGATGCCTGGTCACATGAACGTCTTGCTGGCCGAAGCCGACGTTCCTTACGAGGACCTGCTCGAAATGGACGTGATCAACCCGGAATTCAAAAACACCGACGTGGCCATCGTCCTGGGCGCGAACGACGTGGTCAATCCCGCCGCCAACAAGGACCCGCAGAGCCCGATTGCGGGCATGCCGATCCTGAACGCCTACGAGGCACGCTCGGTCTTCGTCATCAAGCGCAGCCTCAGCCCCGGGTATGCGGGCATCAAGAACGAGCTGTTCGAGTACGACAACACCATGATGATCTTCGGCGACGCGAAGAAAGTCATTCAAGACCTGATCGCCGAGGTGAAGGACCTGTAGAGCGAGCGCAGACCCGACCGCCGAGTCGGGCCTGTGGCTCAGTTGTCCATGAAATCGGCCATCCCGGACGGAGGTCCGTAATAGTCGGACTCCGCCAGATCGTCGAAACGGGTGTACTCGTTGAAGAATCGCACCCGGCAGGTCCCGGTGGGGCCGGCGCGCTGTTTGCCGATGATGATCTCGGCAATGCCGCGATCTTCACTGTCGTGGTTGTATACCTCGTCGCGATAGATGAACCAGATCGTGTCCGCGTCTTGCTCGATCGCGCCGGACTCCCGAAGGTCGGAAAGCTGCGGCCTCTTGTCTTTGACGCCACGTGATTCCACGCCGCGGTTGAGCTGAGAAAGTGCGATCACCGGAAGCTCAAGCTCTTTGGCGAGCGCCTTCAAGCTCCGGCTGATTTCACTGATCTCCTGCTCGCGCGAGTCGTTGCGGGAACCCGAGCGCATCAGCTGCAGGTAATCCACGACGACCAAGCTGAGCCCGACTTCCGACTTGAGACGTCGCGCCTTGGCCCGGAGCTCGAGCATGGTGATGGCAGGCGTGTCGTCGATCCAAATCGGCATCTCGCTCAAGGTGCCGGCGGCATCTGCGAGCTTCGGCCAGTCGTCCTTGTGGAGCTGACCCGTACGAATTCGGTTTCCGTCGACTCGCGCTTCGCTACCGAGCAACCGCCGCACCAGCTGCCCTTTGGGCATCTCGAGCGAAAAAATGGCTACGGGTGACTTCGCCTTCGCACACGCGTTGTGAGCGACGTTGAGCGCGAACGAGGTCTTGCCCATCCCGGGGCGCCCCGCCACGATGACCAGATCGCCCGCATGCATGCCGGCAGTCATTTTGTCGAGCTGCTTGTAGCCGGTGGGAAGGCCGGTGATGGCCTCCCCGCGATTGGCCGTCTCGTGGATCTCCTGAAACGTCCGCATCACGACGTCTTTCACGTGCTCGTAGGGGTTGCGCGCCCGCTCCCTCGCCACGGAAAAGATCGATGCTTCGGATTCGTCGAGAAACTCCTCCACGGGCCCGTAGTCGCCATAGCCCCTAGACGCCACCTCGTGACAAACGCGGATGAGTTGCCGAACGACGGACTTCTCGCGAACGATTCGCGCGTGTGCCTGGATGTTCGACACGCTGGGAATGGTATTGCTGAGGGAGAGCAGGTATTCGTCGCCGCCAACCGATGCGAGCTTGCCGCTGTCCACCAATAGGTCGCGAAGCGTGACGTGATCCACGGGTTGGCTGCGACGAAAGAGCTCGGTCATCGCCTCGAAGATCTTCGAATTCGCCTCGCTGTAGAAATCCTCGGGCGAGATCTCTTCGAGCACGACGTTCATGGCGTCGTTCTCGAGAAGGATCCCACCGAGCACCGCGCGTTCGGCTTCCAGCGAATTCGGTGGAACCTGTCCGGATCGTGACGTGGGAATGATCGCCCCCTCCCTTTCCACGCTTGGTTGTAGCGTCTAGGGCATCCGAGTGGAAGTGCTCATCGCAGCGCTTCGAGGCCGCGCTCGGCGCCCCCTTCGAACCCTTGGGTCCCGAGGGCGCCTCCAGTCGATCAAGCGCGTGTCTTGACCTCGACCTTGACCGTGGCCGTCAAGCCATACGGTAGCTTCACGCCCACCTCGTAGCTGCCGACTTCTTTGATTGGCTGGTCGGGCATGATCAGCTTCTTCTTGTCGATTTCGGTCTCGACGCCTTTGGCTTTGAGCCCGTCGATCACGTCGCTGGACGTGACGGAACCGAACAGCCTGCCGTCCTCGCCAGCCTCTTTGGCCACCATGACGACGACGTTGCTGAGCTCGTCGAGCAAATGCTCCTGCTCGGCCCGAAGCTTTGCCAAGCGGCGCGCCTGCATGTCCTTTTCATGCTCGATCTGCCGGACGTTCCCCCGACTTGCGACGACGGCCAGACCCCGCGGCAACAGGTAGTTACGGGCGTACCCACGGCGGACCCGCACCACGTCGCCAATCGAGCCCAAGTGCTCGAGGTTTTCCTTCAATACGACTTCGACGGTGGATGCCATGGCTACCTCACTTCGTGGCCGTGTAGGGAAG
>JASFKY010000317.1:0-4651 GCA_050118395.1 Myxococcales bacterium | reverse complement strand
CAACTGGATGGCCGAGGTCGTGGAGGATGTGGAAAACGAGTCGCTGATCCAGCGCATCGCAGGGGAGATCAAAGACCTCTGCGACCAGTTCCCCGCTCCCGGCATTCCCGCGCGCTGACCCTTCGGGCTCACTCGGACACGGGCCTTCCGTTCAGTCCACCGACGTGATTCCGCACGTCGCAAAAGGCCTGGCCCCTGCTAGACTTGGCCAAAGATGTCCCTTCAGGGAAAGCGCATCGTCGTCGGGCTAGGCGGCGGCATTGCCGCGTTCAAGGCGGTGCAGCTGGTCCGCGAGCTCATGGCTCGCGGTGCAGAGGTGCGCGTGGCCATGACCGAAGCCGCTACCCACTTCGTGGGTCCGATCACGTTTGCGGGGCTCACGGGGAAGCCGGCCGTCACCGACCTCTGGGCCCACGACTACGCGGGCGAGGTGCATGTGGAGCTTGGGGAATGGGCCGATGCGGTGATCATTGCGCCTGCCACGATGAATCTCATGGCGCGCGCCACCGCAGGTCAAGCGGACGACGCCGTGCTGGCCACCTTGGCCTGTGCACGGGGCGAAGTTTTCTTCGTGCCGGCCATGCATCATCGGATGTGGACGCATCCGGCGACACGACGAAATGCCGAGCTTTTGATCGATCGGGGCGCCGTCGTCTTGGGCCCGATCACCGGTCCGCTCGCCAACGGAGAAGTCGGGCTCGGCCGAATGATGGAGCCCGTGAACATCGCCGATGCCGTGGAGTCGCACCTCGCCTACGACGACGACCTCGAGGGCGTCCGAGTCATGATTAGCGCAGGGCCCACACACGAAGATCTGGATCCCGTGCGTTTTCTCGGAAATCGCTCGAGTGGACGCATGGGCTATGCCATGGCCGCACAGGCGCTCCGCCGCGGGGCCGAGGTCACCATCGTGAGCGGCCCGGTTCACCTGTCTCCCCCCTCGGGCGCCGAGGTGATCCAGGTGTGGTCGGCGCGCGAAATGCATGAAGCGATCATGGCGCGGTTCGACTCGTTCGATGTCGTCATCATGGCAGCCGCCGTCGCGGATTACCGCCCCGCCAGCCGGGCCGATCACAAGATCAAAAAGGGTGGCGCGCTCCAACTGGAGCTCGTTCGAAACCCCGACATCCTAGCCGACCTTGGTGCGAGACGAACGCATCGTCCTGCAGTGCTGGTCGGGTTCGCACTCGAAACCGAAAACCACGAGCAGGCCGCGCGCGAAAAGCTCGAAAAAAAGGCCGCCGATCTCATCGTGGCCAACGAAGCGGGCGAAGGGCTCGGCACGGAGACCAATCGCGCCACGCTGGTGGACGCCAGCTCGGCGACGCCTTTGCCGCAAATGACCAAGCGCGCTCTGGCTGACCAGATCCTCGACCGCATTCGAACGCTCCTGTTGCACGCCACGCAGCGCTTGCCGCGCGAGGCGGAGCACGAGGCACCCAACTAACTGGAGGGCAACTTGACTCGGTCCCTCATCGACGCCCTCCTCGCCCATCTCGACGGACAGTTATCCCGCGAGGAGGCCCTTCGCGCCTACCGGGAGGCCGAGGAAAAGCATGGCATCCGGATTTATGACGACCATGACGCTCGCGTTGCCCCGGGCGCGTTCAAGCCGCACATGCCGATCTCCGAGGAGCGTGTTCGCACGCTGACGCGGAGCTGGGAACAGTTCGATCGCGCCCTCGAGCCCCTGGGTCGCGCGGCGGAACGCGAGCTCGTCATACGGACCCTCGGTCCCTTCGTCTCGGCCACCGGCCTTTGGATCGCCGGAGCGGATCTCGCCGAGGATCACCTCTTCATCTTTCGATCCGGCGAAGTGGGCTCCTGGACCGCAGAGCAGTGGGACCTTCATCTCGCCAATTGGGCCGCAGTCACTCAATACAAAGGCCGCGACGACTGGACGGCGGAGAGAATCGTCGAGCAAGCCCGAAAGGCTCCGCGTTATCGGGAATGGATGGCACTGCTGCGGAGCCTCATCGCCGAGGCGCGGGGCGCTCCCAAGCGCTCGTGATCACACCAAGTCCACGGGTCCGGCTCCTTCGCGAAGCACGACCGCCTCGTCTCCCGTGAGATCGATCACGGTGGACGGCTCGATACCGCCCCAACCCGAGTCGACGAAGGCATCGACGTTGCGAAATCTGGCGTAGAGCTCGTCCGGGTCGTTGAGCACTTGGCCATCGAAGGTCGCCGAGGTCGAAACGATGGGGCTGCCGAGCTCCTGGAGCAGGGCCAAGGCGACTTTGTCGTCCGGGACTCGAATCCCGACGGTCTTTTGCTTGCGCAGGAGCAGCTTGGGCACGTCGCGCGTGGCGCGAAGCACGAATGTGTACGGACCGGGGACCAAGCGCCTCATGATTCGGTACGCGAAATCGTCGACGTGCGCATAGCGGGCGATCTTGCTCAGGTCCGGGCACATGAAGCTCAAGGGGTGATCCTTTTTGAGCCGTCTGATTTGATAGATCCGCTCCACCGCCTTCTTCTGGTGAATGTCACAACCGAGACCGTAGACGGTTCCCGTGGGATACACGATCACACCTCCTCGCCGAAGCACTTCCACCGCCTGATGGACGCGGCGGGGCTGGGGATGGGTGGGGTGAATTTCGATGCGCATGCGAGGCTGCTCCAGCTACTGACCGGGAGGGGTGACGTCAAGGCAACGAAGGGCTACCCAACCCCCTCCAAATGCGCTAACACGACGCCCGCCAATGACGGAGAACCGAGACCCCCGGCCGTATCTGGTCATCACCGTGCTCCTCGACAGCTCGGCGCGGCCCGCCGCGGTGAGCCGCAGCCATGGCGACGCGTACGAACGATCGCTTGCGGCCGTCGATGGTCACGACGTGGCAGGCATCGAGCTCGTCGAGCTCCCGATCGCCGCTCCGGTGTTCAAGGCGCTGCGACAGCCGCTTGCCGTCCCGCCGGAGGCGGTCGGGCTTTACGACGTGTTCCCTTTGGCCAGTCATCTCAAACCCGAGTACCGGAAGATCGCGGGGCAGTTCTTGGCGGCCGAAGCACTGTGGACCATGGAGGAGCAGGGATTGCTGGGCGGCGTCCCCGTCAACGTGAAGCTCGACGTGCCCAAGGGATGGAACACGGACCCCAAGCAGATCCACCAGCACCTGGTGAGCGAGGGTGCGCTCGACCTCACCGAAAGCGGCATCGAAACCTACAAGTCGATCAAAGCCAACTGGGATCGCGAAGCCCGCTGAGCGTGCGCGCGTCCGTGTCGCTCGGCGTCAGTTGAGAGAGTACGGACGCTCCAGCGAAAACAACGCGATGCGCGCGTCGAACTCGGCGCCGTCGGCCCGATGCATCTGATAGGTGCCGTGCATCGTGCCGCGCTCGGTCGGAAGAACGGCGCCGCTGGTGTAACGAAAGCTCTCCCCGGGGCTCAAAGTGGGCTGCTCGCCGACCACGCCGGGCCCGCGCACTTCCTCGCTTTCGCCCAGAGCGTTGGTGATGATCCAATGGCGAGAGCGAAGCTGCACGATTTCCTGGCTGTGGTTGGTGATGGTGATGGTGTAAGCAAACACGAACCGACGACTGGCCGGGTGTGACTGCTCCTCCAGGTATTGGCTTTGCACGTCGACCCGAATGCCTTGCGTCGTCTCGCTCGACCTGGTGGATGGGCCGGTCACGTCTCGATGCCCCGAAGCTGATTCGCATGACTCACCCAAGGCGAGCCAGCGATCGCCAACCGCCACTCGGCGTGCTGATGCTCTGGCTCCGCATAGCCGATACCGATGCGCGAGCCGACCGCAACCCGTGCCACCCGCGCCCCTGCACGCACTTCCAAATTGCCGCGGCGATACAAAGGACATCCGCTGAACGACACATCGAGGCCCAAGGCTTGGCCAACCTTGCCGGGTCCCGTCAAAAGAACCGGCCCGTCCTTGCCGCCACGGCGCTTCCGTATGAGCGAATGACCGGCAATGGGCTCGCACGAACGGATCAAAACAGCGGCGCCCTCGCCCTTCCGATTGGTCACCAGGTTCAGCATTTGATGCAACCCATAACACAAATACACGTAGGCATGACCGGGCGGGCCCCACATCGGCGCGTTGCGGACGGTCAGGCCAGCCCGGCAGTGGTTCGCGCTATCGTGCGGGTGCCGGTAGGCCTCCACCTCGGTGATGCGCAAACCGACTTCCCCATGCCAGATCTCCTGGCCGAGCAAATCGCGCGCCACCTCCAGGGCATCGCGCGCATAAAACTGCCGGGGAAGCAAACGTCCGGGCACCGCGCCGAGTTTGCGCTGCCATCGAGGGAGGCGCCACCCACTTCGTGGCTCCGAGCCTACTGTCGCAGCCACTGGAGGGCAGCCGCCTCGTCGCCATCTTCGAAATATTTCACCGGGGCCCTGAAAAACGCCTTCGAAATCTTGGTCCCCCATTTTTCCACTTCGTTTTCGCCCACCACGGCAACCTTTTGGAGGTCGTCCTGATGCTGAATGTCGAATTTCACGTCTTCCCACAACGCAGCGGGCTCCCAGCCTTTGAAGTCGTGCAGGGAGATCAGAACACGCAAGGGCCCTTTCTCTTTAGCGGCGGTCACCATCTTCGGGATCAAGTACTCGTAGTCTTGCTTGGTCAGCTTGCCCCGTGCATCGACGGCAAACATGCCCGGTTTTTCCTCTTCTCGAATTGCAAAC
>JASFKY010000316.1:0-4685 GCA_050118395.1 Myxococcales bacterium | reverse complement strand
CGGGGACTTTGGGACCGTTAAGGGCATCGAAATCACGATTGAAGGCTATTGGCCAGCCCTGCACGTCCGTGCGGGGTACGCATTGCAGAGCGCCAAGGGGGTCACCTCCAGCCCCTTCGAAGACCCCGGCTCCGGGTTGACGGACGAGCGCGTGCAGTTCCCCCTCGCGTTCGACCTTCCGCACGCCGCCGACCTGGTGGTCTCCGCCGGTCGGGCCGCCGGCGCGATGAATCATCGCTGGGGCCTCACGCTCACCGGAATGTTGCGCAGCGGTTACCCGCTGAGCCGAACAGTGCCCGAGTTCACCCCTGCACCGGTAGTCGAGCAGCGCCTGCCGTGGACGGGACTCGTGAACCTGCGGGCCTCTTATGATTTCGGGAGCTTGCCCGGCTGCCCGCGCTGCTCTTGGCGGGTGATCGCGGACGCGCGGAACCTCACCGGCCGAGAGAACGTCATCGCGCTGCGCCGCGACACCGGTACGCTCGCGCCGAGCGCCGAGGACCTGCAACGCGTCGCCTCGGAAGTGCCCGACGACATCAAACCGATACCCCGAGAGTCACCGGACTACAGCGCACTCGTCGACCTTAATCGCGATGGGCTCATCACGGCCGACGAGTTGCGCACCGGCCGCTTTGCCGCCGCTCTCGACCGCAGCGACCCGTCGCTCTATTTCGGCTCGGCCCAGGCCTTCAGACTGGGAATCGAGGTAGCGTTTTGAGAGCGCACGCATTCATCTACGGCTGGCTCGTCGTCGCGGCTGCGGCGTTTTTTGCCTGTCGTGACCAAGTCGAGCCGTACCAACCGCTCGACCGGCCCCAGAATACGGCGTCAACAGCGCGCCTGACTTACAGCCCCGACGACGACAGGTCGCCGACATGGTCGCTGAATGGTGACACGGTCTACTACACCGCCGAGGCCAGATCGGAAGAGGTCTTCCCCGCCTGGACCCCGCGCCCCTGGACGCTGATGAAGCAACCGGCAAAGGGAGGCATGGCGGAGATCGTGCTGCGAAACGTTCAGTCACCAAACTCGCGCAGCGAGCACTGGCTCACGTCGCCGTCGCTCGAGCCAGTGGGCTCGCGGCTCGCATTCATCGAGATCTCGCGGCTGTGGGCGCCGCACACATGTTCCTTGCGGCTCGGCCCTCCCATCTGCACCCCACCACTGAGCGAAGCGGAGTCCCGCCAGCCTCCCTTGCGAGAGATCATCGTACTGGCGCGCCGACTCGATGCCACCCAATCGCTCGATCAAGACGAAGCACTCGTGGTTGAAATGCCGGGTAAGGAAGGCATTCAGACCGCCATCATTCACTTCCACCCGTTCCAGCGACTGTTCATGGAAGAAGGGGCGAACTTCTTTCGCGTTTCCTGGGCGCCCGATGGCGAGCACCTGGTGTTCAGTGACGGCCTCGACCTCTACGTCTGGCGGGTCGGAGAAGCGACTGCCCAGGCAATACCGAACACGGAGGATGGCGCCTGGCCCGCCTGGAGCCCGGACGGCGCGTGGATTGCGTTCACGCGTATCGAGCCAGCGGACTCGACGAGCTCCTACTGCGAGTACTACGGAACTTTCGCCGTGGCCTGCACGCAGGAGCGCACCGATTATCTGGCCGGGCCATCCGTGCTCAGCCTGATTCGCCCGGATGGTTCAGACCTACTCGAACTCGGCGAAGGCGTCGAACCGGCGTGGTCCGCGGACGGCGCAACGCTCTTCTTCCGGCGCGATAACATGATTTGGCGTAGCGCACGCGATGGTTCGCAGGCGGAAGCGATTCCCGGTACCGATGGTGGACGCGAGCCGGCCGTGTCGCCGGATGACCGCTATCTGGCCCTAGCGATTTTGAGCAGTGACGGTGATTACGACATATGGACCATAGCGCTCGCTCCCTGACGCTAGCCGCCTGCGCGGTCTTAACGGCGGGTTGCGGTGATCCGTTCCTCATCCTGGGTGATGCACCGGGCGTCATCCGTGTCGTGGCGGGGACACCGGAGATTTCCGGTGACAGCCTCGGCGATTGGGCGACGGAAAGCCATCTGAACCTCCCCCACGGACTTGCCGTCGGGCCCGACGGCACCGTCTACATCGCCGACCAGAGCAATGCACGGATATTGGCGGTGAACCCCTCAGGCGGCATCGCGATCCTGGTCGACCACAGCTCGCTCAACGCCGAGCCTCGGCTGCGGCGGCCCGACGGCCTGGCGCTCGATGGTCGCGGTGGCCTCGCGATCACCGACCCGGAAGGCGAGCGGATATGGCGGTTGCAGCTTGGCAACGGCGGGTTAGAGCCGATCGCCGGAGGCGGCGCGGCGGCACCTGGAACCGATTCGATCGACGCACTTCAGGTAAAGCTAGCAAGACCGACCGGAATAGCCATCGAACCCGATGGCCGTATCTTCTTCACGGAAGAGCTTGGCAATCGCGTGCGACGAATCGACGCGGACGGCTTGCTGACCACGCTAGCGGGAACGGGCGGCCTGGGATTCTCCGGTGACGGCGGGTTGGCGCGCGAGGCGACGTTGCGGCGGCCAACCGGTCTTGCCATAGCCGGGGGCTCTCTTTACGTGGCCGACAGCGACAACCACCGGGTTCGGGCCATCGAACTATCCACCTCAATCATCGAAACCGTCGCGGGCTCGGGGGTGCCTGGCTTCGATGGAGACGGGGGCCTGGCAAAGGATGCCGCGCTTGACAATCCGAGGGCGGTGGCCGTCACGGACGAAGATCATTTCTTGTTCATCGCTGACGTCAACAACGACCGCGTTCGCCTCGTGAACCTCGCAACGGGTACGATTTCCACGTTCGCCGGCACCGGAGACGATCGATTCAGCGGCGAACTTCTAGCAGCCGGTGAAACTTCGCTGAGCGCTCCACACGGCCTGGCCACTTCATCCTTCGGATTATTGTTCATCTCTGACACCGGCCATCACATCGTCCTGCGCGCGGTCATCGACTTCATGACCTCGTTCTAGGCGCGCTCGTCCACGAAACGCGTATCCTCGCCGTCGTGGTGTACCGACTCCCGCTCTCGGCGAACGACTCAGCCCAATCGACGGCGTCGTTGGAGATGTACAGGCGACCCGTTTCAGACTTGACGAACGGCGTTTCCCCTTCCATTAAGCGATACTCTCCGGCGGAAGTCTCGAGGATCGAGGGATCCACATCGGTCGCGACAGATTCGGGAGGCGGATGGCGTCGCCGGCTTGCGCCGAAGCGCTGACATTCAGCCATTCGAAGCCGCGTAGATGTCACCGATCGTGGCGATCTCGGGCGCTACGCTCTCGTAGTTGCCGCGCTTGTTCATCAAGACCACGCGATCCCTCTGTCGCGCTAGGTGACCGTGTAGTTCTGACAGCCGAAGTCATGACCTGCGGGGAAGAACGCTCTGCTCCCCTCCGATTCGAGCACGCCCAGCCCAGCGACCCTAGAGAGATCCTTTCACGTCACCCCGCCAGTGTCGTTTCACGCGCCCCGGCCGAACATCCGCTCCAAACGGATGGCGACGGCCGAACGAGCCGCTTCAACGCTCACCTTTGCGCAGGTGTTAGATTGGGAAAGCCCTTTCCGACGCAGTCCATCCCGTGCTTGGCGATACGCTGGAATCCTGAGCCTATCTCTCTTCCAGGTGCCCGTTCGGGAGGCGCCCAGAGGAGCGCATGCATGACACGACAGCTAATGAGGCTGAGCGTCCTAGTCGTCTTATACACTGTTCTCGCGTGGACGGGGGTCCGCGCACAGGAAACCCCGGCAGATACGGTGTACGAGGCCCTCAATGTATTCCTCGACTGCAATGCCCGGAACTGCGACTTCGACCATTTCCGCCGTGAGATCACGTGGGTGAACTGGGTTCGCGACCGACGCGATGCCGAGGTGCATCTGCTCGTGACCGATCAGCGGACGGGCGGCGGCGGACGGCGGTACACGCTCGACTATATAGGGCAGGGCGTCTTCGCCGGCTTCGAGAAATCGCTCTCCTACACCTCCAACCCCACCGACACCGATGCGGAGGTGCGAGAACGACTCACACAGACGATCGCTCTGGGACTGGTACAGTTCGTAGAGACGACTCCGGTGGCTCCGCGCCTGCGGGTCGTCTATGAGGCGCCAGAGGGGGCGCTCGTACAGCGAGAGGATGGCGACCCTTGGAACCTTTGGGCATTCAGGCTCAGCTTCGACGGATCGCTCGAGGGTGAGGAGCTGGAGAGCAGCTACGGGCTCAGAGCGTCGGCATCGGCGGACCGCGTGTCAGAGGATCTGAAGATCAACATCGACCTGGACGGTCGGTACAGTCGCGACAAGTTCGACTTCGAGGAGGAGGGTATCGAGATCTACGAGGACTGGGACTACTCCGCGGAAATGCTGACCGTCTGGAGTTTGAGCGATCACTGGTCCGCCGGCGGCGGCGCGAGCGCCGACGTGTCGACGCGCGTGAATCGGGACCTGGCGATATTCGTGGGACCCGCCGTCGAGTACAACATCTTTCCCTACCTCGAGTCGACTCGACGTCAGGTCACCTTTCGCTACTCGCTCGAAGCCGCCGCCTTCTGGTACATGGAAGAAACCGTCGAGGGCGAGATGAAACAATTCTTGCCACGGCAAAGCTTGGTCGTCGGAGCGGCGGTCCAACAGCCGTGGGGAGAGATCCATGGATCTCTGCGCGGAGTCCAATATTTCCATGACCCGAAAAC
>JASFKY010000315.1:0-4705 GCA_050118395.1 Myxococcales bacterium | reverse complement strand
TTTATGCGGCCTCGAGGTGACGGTAAATGGGGACCGGATCGTAGACATCAAGCCGGACAAGGACCACGTGGCCACGCGAGGCTACGGCTGCGTCAAGGGCCTCAAGCAACACCACATGTACGACACGCCAGATCGGCTGATGTATCCGATGCAGCGCGTGAACGGTGAGCTTCGCCGCGTGAGCTGGAACGACGCGCTCAGCAGTATCGGCGGCAAGGTACGTCAGCTGATCGACGAGCACGGTCCCCACAGCATCGGCATGTACGTAGGCACGGCCGCAGGCTTTGGTGTGCTTCATCCCGTTTTTGCGCAGGGCTTCATGCAGGGCATCGGATCGGCCAGCATGTTTTCCTCGGCCACGCAGGATTGTGCCAACAAATTTGCCGTCGCTCACCAGCTGTACGGCTTCCCCTTCACTCAGCCGTTCCCCGACCTCGAACACCTCGAGTGTCTCATCATCGTCGGCGCCAATCCCGCGATCTCCAAGTGGAGCTTCTTGCAGGTGTCGAATCCCATTCGACGGCTCAAAGAGTTGCAGGCGCGAGGCGCCAAGATTTTCATCGTCGACCCCCGACGCACCGAGACCGCCAAGGTCGCCGGGGAGCACGTGTTCATTCGGCCCAATACGGACGTCTTTTTCTATTTGTCGTTCCTGCACGAGCTGCTGGCCACCGCGCAAATCGATCGCACTCGCATCGACCGCTACATGACGGGCTTCGACGAGGTTTGCCGGGTCGCAGAGGCGTGGCCGCCCGAGCGCACTGCAGAAGTCACGCGCATTCCAGCTGAAATGCTCCGCGCCATGGTGCGCGCATACCGCGAGGCGAACGGCGCCGCGCTCTACTGTTCGACGGGTGTCAACATGGGCACCAACGGGTCGCTTGCCTTTTGGTTGCAGGAATGCATCAACGCTGTCTCGGGAAACCTCGATCGTAGGGGCGGGACGCTGGTCAGCACGGGCGTGATCGACTTTGCCGCGTTCGGGAAGAAGACCGGCACCCTACTGCATCAGAATGAAAGCCGCATCGGAAAGTTCAAGTCCGTCAACGATGCGCTCCCAGGGGGAATCCTAGCTGACGAGATCCTCACCCCGGGCGAGCGTCAGATCAAGGCGTTGTTCGTCACGGGAGGCAACCCGCTGATCACCATGGCGAACTCGGAACGCCTTCGCGACGCGTTCCGGCAGCTCGACCTGCTCGTGGTCCTAGACATTCAACCAAGCGAGACAGCATCGGTTGCGACTCATGTGCTTCCCTGCACCTCGCCGTTTCAGCGTCCTGATCTTCCCTTCATCTTCCCGTTGATGCTGGGACTTCAATCCAAACCCTACCTGCAGGCGACCCGCGCCATCATTCCTCCGCGCGGCGAGCAACGAGACGAGGCGACGATTTACCTCGACCTGGCCAAGGCGAGCGGTGTGAACCTCTGGGGCTCGGCGATCGCTCAGCGCGCCATGGAGACGGCCAAGGCCGTCAACTCGCTCGTACGCAAGAACGAGCAGCCTTCGGTGCCTCAAGAGCTCCTGCTGTCGGGCCTACTTCGCGCAACCAAGCAGGGCAGCTTCAAAAAGCTCCTCGAGGAAAAGCACGGTAGGCTCAGGCCTCAGCACGAACCGGGCAGCTTTCTCGGCGCGCGCGTCATTCACGAAGACGGCAAGGTGCACCTGGCGCCCGATGTGTTGCTGGAGCAAGCCAAAAAGCTCGAGAGCGATTTCGAAATCGAACGGGCCCACAAGGACCAGCTCAAGCTGATCACCAAACGCGCAATCACCACACACAACTCCTGGACGCACAACATCGAAGAGTTCGTTTCCGGGGAACGATCGACCAATCATCTGTACATGCACCCCGACGACGCCCAGCGGCTCGGCCTTGGGGATGGAAGCTTGGCGGACGTGTCGACCGACACCGCCACCGTGCGCATTCCGGTGAAGCTGCTCTCCGAGCTGATGCCCGGGACCGTCGCCCTTCCCCATGGATGGGGCCACCAAGACAGCAAGCTGGGGGTCGCGCGGAAGACGACGGGCGTGAACGTGAACCTCCTTGCCGCCGACGGACCGAGCCGAATCGAGCGCGTATCAGGTATGGCGCACCTCACCGGGTTCTTGGTCGACGTCCTGCCGGCGGCTGGGCCTCTCAATCCGAATCATTGGTCGGGCATCGGGCGGGAGGCCACGGCCAAGTCGGCACCATCGCCAGCCACATCCGAGAGTTGAGCAGTCGTTAGAACACGGCGCGAAACGAAAGGTTCGGAAACCAAATCGCGGTGGTGTACTTGATGGGGCATGCCTGTGCGGGGTTTCCCCAGCGTACCCGGCACAGAAAAGGAGCATTGAAGTCCCCACTGTCGATCTCCTGCGCATCGCGCGCCTGCGTGACGTTCAGCCACTCGAGCGAGATCCGCATGCGGCGTCCCGGTTTCGCCCATTCGTAGGCGACCTGCGCATCGAGCCGGACGAACCATGGCACGCGCTGGATGTACTGCTGTACGAAGCCGTCCGGATCGAGCCACAACCACCCTTCGGCTCGACCCGAGCGCGCAAATACGCGGGCTGCCAAGATCAAGCCGAACTTCGACTGCCACGAGAGAACCCCGTTCATGACGTGTCGAACGTCGTACGATGGCGTGTAGGCGAACGACTGCGTGGTGCCATCCAGCAGCGTGGCTGATGCGTTCAAGTCGCTGAAGCCGAGTGTGTAGCTCACCAACGTGGAGATCCCGACGTTGAAGGGACGCTGAAGCAAAACTTCGAGGCCGTAGCTCTTGCCATCGGCAGCGTCGTCGAGCACTCCAGCCCGCAACTGGTTCGATGCGGGATCGGCCGAGATTTCGGAGTCCGTGAATATGTCGACGAATCGAAGATCCCTATAGATGTTGAGATAGCCGCGTGTCTCCAAGGTGATCTCGTGGGGCAGATGGAAGCGAGCTCCACCTTCGGTCTGATTGGAGTGCTGAAGCCCGGGCTCCAGGGGGATCTCCCCGAGCCCGGGTAGCGGGATGGCAAACGTGGCGGGCCGGGCGCCGAGGCCCCAAGCGACGAAGAGGTCGACGATCTCCGAGGCATGAAAGGTAGCCCGGGCTCGTGGTTGGACGCTCGCAGCTCGATAACTGCCCGCTGTCCAGACATCCGTGCGAATGCCGACCGAAAGATCGAACCACCAAACCGGACTGAAGATGGCGTTGGCAAATGCTCCTCCGATGACCCGTCGCGATTGCTGCGCGACCTCCGGATCACAGGGCGTGACCAGGCTCGGTATCGTCGAGAATTGATTCATCGTATCGACCGGGGTGCAGTCGGCCGGTCCAAAGAGCCCGGCGACGTCGCCTCCCAGTCGAAGCCGCACCTTGGGAGCCCCATAACTGGCCCAGAACCTCGGGCCGAAGCGGTGGATTCTCGCACTCGAATCGGAGAGCGCGCCTGATTCGTTTTGGACGAGCGAATCGTCGTATCCATACAGAAACGCCCCCACCAGGTCCCAACGCTTCACCTTCCCGACGAACCGCGCCTCGAAACGATGGAACTGCAGATCCAGGTCGAGCCGTTGATCGGAGTTGGCATCGATCACCGATTCATCGCGTCCTCCAAAGGCAACCACCTCGAAGCGCGACCGCGGGCTCATCGCGACGCCCGTCCGGTACTGGTAGTCCCAGTATTTGAAGCTGGCATCCACTCCGATTGCGCCGAGCAGGAGGTTCGGAAACCCATAGTGCCCGGCAAAAGTCATCGATCCTTCTTTGGGCAGAGGCGTGTTGAGAACGCCGGATACATCGATGGTCCTCAGCTGCGCCTCCCCATGCACACGGTCGTTTGGAATCTTGCGTGCATTACCGGCCATGGCGCCTCCAACCAGGCGCCCGTAACGCGCGGGAGGTGCCGCGGAGTAGAGATCGATGCTGCCGATTAAGCCCGAATGGACCGTGGCGGGTCCGAGGCCCGAGTGAAACAAGAGCGGAAGCGCGATGTCGTCGTAGAGGTAGACCGTCCCCGACGGGGGCGCACCGCGAACGTAGACATAGGGCTGACCGTTGGCGAGGGGCACGGTGCCCGGCATGAGCTCGAGCGTCCGAAAAGGCTCGCCCAGAGTCCCCGGAATGTTTCGGATTCCATCGAGCTCGAGCTTGATCGGCGCCTGGGCACGCGCGTCGACCTCCGCGGTTTCAGAAAACACCAGCTCTTTTTCGACCGTCGGGCGCGTCGCCTCGAGCGTGGTCTCGCTTTCGGTGGTTTCAGCGCTCTCCTCTTCGGTAGCCTGACGGACCCGCAAATCGACGCGAACCTCGGAAGGCACGGGATTTCCATCCCGCGTCGCAGGCTCGAACTTCGCTTCGGCAATGGCCCGAATGACGAGGTCGCAAAGGACTCGGCCCGCATCGCACTTCTCCACCACGGCGGTTCCGTCGGCGCCGATTCGAACGCGCACCCGGACGACGCCCGATTCGGGGACTTCGACACCGTGCGGCACCTCGATTCCGGGAAGCGACCTCACCCGGGGCGCCACGATTGCCTGCGCCTGCACCACCAACGGCCAAGTCAGCAACCCAAAGACAAAGCCAAGTCCGATGCACCAGCGACCCAAAACGGCGCCAGTCTATCAGGGGGACACGCAACCGACCTAGATCCGACCTAGTTCCAAGTGCTTGCAGCCCGCACCGCGACAATCCGACCCAGCCGGGTTTTCGCGGAATGGGTCGTAAGTGACCGACA
>JASFKY010000314.1:0-4709 GCA_050118395.1 Myxococcales bacterium | reverse complement strand
ACACTACGTCGAGCAGGCGCAGCGGTATTTCGACACGCTCGATACGAGCGCCGCGGGGAGCGCCATTCCCAACTATGCGCCGCTCGTCGCCAGATGGGAGCTCCCGCCATGGCTCTGGCTGACCGGATTCGGCCGTGACAACATGATTCTCACGACCGATCTCGCATTGTCGCTCGACCCGTCGACGGTTCCGACGCGCGACTGCCGGGCGTTTTCCGTTCAACCATTTGCCCGGTGTTATGTGGTCTTCGAGTACGCCGAGGGGCCGTGCCCCATTTACGAAGAGTTCGTTTTCAACGATGCGGGGCAGATGACGTTCATCGAGGCATGGTCGGATCAGCCAGGCTTGCTTCCGATGCCGGATGAAGCCGACCGGTGGGCAGAGGGGTCCGACGTGCGCCGGCTCTCTACGAGGATCCCCGGCCTGGGAAGCCCGACAGGCCTCATCGATCTCGATTCGGAAGCCATGCAACGGGCGGCCAGCGAGGATCCGGAGATCGCCGACTTCGTCCGGCGAGCCGAGGATTTCTGGCCTGCCTGGCTCCAGGCCGCCGATGAGGCAGGACCCGACTATTTTGCTCGCGGATGTGGCTGGCTGCCGAACAGTCCGTAAATCCGAGCACTTACGGAAAATCGCGCGCCTGATTAATCCAAAGGCTTCGGCCCGGCGTAACGGTCGGTGAAGGAGCACTTTGTATGTTTTCGTTTTCCCCATTCAGTCAGTCCAAAGCGCGTCTGGGCACTCTCTTGATGGCGATCGCGGCGACCGCATCCGCTTGTGGCGACGCATCGAGCGTCGAGGTCGTGAACCCACAACAGTATCTCGATGCGCTGCCTGCGTACCCCGAGCCTGCTGAACCCCGCGATCGCGCCATCGGGAGCGCCAAGTTCGAGCGAACGGCCGACGCTGTCTGCAGCACCACCACCTATGAAATTAGCAAGGCGCCCGAGGACGTCGTCATGTTCAACAGCGACCCGCAAGTCTTCTGGCCGGGTGCCCTCATCCAGGGCGACAGTTACGAAAACGGCAGCCCACTGTTGATTCCGCTGGAAGGAAGGGCGCCGATCAACCTGTCGGTGCAGGGATTGTACGCAGATCAGGCTTCCGCCTTCGAGGTGACGGCGACTCAAAGCGAAGTCACCCAGGCGGTGAGCTCCCTTCTTGCAGGCGCCGTGCGAGACGATACGCCCGCTACCCAAAGCGTCTTTTTCAATCAAAAGGAGGCGTACAGCTTCGAGCAGTCCGCCCTGGATCTCGGCTTTTCGGCTCGCTACCTCGGCGCGCGGGTCCGCAGCTCACTCCACTACGAGACCAACAGCGAACGCAACACGGTCGTGGCCAATGCCACGATTCGCACATTCACCGTGTCGGTCGACCAGCCGCCCACGCCGAGCGCGTTTTTCGAAGGCATCAGCCCCGAGGCGCTCGACGAGCAGGTCGCGCTCGGCAGGTTGAGCGAAAACAACCTCCCGGTCTATGTGGCAAGCGTGACCTATGGTCAGGTCATGATGTTTTCGGCCACTTCGACTGCCTCCATGAGTGAGCTCAAAGCGGCGCTCTCAGCAAGCTTCAGCAGCTTTGCAGGAGGAGCATCGGCCAGTGTGAGTCCCGAGCAAGAGGAGATCCTCAACGGCAGCGAGATCACCGTGGTCACGCTCGGAGGAAGCGAGGAGGGCGTTGCCGAGATGATCAAGAACGGTCGTCCTCAAGACTTCTTCAATCGAACCACGGTGGTGACCTCCTCGGTGCCCATCGCGTACACGCTCAAGGATTTATGGGGCAACGTCGTCAAGGTCGGCGAGAGCAGCGAGTACGACCTCACTACCTGTAACGCCGACGGGTTCGCGAGCTTCTATGTCGCCAACCACAACCAGGGGCAGCGAACCGTGGCGGGGTTCTATGCAGACGGCTCGCAGGCTGAGCTTGCAAACGAAATGCAAGGATCGGGCACGATCCAGGGCATCGCATATGGACAGCACGAGGGTCTGCTCTATCTGCTCTCGTCCGATGGCGCCATGTCCACCGTGGACATGTACGAGGCCAATGGCATGCAGCCCGAAACCAGCCACTGGCACATCGAGCGGAGCACGACCTCCATCGCTTACGACCCGAATCATGCCCGCCTTTACCTGACCGGTGATTTCGGGCCCGGGCAGGTCTTGGCTGCGTACAATCCCAACGGGGATGCGCTGAACATCCCGTTTTATAGTGAGCTCGCCGATCCGGCTGCCTACGATGAGCCCGTCTTCGTGTATCCCCACGCGGTCGCCTACGACGCCACACGCGATCGCATTTACGTAGCCCTCGTCGTGGCGGGTGCGTGCGAATCCGACGACTGCAGCAACTCCTTCGAGCTTGCCACGGTGCTTGCCTTTGACTTTCAAGGCCACGAGGTTCTGCTGGACGGCGGCTTCGAGGGCCTGGCCGCCCCCAGGGGGATCGCATACGACGCGAGCCTCGATCGGATTTATGTCAGTGACACTCTGGCCGACGCCGTTCGGGTGTTCGACGGAGAAGGTCACACCATCGAGCTTCCGAGGCCGATCGAAAATCTGTCGGCGCCCATGGGACTTCATTTCGACGAAACCTACAACCGGTTGTACGTGGTCAACAACGGAAGCAGCGTCATCACGGTCTACGAACCGGATGGGAGCCCGGCGCAGGGTCTGGCTGTGCCCGCATTCCCAGAGCTCAACGCGCCGACTGCGATCGCCTTTCGATTGCAGTAACCCACGCGGCCGCGCGTGCTACCAGGCCGCGCGGCCGTGCGCCTCCATCGGGCGTGACGTCTGCCGTCAGGATGGTTCGAGCGCGGTGGCAAACACTCCGCCATGATTTGACTGGACTTTGCGACGAGCCTGGAACGACAATGCGGCGCCATGACGAAAAAGTACGTGGATCCAAAGGCAGATGAACGAGGCGGGAGTGACGATCGAGGAGCCTCGCGCAAAGCGTCGCCGAACCCAGTCACACGCCGTTCGTTTCTCGAGGCGGCAGCCGGAGGCGCCGCCGTGGCGGCCTTGGCTGCCGGGTGTGGCGATTCCTCGGCTGCACCCGGATCTGAGCAGTGCGGGCCGATCAACCCGTCGGTCGATGTGCTC
Source organism: Myxococcales bacterium (assembly GCA_050118395.1). Classification (GTDB taxonomy): domain Bacteria; phylum Myxococcota_A; class Polyangia; order Polyangiales; family Houyiibacteriaceae; genus SG8-38. The sequence goes on along the minus strand of JASFKY010000314.1, from coordinate 1,607 downwards.
ATCGTCGGTGCGGGCCTCGCCGGCCTTTCCGCGGCGCGGACGCTGGAGTCGAGCGGAGCGTCCGTGCAAGTCCTCGAGGCACGCGACCGCGTGGGAGGCCGGATTGTCAACACCACACTTTCGACCGGAGATCCGATCGAAAAAGGTGGAGAGTGGGTAGGGCCTACGCAAACGGAGATCCTCGCGCTTGCAGATGCAGTCGGCGTCGAAACGTTTCCCACGTTCAATACCGGCACCAACCTGTCCCTTTATCAGGGCAGCATCGACCCCTATCCAGCCGACGGCTTGCCTCCGGTGCCGAGCGCCGACCTCGCGGAGACGGTGACGGCCATCGGTGAAATCGAAGCTTGGGCTGCACAGATCGGAACAGAGTCGCCATGGGATGGCGAGTTGGCCCGGGAGCTCGACCGTCAGACGGTCGAGGAGTGGATGCGTGCTCGTCTCAGCACCGACGGTGCTCTTCATCTGTTCAACTTGATCGTGAAAAGCGTCTTCGCGGTGGAGCCGCGTGACGTCTCGCTGCTCTTCTTCACGTTTTACGTCGGCTCGGGGGGTGGCATCTTCACGCTGACCGGAGTCACGGGTGGAGCGCAGGAAGCGCGATTCGTGCAAGGCTCCCAGGAAATCGCAATCCGAGTGGCTTCGGAGCTCCAGAGCGAAGTCGGTTTCAATCGGCCGGTTTTGAAGATCGAGGAATGCGATGGCGGGGTGAGCGTCTGGACCGAAACCGAACGGTTTACTGCCGGGCGCGTCGTCGTCGCGCTGCCGCCCACGCTGGCCGGCCGCGTTCTCTACGACCCCGCCCTACCTGCACCACGCGATCAATTGACCCAGCGAATGCCCATGGGCAGCATCATCAAGGTCAACGTCGAGTATGAAGCTCCGTTTTGGCGTGGTCAGGGTCTCACCGGTCAGTTCGTCGCGGATGCGGGACCGGTCCGATTCGGCTTTGACAACTCGCCCGCCAGCGGGAATGCGGGCGTGCTCAATGCTTTCTTTGCAGGGGACGAAGCCAGGGTATGGGGACTCCGGACCCGGGCCGAGCGTGAGCAGGCCGTGCTGGGGCAGCTCGAAACCTTTTTCGGATCGCAAGCCCGTTCGCCGGTGCAATATCTCGAATCCGATTGGCAGGCCGAGCCATGGAGTCGCGGAGCCTACGAGGGATTCACCGCGCCGGGTGTTTTGGTGAGCTATGGGCCGAGTCTCCGCGCGCCGATCGGGCGCATTTACTGGGCCGGCACGGAGACGGCCGAGCAGTGGGCGGGCTACATGGATGGTGCGGTACGCTCCGGATTGCGCGCGGCCGACGAGATTCTAAGCGCGTAGGAATTTCGAGGAACATCGCAAAAGCGGCCTCGATTTGCGGGTGGCCCCATTAATCCGTTAGGGTGATGTCATCTCCTGGGGGAGAGGGGGTAGCGATGTTTCGAAAGCCCAGTCAGCCGCTGAGCCTCAAGGCGCAATTGGCCAAGGCGCTCAAAGCGGAGCGGCTCAACGAAGCGCTCGACTTGTACGAGTTGATCGAAAAGCAAGCGCCCGACGAACCGCGCTGGTCACACCGCCGGGGCGATCTGCTGCAGCGAATGGGACGCAAGTCCGACGCAGTG
>JASFKY010000313.1:0-4746 GCA_050118395.1 Myxococcales bacterium | reverse complement strand
AAGGAATCGTGGCGGCGATCCTCACCTCGTGCACCGGGTTCGCCTTTCCCGCCGTCCAGCCCCAGCCGCTTCCTCAGAGGCTCGCCGCGGCAGCTTTGGATGGCGAGCGTGTTGCGACGGCCTGGCCGCCCGTGTAGCGTGTGGACCTTCGGCTCAGGGCCGTGGCTCACCAAGAGGGAGACCCATGAAGTACATCGTTCAGATCGAGATCGAGCCCACCGTCGGGAACGAGTTGGAAGACAATCCGCAGCGCATTCGGGACATGATCGCCAAGTGGCAAGCCCACAACCCCATTGGTTTCTACTTCTCGCTCGCGCGCCGGACGGTTACCGTGATTCTCGAAGCGGACAACGAGGATGCGTTCTTCCCGGCGCTCCATGCGACGTGGCGCATCACAAAGTCCTACCCGGACGTGCATCCGGTTGGTGACGTCGACGAGTTCCCCGAGATGCTGAAACGAGCCGGCGTCGGAGGATAGCCGGCGAGCCCGCCGCGTTCGCAACTCACAGGCTCTCAGACCGACTGCGCTCACGCTTTACACCTGCGTTCGAAGGTGTTGCAGAATCGATACGTTTGAGGTTGCAGACGCTGGGAAGCGGATTTGCGCTTCGGGCGCGAGCTTTCGAGCCGTTGGTTGGGCTCTTGCGAGGTCGCTCGGAGCGATTAGACCCAACAGATGATAGAAACCGCATCGTCGCCGAAGTCGCACGAGAACGAAATCAAGATCGGCCCGACGAGGTTGCTCATCGATGGCGAATTTCGAGACTCGGTGAGCGGCAAGACGTTCGAGACCATCAGCCCCGCAACCGAAGAACCAATTGCAGAGGTTGCGGAAGCCGACGCAGCCGACGTGGATCTTGCCGTCCGCGCCGCGCGCAAGGCTTTGGAAGAGGGGCCTTGGGCGCGCATGGATCCGCGCGAACGGGGTAAGATCCTCTTACGGTGGGCTGATCTCATCGAAAGCCAGCTCGAAGAGCTGGCGCGGCTCGAATCGCTCGATTGCGGAAAGGCGATCCAGGAAAGCCTGAGCTACGATGTTCCGGGTACGGCCGCCGTGCTCCGTTACTTCGGCGGCTGGGCCGACAAGCTTCACGGCAAGACGATCCCGGCATCGAGCGATTTTTTCATGTACACGAGGCGGGAGCCCGTCGGCGTATGTGGTCAGATCATTCCATGGAACTTCCCCATGTCGATGGCCGCTTGGAAGGTGGGTCCCGCGCTTGCTGCGGGGTGCACCTCGGTGCTCAAGCCCGCCGAGCAGACCCCGCTGACCGCCTTGCGGATGGCGGAGCTCGCGATGCAAGCAGGGCTGCCTCCGGGTGTGCTCAACGTGCTTCCCGGGTTCGGCCCCACTGCCGGCGGCGCGATCGTAGAGCACCCCGGCGTCGACAAGATCGCGTTCACGGGCGAGTACACTACAGCGCAGACCATCAAGAGGCGCATTGCAGACACGATGAAGCGCGCGACTTTCGAGCTCGGTGGCAAGAGCCCGAACGTCATCTTTGCCGACTCGGACCTGGATGAGGCCGTCGAAGGTGCGTACGGCGCCATTTTTCTGAACCAAGGTCAGAACTGCTGCGCCGGCAGCCGCGCGTTCGTACAAGAAGAAGTCTACGACACCTTCGTCGACAAGCTCGCCGAGCGCGCAAAGAGTGCGCGTCTAGGAGATCCGTTAGACGAAAACACCGAGCACGGCGCGCTCATCGACCAAGCGCAGTTCGACAAGACCATGCGTTACGTGGCTGCTGGCCGGAGCGAAGGGGCCGAGTGTGTTGCCGGCGGAGAGCGGGAGTTCGAAAGAGGTTACTTCGTTCGTCCGACTGTGTTCGCCGGGGTCGAGGATTCGATGTCTGTCGCCACGGAGGAAATCTTCGGCCCCGTCGTAAGCGTGCTGCGATTCAAGGACGTAGACGAGGTCATCGAGCGCGCCAACGACACTCCGTACGGGCTCGCGGCGGCCGTATGGACTCGCGATATTGGCAAAGCGCATGCGGTCGCCGAGGGCGTCAAGGCTGGAACGGTTTGGGTCAACTGCTACAACATCGTCGATCCAGCCGCGCCATTTGGTGGCTACAAGATGTCGGGCATGGGCCGCGAGCTCGGCGAGCAGGCCTTCGATGCCTACACCGAAACCAAGACGGTCACCATTCTGAAGGGGCAGGCATGACGCTACGCTATTTTTCCGAGAGCGAGTTTCAGAGCCGCATCCAGCGGGTGCGAGCGGCTATGGTCGACCGCGAGATCGACGCGTGCATCATCACCAACCCGGAAAACGTTTATTACCTGACCGGCCTCAACCATCAGGGCTACTTCGCGTATACGTCCTTGATTTTGCCGCTCGACCGGGAACCGGTGCTGATCACGAGGAAGATGGAGCGAGCCATCGTGCAGGACATGGTGCCGGACGTTCTCCATTACACGTACTCCGATGGTATCGAGCCTCTCCCGAAAGCCCGGAACCGCGCCGCCGATCTCACCATGGCGATGTCCGACAGAGAGGAGGAGCTTCCGCCGGCAGAGGAGGGCGCCGGTCTCAATCCATGGTCGATGAGCTTGGGCGTCTCCATCCGTACGACAGAAGACGAAGCGCTCGACTACGATGCACCGATGGAGGTGACTTGCGAGGCGATCAGCGACCTCAAGCTCACTTCGGCGCGCATCGCCTTCGAGCAAAACAGCTCGTTTCTTCCCTATCGTGTGGCGCAGGGGTTCGTTTCCCGTCTAGCGGACGTCACTTGGCTCGATGCGGGCGACCTCGTGAATGATTGCCGGATCGTGCAGTCGCCGAGTGAGCTCGAATGCACGCGCGAGGCGGCCGCCATCTCGGACGCGATGGTCATGACCGCAACGGCTATGGCCGGCCCCGGGGTCTCGAAGAGCGACGTCATGGCGGGTATCTATCAAGTCATGTTCCAGCGTGGGGGCACCTACCCGGCTTTCGTGCCGTTGGTGCGGTCCACCCGAACGATCGCACACGAGCACGGCACCTGGGACCGGTACCGTCTACAAAAGCGCGATCTGCTTTTCCTCGAGATGGCCGGATGTTATTGGCGATACCACGCTCCGGTCGGTCGTCTCGTTCACATCGGCGGGTTTCGTTCGAAGGCCAAGGACATTCACGCCGTCGCGCTCGAAGCCCTTTACGCCGCAGCCGAAGCGCTCAAACCAGGTGCCACCGCCGATTCGGTGTACCAGGTTTGGGAAGGACGCGTGAAGCAAGCCAAGCTTTCACACTACGCGCGGCACCATTGTGGCTACATCGTCGGCATCGGCTTTCCCCCCAGTTGGTCCGGCTCGGGCGTTCCGCGCGGTTTACGACGCGGCTCTCCGATGGAGATCCGCCCGGGGATGGTGTTTCACTTGATGTCTTGGCTACTACGAACGGGGCGAGGCGATTCGTTTTTGTCGGACACGGTCGTGGTCACCGAAAAAGGCGCCGAGTTCCTGACCCATGCACCGCGCGAGCTCGTGGTTCGATAGAGGTGAGTGTGGCGTTCCGCTTTTTCGCGAGTGACAACGCTTCGGGAGTGCACCCCGAGGTCTTGGAGGCGATCGGGCGGGCCAACGTCGGTCATGCGCTTGCCTATGGTGCCGATCCCTACACGGAATCGGCGATCGCACACTTCCGCGCAGAGCTCGGTCCCGAGGTGGAAGTGCTGTTCGCCTTCGGAGGCACGGGCGCCAACGTGGCGGCCCTCGGGTCGGTCCTGCGGCCGTTCGAGTCCGTGCTCTGCGCACAGAGCGCTCACCTGTGGCTCGACGAAGGCGCCGCCCCGGAGCGGTTTCTCGGCAGCAAGCTGGTTCCAGTCACGTCCTCTCACGGGAAGGTGACGATTCCCGCGCTCGAGGCGCGCCTCGCAAGAACCAAGGGAGTGCACCATGCTCAGCCTCGCGTCGTTTCCATCAGCCAGGCCACCGAGCTGGGGGTGGTTTATGCTCCCGAGGAGATCCGCGAGCTCTCTCATTTTGCACACGAAAAGGGGATGTTGCTGCACATGGACGGCGCGCGCATATCCAATGCGGCGGCCTTCCTCGAATGCGCACTCCGTGACATCACGGCGGATGCTGGAGTCGACCTGCTGAGCTTTGGCGGAACCAAGAATGGGATCCTCGGCGGCGAGGCGATCGTGTTTTTCGATCGTGCACTATTTGCCGATGCCCCTTTCGTTCATAAGCAAAGCATGCAGCTGGCGTCCAAGACGCGTTTCATCGCAGTCCAATTCGAAGCCCTGTTGACCGACGACCTATGGCGCCGCAATGCTGCGCATGCCAACGCAATGGCGCGCCGATTGGCGAATGCCGTCAAGCATCTGCCCCATGTCGAGATCGTCGCCCCCGTGCAAACCAACGCGGTCTTCGCGCGCGTGCCCCTCGAACGAATCGGTGCGATGCAGGAGCACGCGTTGTTTCACGTGTGGGATGAGCGAGTCCCGATCGTTCGATGGATGACCTCGTTCGACACGACCGAGGACGACGTCGACACCTTTGCAGACCACGTGATCCGCATCTCGACGTGAGCTCGCATTTGCTCTCGATAGAGCTCCTCAGCAATCGAGATCCGCCACCTGACACCATTTGGAGCGTGGCAAACTGAGACAGTCGTGGCGGATCACCTCGTGGAGGTAAATGGACGTTTGTTCTCCCGAGAGAGCGGGGAGTAACCCGACCGGGTGACGTCACGAACAGGGGCTGGGTGAGCTTTGCCAAACCTGCTTTCTGACCCCAGATTCTTGCGACGAGACGTGC
>JASFKY010000312.1:0-4748 GCA_050118395.1 Myxococcales bacterium | reverse complement strand
TCCCAGCATGGTGGAGTCCAATGCCGTCGATCTTCAAGCACCGTCCCCCGAGCCGGGAGACGAAGGAACGGGCCTGGACCTGGACGGGCTCGAGGGTAACGACGGAGATTTCGATCTCGACGACCTCGAGTCGGACGACGAGCCATTGGACCTCGATGCGCTCGAGAAGAAAGATTCGGAGCAATCACCCGATCTCGATGCACTCGAAGCGCAAGACCAGAATCCACCGGACCTCGACGCGCTCGAAGCCGAAGAATCCAAGGACGAAAACAAGTGAGCTCGCTCGCTCGCTGACCGCTGCAACCCCGCAAGCCCCTGAGATTGCAGAGCTACCCCGATTTGGACGGGGCGGAAAAATTCCCCTTGGAGTCGACTCCCGCGTTCCGTACCATCATGAGCCCAGCCATGGAAGGAGGCGCGGATGGAACCGGATGGTGTCGCGCTCTACGGCCACATGCTCAAGAGCCGCCTCTTCGAAGAGGCCGTGACGCAGCTCTGGGATGACGGCCTCATCTCGGCCGAGATGCATCTAAACATCGGCGAGGAAGGGATCATCGCCGGGGTGGTCGGCCACCTGTTCGATGGAGACGCCATGGCGCTCGACCACCGTGGCACCTCGCCATTGGTGATGCGGGGTGTCGATTTGGTCTCGCTACTCAAAGAATTCATGGGTCGCGAGGATGGGCTTTGCCGCGGCATGGGCGGTCACATGCACTTGTTCGAGCCCGAGCTTTTGGCTGCGTCCTCCGGCATCGTAGGCGCCTCCGGCCCCGCCGCCTGCGGTTTTGCGCTGGCGAATCAACACCTGCGCCAAGGGAAGGTCGCAGTCGCGTTCTTTGGCGAGGCCGCCATGAATCAGGGCATGCTGATGGAGTCGATCAATTTGGCTGCCGCCTGGTCCTTGCCCGTGTTGTTCGTCTGCAAAGACAACGGCATGGGCATCACCACGCCCTCGAAGAAAGTGACCGGAGGGGACCTGTGCGTTCGCGCCCGAGGTTTGGGTGCCCATGCCGCCTCGGTGGACGGATCCGACGTGGTTGCGGTTTGGCAGGAAGCGCGCGAGGCGATAGATCGTGCACGAAGTGGGCAAGGCCCCACCTTTTTGCACGCGACTTGCCGAAGGCCCGAAGGACACTTTCTCGGCGACCCCCTGCTTCGGATCGTGCGCAAGCCGGTCGACGAGCTGAAAGACAAAGTGGGGCCTTTGATGAAGGCGGCGACGAGCGGTGGTGGCGCCTCCGTTGGGAGCCGGGCAGCGAGCCTCGGTTCGATCATGGACATGCTGGGGCGCGCAGGCAGGATGCGAAAGCTGGGCCGCCACGACCCTCTGCACAAACAGGCCAAGCGTCTTCCAAACGAAGAAAAGAAGCGCGTCGACGATGCCATCGGCGAAGAGGTAGCCGCCGCAGTTCGTACCACGATGCAGTCCATGGAGGTCGGGTCATGAAAACGATGACGTTCGCCGGGGCCATCGAACACGTCCTCATGGAGGCGATGACCCGAGACCCCCGGATCGTCGTGTTTGGCGAAGACGTGCACGCGATTCGAATGAACCTCTACGCCCGGTTTGGTGAGATGCGCGTCCGGCCGACTCCGATCAGTGAATCGGCGTTTCTGGGCGCGGGCGTCACGGCTGCCATGGGCGGCCTGCGACCCATCGTCGAGATCATGATGGTGGACTTCATTGCCGTCGCCGCAGATGCGTTGATCAATCACGCGGCCAAAATCGAGGCGTTTTCCGGTGGAAAGTGGAAAGTGCCTCTGGTGGTGCGGGTCGCTTGCGGGGGCGGTTACGGGGACGGCGGGCAGCATGAGCAGGCTTTGTGGGGAATGCTCGCTCAAGTGCCCGGGATGAAGCTGGTCGTCCCGTCCAATCCAGCCGACGCCGGAGGTCTCATGCTTTCCGCCCTCGAGGACGAGGGGCCCGTGATCTTCCTGGAGCACAAGCTTTTGTCCGACTATTGGCTGGACTATCTGGCAGATGGGGGCCGGACGAATCTCGATTACGACATTCCCCGGGCCGGGGCCGTGGGTCCGGTGCCCGACAGCTGGGAGCCCACGCCGATCGGCAAGGCCAAAGTCGTTCGGCAAGGCAAAGACATCACCATGGTATCGTTGGGCGTGGCTTTGCATCGATGTCTGCAGGCTGCCGAGCAATTGGCGGAGCAGGGTGTCGAAGCGGCCGTCGTCGATCTGCGAACGGTCACGCCTCTCGATACCGAAATGCTATGTGAATCCGTATCGAAGACCCATCGAATTCTGGTGGCGGACGAGGACTACAAATGTTTCGGACTCTCCGGGGAGATCGCCGCCACCCTGATGGAGCGTGGAATTTCGGCATGCTTTGCGCGTGTTTGCGTGGAGGGGACCATTCCCTACGACCGCCGAAGAGAAGCGCAGGCTTTGCCGAACGTGAGCCGCATCGTCGAAGCGGCCCGCGGCCTCATGCAAGAGCAAAAGGAGCAGCCAGGCCAACCGCAGCCCTAGGGCGAGGGCTTGGTTTCCGAGCCGCATTGCTCGGTCGGTTTGGGCTCTATCTTGTCGTACAGCGCTTGGAGCTCCGCCTCGCCCAAGGTTTCGTTTTGAAGCAGCTGTTGGGCCCCTTCTTCGAGGGTCGCACGCTGCTCTCGCAGGATGGCGAGCGCTTTGTCGAATGCGCCCTGTACGATGCTTCGGACCGCTTTGTCGATCTCCCGAGCCGTGTCATCGCTGTAATCGCGGGTGCGGTAGGGTGAGGCGACCGATCCCAGAAATGCCGGCTGGTCGCTCTCGTAGGTGATGTGGCCTAGCTCGGGCACCATGGCGTAACGCGTGACCATGCTTCGCGCGATGTCGGTCACCTTGGCCAGATCATCTGCAGCGCCCGTAGAAAGGTGTCCAAAGACCAGCTTCTCGGCGGCGCGTCCGCCCAAAAGCGCCGCCATCTTGTCGTCCAGCTCCTCGCGGGTCATCAGGAAGCGGTCCTCCGTCGGACGTTGCATGGTATATCCGAGGGCTCCGACACCCCGAGGGATGATCGATACTTTGTGCACCTTGTCGCAGCGCTCGCACATGAGAGCGACCAGGGCGTGTCCCATCTCGTGGTAGGCGACGACGGCGCGCTCACGCGGGTTGAGAATGCGGTTTTTCTTTTCGAGACCGGCAACGATTCGCTCGATGGCTGCCGTGAAATCTTCTATGGAAACCGCGTCGGCGTGTCGGCGCGTCGCGACGATGGCCGCTTCGTTGACCAGGTTCGCCAGGTCGGCACCGGTGAACCCCGGTGTCAGCGCCGCCACGTCATCGAGCTTCACCTCCGAATCGAGTGCGACTTTCTTGGCGTGGACTTTGAGGATCTGAGTTCGACCCACACGGTCGGGTCGATCGACCAGAACCTGTCGGTCGAAGCGTCCCGCGCGTAGCAGGGCTGGATCCAAGATCTCGGGTCGGTTCGTGGCCGCCAGCAGCACGATCCCGGTCGACGGGTCGAACCCATCGAGCTCGACCAACAATTGGTTGAGCGTTTGTTCCTTCTCATCAGTTCCCCCACCGAAGGGGCCGGCGTTTCGGGCCCTGCCGAGCGCATCGAGCTCGTCGACGAAGATGATGCAGGGCGCCTGCTGTCGCGCCTGATCGAAGAGATCGCGCACCCGTGCGGCACCCACGCCGACGAACATTTCGACGAATTCGGACCCGCTGATCGAGAAAAACGGAACCTCTGCCTCTCCAGCCACGGCCCGGGCCAGCAGGGTCTTGCCCGTGCCCGGTGGTCCGATCAACAGGATGCCTCGCGGCATCCGCGCGCCAAGCCTTCCATAGGACTTCGGGTCCTTGAGAAAGGCAACCACTTCTTCGAGCTCCTGCTTGGCCTCGTCGACGCCGGCGACGTCGGTGAAAGTCACCCGCGTATCGGTCTCCATGTAGACCTTGGCTTTGCTCTTGCCTACCGACATCAATCCGGCGCCGGGCCCGCCCATTGCCGCCATTCTGCGGCTCAGGAAGATCCAAAAACCGAACAGCAGGACCAGCGGCAGCAACCAGGACGCGAGCGCCTGAAAGAGCGCGCTTTGCTGCTCTTTGGAATACTTCACGCCGTGGCCCTGAAGGTCTTTGACCAGATCCTGCTCGACCCGATTGGTTTCAAAGCGGGTCTTCCCGTCGACGGGCTCCTTGAGCTCACCGCGCAAGGTGTCGTCCGTCACCACGACCTCCTTGACCTTGCCCTGGTCGAGCAGGCTCTGGAACTCGCTGTACGGGATGGTGGCCACCGGCCCCGACCTGGTCTCCCAGACTTGGAGCAGCAGGGAGCCCGCGATGATCGCGGCCAAGAGGTACATCAAGCCCAGGCGCGGCTTGCCTCTAGTCGCCTTCGGCTTGCGGTCGTCCTCGCCCATCCTGCTCGAAGCAAGGTACTCGGGAGTGGACTAAGAGCAAGTCGGGCGATACGGAAGCGGCGCTAATCGAAGCTCGAGGCGACGTGATTGTTCTCAGTAGACCATGCCGCCGTCGTCCATGCCGCCGTCGTCCATGCCGCCGTCGTCCATGCCGCCGTCATCCATGCCGCCGTCACTGACGCCGCCATCCATATCGCCATGCATTCCGCCGCTGCCGCCTTGGCCGCCCATGCCGCCGCTGCCGCCCGCGCCGCCGCTGCCGCCCGCGCCACCGGCGCCGTTGCAGTCCGCGTCGGAGTCGAAGCGCTCACCGTAACCGGGTCCGTCGCCGCTCTTGTTGTTGCCGGCTTTCACCCAGGCCCCGACGATGACCTC
>JASFKY010000311.1:0-4803 GCA_050118395.1 Myxococcales bacterium | reverse complement strand
CGGCCGCCGCGCCGACCACCACGAGCAGAGCGAGCGTCCACCAGGCGGCTCTTCGATTTGCGCGCGGTTTCGCGGCAGCGGCCGGGCTCCCTTCCGCCTCTCCAGGTGGCGTCTTCAGCTTCTGCAGTGGCGGCGCATCTTCCCCGCTCGGTTCCTTGCCCACGGTCGACGAAATCTCGCGGGCCCTGGTCCGATCGGCATCCATCCGCTCCTCGACCAGGGCCCCCAATCGCTTGTGAACGCGGGGAGAGGGCGCGAGCTCGGCGAGCTCCTCGATCAAGTCGGCGGCGGATTGCACACGCTTTTCGGGATCGGGATCGATCAACCGCTCGATGACCTCGCAAAGCTTAGCCGGTGCGTTTGGAGCCCACTCGGCGAGCTCGGCATGATCGCCGTTGAGAATCTGCATGATGGTCGCCGGATCGTTGGCCCCCTCGTACGGCCGAATCCCTGCCAACGCCTCGAACAGCACCACGCCGACCGCAAAGAGATCGGACCGCCCATCGGCGGGCTCGGCGCGAAGCTGCTCGGGCGACATGTACGGAAACTTTCCCTTGGCTTCACTCGACTTGCGCCGGACGTCCGCCGTGTCCTTGGCCACGCCGAAGTCGCTCAGCATGACCTCGCCTTGGCGGCTGATGAGCACGTTCGACGGCGAGATGTCCCGGTGCACCAGCCCTTCGAATCCGGAGCCCGGCGGCGGGCTGTGCGCATGCACGAGGGCTGCAGCGAGGTCGAGCCCGAGCAGCACGACCAGCTCTGGATCGAGGCGGTTTCCGTCGTGCGTGTCGAGGAGGGTCCGCAGGTCGATGCCATCGATCAGTTCGAGCGCGATATACGAACGCCCGCCGATTTCGCCAAAATCGATGACGCCGACGATGTTGCGATGCCGGAGCTTGGCCGCCAACCGGGCTTCCCGCTCGAAAAGCCGCATGAAGGTCTCGTCGTCGCGATAGAAAGGCAAGGCGACCTTCAGGCAAACCCGCTGGGTGAAGCCACCAGAACCCCGTCGAATGGCTTCGAATGTTTCGGCCGTGCCGCCGACGCCCAAACGCCGAACGAGCTCGTAAGGTCCAAATTGTGCGCCGACGTCGACGGGTATCGATGTTTCCAAGCTCGGCATGCAAGTCGGCCCGACTCCGCATGGCAACCCACGTACGCGGGAAAAGGAGTGGTCAGGCAGCTCGATGGTACTTGCCAAGCGATATGATGACCAGACCGTACCGACGCCATGCGCCCCGAAATCAAGGGACCGGCCGACCGAAATGCACTGGGACGGATGCATTTTTTGCGCCTCGGTTCGCGGACGTGGGACACCTCACCAATCACCTCCTTGTCGCCAATTGAAACGAGAGGAGCAGAAACTGTGCCAGCGGGGTGACGAGACGAGAGGCGCTCGGGCAGGCCAATATGGCCACAAAGCCAGGACATGATCGCGGGCAGTCGCCCATTTTGCATGTCGGCTCCCGTCAGGGCTGACGACTCACGACATCACCCGTTCTTGAGCTCGTCGACGTCGATGCCGAAGGTGGTGATTCGGCTGATCAGCCCCGTTCGGGGGATCGAAAGCACGCGCGCGGTCTTGGCGACGATGCCTTTGCAGGCGCGAAGGGCTTCGGTGACGATTTCCTGCTCGAGCGCGCTCAGCGATTGCTGTTGCTCGGTGAGCTGGTCCCATCGACCCCGAAGGGCAGCCAGCGTGTTTTCGTCCTCGCCGGCTGATGCGGGGGCTACCACGGGCGCCTCGCCGAGCCCGAGGTGGCGCGCCCCGATGACGAAGCCGGCGGATTCGTCGCGTCGGGCCCGATTTCGGGCGCGCTCCATGACCGACTCGAGCTCGCGAATGTTGCCCGGCCAGCGCAGCTTCGGCGAGACGAGCAACTCGATCGCGTCGCCGTCGAGCTCCCAGACCGGGCGGGCGTCCGTGCGGTTCAGGTAGTGAGCTGCGAGCTGTGGGATGTCCGCTCTGCGTTCCCGTAAGGGCGGCAAGACGATCGGCACGACGGCCAAACGATAATAGAGGTCTTGGCGAAATTGCCCTTGGCTGACCGCTCTGGCGATGTCGCCGTTGGTGACCGAAATCAGGCGCACGGCCGCTCGCTTTGGGCGGCGTCCTTGATAGCCCAGCGGCCGGTAGGTGCCGAATTGCGTGAAGTCGAGGAGGAGCTGCTGCGCGTTGGGCGGAAGATTGAGCACCTCGTCGAGGATCAGCGTCCCCTCGTTGGCGTACTCGACGAGGCCCTTGCGACGGGAAACCGCGCCCGAAAAGGCCCCGCGCTCGTGGCCGAAGAGCTCCGAGGTGATCGTGTTGAGGTCGTCGCTATGACCCAGCGTGGCCCGGACGATGGGCTCTTTCTGACTGGCGCGGGCAAACGCAGTGGAAAGCTGGGTCTTTCCGGTTCCCGATTCGCCGAAAATCATCACCGAGGCATTGCTTTCGAGCGCGCCCAATAGATCCTCACGGATCTGATTCATGCTGGGAGGCGCGAGCAGCTCGTCGAGCTCCAAATAGTGCTCGTGGTGGTCCCGAGCTCGCTCGACCCGCAAGTCCTCACGGGTGGCTTCGATCGTCGACTGCTGCGCGATGAGCCCGCCCAAGAGACAAGCCGTGCACTCGATCACCTCGATCACCGATTCCTGCGTGGCCTGATCGCCCGCAAATTCCAGGTACATCGCCCCCACCAGGTTCTGCGCGTCTTTGGCCGTGCTCAAATCTCCCCACAATGGAACGCCGGCAAAGGACCCGGTCGTGGCGTAGGGTACGAAGCCCGCAATGGTGCGCAGCTCCTGCTGCACCTGCGCGAGGGTCTCGGTGACGTGCTGCGCAAGGATGGCAGGCGCCACCCCCCGAAAGCTCGTCGTCCGGGAACGATGCATCGGAGCGCCGCTTTTGGTCTCGAGGGTGCTCCACGCGGAGGTTGCCCCGAGCTCGACGCAAAGCGCTTCGAGGCCTTCTTCGATGAACCGGCCACTCCGGAGCGCCGTCACCACCGTGGTGACGATTTCACGAAGCCGCGGCCAGGGGTCGGAAGTGTTGACGGCCGACATCCAGCGCTCAGGTTACATGCTCACGCCTTCGTCAGCTACCTTCGATCGAGGCTCGAAGCCGCGGAGCTTCATGACGAGCTCTGCTTGGGTCCGAACGCCGAGCTTTCGCATGGCGCTACTGAGCGAAGCCGACACCCGCTGACGGCTGATGCCGAGCTGGTATCCGATCCGCTTCCCCGTTTCGCCTTCCGCAGCAAGCGCGGCCACCTGATGCTCCCGCTTGGTGAGCCCGCGCGGGTCTACGGTGCCTGGCTCGTTCGGAAGGGCGACCACGAAACGCCGTCCGTCCGCGTCGAACCAGTCGATGAGCGACCACCGCCCGCGGACCAGCGCATGCCAAGCGGCAAGCGCCGTGGCCGGGTCTTCCCGTCGGAGGCGACCGCGAGACTTGTCGATGCGGATGGCGGCGGCGCGCAGCGCTTGCCGCGTGCCTTCCTCGCCTGCGGCGCCTTCGGCGTGCGCGACCCGGAAGTTGCGTGGGTCGAAGACCGCAGCATCCTCCGAGGGGAAGTCCACCCCGTGCGCGCGCCCCGCCAACGAGCCGAGCCGCGATCGAAGCCTGTGGCCCGCTTCGATGTGGGCGGCGATTCGACGCCACGCAAGGCGCGTGTGCTGTTTCAGCGCAATCGGGTCAGGCGACGGAGCGATGACGCCGACGCCGTGAAAGTCCGCGCTGGTGGCCCAAAGGCCCAAGACGTCGGGGCAGCCGATGTGTCTTTCGAATGTCCAGAGAAAGTTGGGCCTTTCGAGCTCCGACTCGGCCGCAACGCGTACGCCGCCTCCGTTGGTCGCCAAAGCCTGTGCACTGGTGGAGTGCGGCTCCCGAAGCGCGCGCGAGAAGCTCGGGCCGAGCTCGGGTCGTTTCGAGCCGACCGATGCGTGAGTGACGATCGGAAGTCGATCTTGTGAGCGCCCCGCCCAGAGAACCGCGGCGCATCCAAGCCCGCGATCGAACAAGCTCTCGCCTTTGCGAAGCAGGTTCGGCAGCCACTCTTGGGTGGGCGCTTCGAGATTGTACGCGGCTTCGACGAGATCGATGGCCGCTGCGCCTGCCGGTTCCATTCCCAGGAACCAGAGCACGAGCCGTGCCAACTCGATTTGCAGCGTTTTCCGTCGCCAAACGTGGCGAAAGGCCAAAAACAGGCGACGTGCGCCGACACCCCTGTCGGGAGACGACACACCCCGAAGGGGGTGAGCCGATTCCGGGAGTCAGTTCGTAAGGGCGTCATGCTATGGAGCAGACACGGGATCGCAGGTGACGATTCCCTGCGTGATGAAGCCCGCACGCACTGGCAATCGGACCGAGCCCGCACCGTTGCCAGGCCACCCAGCTACCACGACGCAGTTGCTCGCCGTGCCGCCGAGCGTGACCTCGTACGTTCCCGGTGCCACCTCGATGAACCCGCCGGCGCCCGAAGGCTCCGCGGTGGCGGTGGCCTCGACCCTGGGGATTTCGTCTTGATCCAAGTAAAAGGAGTTGAGCGTTTGATCGGGCGTGTACGTGACGCCTGCAATCCCGTTGCCGTCTGCGCCGACCGGCTCGACCAGGGTCGAGATCGCGATCACGCCCGACTCTCCGAACGGGTAGGGCGTTTCCAGAATGCCGGCCAGCAGGCTGACCACCGAGTCGGCCAGAAGTGGGGAGAGCTGCGTCGTCACGTCTTGGTCGGTCGTGGCTTGTGGAGTCAGTGTGGGCCCGTAGCCGGCGGCGGTGACCTCGAAGACGATTTCTGCGTTGGCAGGAACCTCCATCGT
>JASFKY010000310.1:0-4809 GCA_050118395.1 Myxococcales bacterium | reverse complement strand
TCTCGCCTGCAATTCAAGCTTCCCGACATCGGAGAGGGGGTGACCGAGGGAGAAATCGTCCAGTGGTTCGTGAGCATCGGCGACACCGTTCACGAGGACGATCCCATGGTGGAGATCTTGACCGACAAGGCCACCGTCACCATCGGGGCGCCGTGCGATGCCCGCATCGCGCAGCTCCACTTCGACCCTGGAAGCGTGGCCAAGGTCGGTCAGGCGATCTTGACGCTGGAACCTTTGGAGGGTTCGACGCCACGCTCCTCGAAGCAGTCTTCGCGACCGGCGGCGAGCGCCGTCGGCGACATTCAGGATCGGATTCCCGGAGCCAGCCTGTTCGTCTCGCACCCGCACGATCAGGCGAGCGAGCGGGACGAGCACTTCCAACCGAAGCCGCTGGCCACGCCGGCCACCCGGCGTTTGGCCAAGGAGCTGGGCGTCGACCTCCGCCAGGTGCGAGCGACTGGGGACGGGGGACGAGTGACTGCGCAAGACGTGCGCGCGGCTTCTTCCGGAGAAAAGACCGACGAGCAGCCCCCCGAGGCGCTCGAGGAACGACGTCCCATCATAGGCATCCGGCGCAAGATCGCCGAGCGCATGTCCCGATCGAAGCGCACCGCGGCGCACTTCACGTTCGTCGAGGAGTGTCAGGTCGATCGCCTGGTCGATTTGCGTGACCGTCTCGGCGACGAGGCTTCGAAGCGTGGTGTGCGGCTGACTTACTTGCCTTTCATCGTGAAAGCGGTCGCCCACGCCCTTCACGAGCATCCTGCGCTCAACGCCGTGGTCGATGAGGAGCGTCAGGAAATCGTATACAAGAAGTACTACGACATCGGTGTAGCCACCGCGACCGATGCGGGGTTGGTCGTTCCGGTCGTGCGCGGAGCCGATCGGCTGCGCTTGTTCGAGCTCGCGAGGCAAATCGACCGTCTTTCGGAATCTGCTCGCCAGGGCACTGTGCCCGCGGAAGACTTGCGGGGCTCCACGTTCACCGTGACTTCGCTCGGCAAACGCAGCGGGCTGTTGGCGACCCCGATCCTGAATCATCCGGAGGTCGGGATTCTCGGCGTTCATCGCATCAAGGAACGACCCGTGGTGCGCGACGGTCACGTCGTGGTCGGCAAGATCATGCTGCTCTCGCTTTCCTTCGACCATCGCGTCGTGGACGGGCACGTCGGCGCGGCCTTCGCCTACGAGGTCATCGAGACGCTCGAAAACCCCGAGCGACTCTTCTACGAGCTCCTGTGATGGACTCCATGCGACGCAACTTGCTGCAGTGGTACGACCGCAACGCGCGTGATCTCCCCTGGCGGCGCACGCGCGATCCCTATGCCATTTGGGTCTCCGAGACGATGCTGCAGCAAACGCGGGTAGAGACGGTCATTCCCTACTTCCAACGCTTCCTCGAGCGATTTCCCACGGTCCAGGCCCTTGCGAGGGCCCACGAAGATGCAGTTCTGTCGCAATGGAGCGGGCTCGGGTACTACCGACGAGCGCGATTGCTGCACGCCGGGGCTCGCGAGGTGGTTTCGCGCTACGGTGGACGGGTTCCCGAGGACCTCGACGCCCGGCAGTCGCTTCCAGGGGTGGGGCGGTACACGGCGGGCGCCATCGGCAGCATCGCGTTCGACAAGGCAGAGCCCGTCGTGGACGGAAACGTGACCCGGGTCCTGGCCCGGGTTTTCGGCATCGAGACACCGGTGGGCACGGCCCAAACCACGAAACGCTTGTGGGCGGAAGCGGCCAAGCTCGTGCCGGGCGAGCGACCGGGCGCGTTCAACCAGGCC
The DNA here is from genome assembly GCA_050118395.1 of Myxococcales bacterium. Classification (GTDB taxonomy): domain Bacteria; phylum Myxococcota_A; class Polyangia; order Polyangiales; family Houyiibacteriaceae; genus SG8-38. The sequence goes on along the minus strand of JASFKY010000310.1, from coordinate 3,028 downwards.
CTCATGGAGCTGGGTGCCACGGTCTGCGCTCCGCAGCGACCCCGCTGCGAACGCTGTCCCCTCGCTTCTGATTGTCAGGCGCTCGCTCGCGGAAACGTCGAGGCCTTGCCGGTCGCACGCGCACGCAAGGCGCCGGTGCCGGTCGACCTGGTGGCCGTCGTGGCGACGCAAGGACGAGGCGCGGAGCGCAGCGTTTGGCTGGTGCGCGGACAGGAGCGCCTGTTCGGGGGCCTATGGGGTGTGCCGACTGCGGAGCGGCGTGGATCTGGGATCGGAGACGCCCGAACGGCTCTGCGATCGGCTCGAATGTCCGCGCGCGTCGCGCCCGAGCCGACGGCGCAGCTCGAGCACGTGCTCACCCACCGCCGTCTTCGGCTTGATGTGTTCCGGGCGGTCGGGGTCCGGGCCGAAGAATCGGAAACCCGGCGGCGCTTCACCAGGCCGGATCTCGAGAGGGTGGGGATTTCGTCCCTCACCCGGCGCCTGCTCGAGGTCTCCCTCGACTGCTGAGCCATCGACCAAGCGCAAGGCCCTGCATGCAGGGGGTCATGCGTTCCCCAACCGCGATTAGCCGATGTACGGAGCAACCGATACACTGAGACGCGTGGGGATTCTCGCCTATCGCGGCGTGTCGAAGCGTTTCGGATCGCACACCGCGCTCGAAGGGGTGTCGCTGGAGGTGCAGCCAGGCGAAGTCTTTGGGCTTCTCGGTCCCAACGGCGCGGGCAAGACGACGTTGATTCGGGTCGGGCTCGACATCCTGCGGGCCGACGAGGGACAGGTCGTGCTCTTTGGCGGTCGCCCTACCCCCGCCGCCCTCGATCGCACCGCCTACCTACCGGAGGAGCGCGGCGTCTATCGGCGGGCCGCGGCGCGGGAGCTGCTCGAGTACCTGGGTTGTCTGAAAGGCATGAAGCGGGTGGATGCTCGCCACGCGGCCGACCATTGGCTCGAACGGGTGGGCCTGAGCCACGTGGCCCACCAACGCGTGGAGAGCCTTTCCAAGGGAATGACACAGAAGGTGCAAATCGCCGGCTGTTTGATGACGGAGCCGGAGCTTTGCGTTTTGGACGAACCCTTTTCGGGCTTGGATCCTGTCAACGTGGCGCTGGTCACCGAGCTCATCGAGCAGCGCCGCAAGTGCGGACAAACGACCGTTCTGTCCACCCACATGATGCACCAGGTCGAGGCGCTTTGTGATCGCGTGGCGCTCATTCATCGGGGTCGCCTCATCGTGTACGGGCCCCTTGAGGAGATCCGACGCCGATACTCTCCGAACGAGGTAATCGTTTGGACGACGACGGACCTCGTCTCGCTCGGCATGCAGGCCAAGCAGCACAAGCCCGGCGGTTGGTGCGTAGAGCTTCCTCCAAGCGCAACCCCTGCGGCGTATCTCACGGAGCTCGTGCGCCACGGAGTGACCGTGGATCGCTATGAACCGAGGGTGGCGCGGATGGATGAGATCTTCGTTCATCTGGTGCGTGAAGGGGGCTGAGTCATGCGTGCTCGACGCATTGGAGCAGTGGCACGGTTCGAGCTGCTCTCGGTGGTGAGGCGGTGGTCGTACTTGATTGCGACCTTCGGGTTGCCTCTCTTCCTAGCTGCCGTGTCCGGCGTGGTGCTGGGCGTGCAGACGTATTTTCTCACGCAACGCGCGGCGCAAAGCTCTGCTTTCGGGCTGATCGACGACGCGGGCATCGTGAGCCGCTCCGTATTCGATCGACGTGGTGAAGATCAGGTGTGGAAGGCCCAGGGCAGCGAGCTGTGGCTCTACGAAGATCGCGACCGCGCCCATGCGGACTTGGAGTCGGGGCGCCTCCGCGCCCTCTACATCGTACCTCGGGACTACCTGCAAAGCGGAGAGGTCCGAGCGATCGAGTCCCAGAAGACACCGCTCTTGAGCATGAGGGGAACGACCATCGAGCCGCTGCTCCGCTCGTTGCTACGCAAATCGCTGCTGAAAGGGCGCCTCGAAGCGGAGGTTCAGGAGCGCGTTCTGACACCTGCCCGGTTCGTGCGCGCTCGACTCGGAGCGGACGGTACGCAGGTGACCGACCTCGACGAGGCGTTCGACCTACTCGTTCGAACCACGATTCCCTTGCTCTTGGGGGTCTTGCTGCTGACGGCGCTGTTGAGCGCGTCGGGCTACTTGGTGCAGGCGGTGGCCACGGACAAGGAGAGCAAGATCGTCGAAGTATTGTTGTCCTCGGTGTCACCGGAGGAGATTTTGGCCGGCAAGCTACTCGGCTTGGGAGCCGCCGGCCTCCTGCAGTTCGCTGTGTGGTCGTCGATGGTGGTATTCGTGGCCCTCGCCGCGTCCGCCGCGCTTGCGTCCGTCGTGGTCATGCCGTGGCAAGCGCTGATGGCGGCCCCCGTGCTCTTCGTCCTCGGCTATCTCTTTTTGGGCAGCTTGATGCTGGCGACCGCGGCTCTCGGCGCCAATGCGGCCGAAAGCCAGAAGCTCACCATGGGCTGGGCGCTGCTGGCCATCATGCCGCTCATGCTGCTCGTCGTTTTGCTCGAAGAGCCCCATGGCCTCGCCGGCCAGATCTTGACCTGGATCCCGTTCACCTCGCCGCTGACCGTCATCATCCGCCTCGCGGTGGATGCCTCGGGAATCACGTGGTGGGAGGTGACCGGGTCGATCGCGGTGCTGCTGATTTCGACGTGGCTTTCCATCCGAATCGGGGCGCGGCTATTCCGGGTGGGCTTTCTCCTCACCGGGTCCCGGCCGTCGCTGGCCGAGCTATGGCGCCAGGCGTAGACGCGGACCCCGCCTCACAGCGCCAGAGTCAGCGTCGGCGTCGGCGTTCGCGATCAAGGCCGGGGCTCGGAACACGCGCGACACGGACTTGCGGGGGACGGAGCGGCTTGCATGGGTGGCTCGGTTCACTTGAGAGCTTGAGCCACGCAAGCCGCTCCTCGGGCGGCGCGCCAATCGGAGGTGGTTGCAGCCATGCCGATTGGCACTTCGCACGCCCCCTCCAGCCCATGTCGCGCGTGTTCCGAGCCCCTTCATACGGCGGCA
>JASFKY010000309.1:0-4813 GCA_050118395.1 Myxococcales bacterium | reverse complement strand
CAGCCCTTGCGTTCGACCCGAGCCCGCGTACAGTCGGGGCTCGGCGATCGAGGATTTCCATGGCCAAAACCAATCCAGGTAACTTTTTCGAGGATTTCGAACCCGGAGCGAAGCTCGTACATGCAGTTCCACGGACGATCACCGAGGGGGAAGCGGCCATGTACATCGGGCTCACCGGTTCGCGGTATCCGCTGCACTGCTCCGCGGAGTTTGCCCGTTCGCTCGGCTATCCACGGGAAACGATCAACGACTTGCTCGTGTTTCACATCGTCTTCGGCAAGACGGTCAACGACGTGTCTCTCAATGCGGTGGCCAATCTCGGCTACGCAGGGGTTCGTTTTCTCGCTCCGGTCTATGCGGGCGATACGCTGCGATCCGTTTCCGATGTCGTGGGTAAGCGCGAAAACAGTAACGGCAAGACGGGCGTGGTCTGGGTCAAGACCGTCGGCACCAATCAGCGAGACGAGCCGGTGCTCGAGTACTTCCGCTGGGTGATGGTGCACAAGCGCGATCCGTCGACCCCGACCGGGGCCGACGATAGGCCGGCCATGCCCAAGGAAGTCGCGCCGTCGGAGCTCGTGGTTCCCCCGACGTTGGATTTGACTCGCTATGAAGCCTGGCCTTCCGGTGGTAGCGCGTATTTCGAGGACTACGAGGTCGGCGAAAAGATCGATCACGTCGATGGCATGACCATCGAAGAATCCGAGCACGCCATCGCCACACGCCTCTATCAGAACACCGCGAAAGTACACTTCGATGCGGTCCAAACGAAGGACACTCGCTTCGGACGCCGCTTGATGTACGGCGGACACGTCATCAGCGTGGCGCGTTCGCTGTCGTTCAACGGCATGGAGCGTGTGCTCGGCATCCTCGCCTGGAACGGGGGCGCCCATGCCAATCCGACCTTCGCAGGGGATACCATCTATGCCTACAGCGAGATTTTGGACAAGGCCTCCATCGGGGGTCGAAACGACGTAGGAGCGCTTCGGGTGCGATTGGTGGCCCTCAAGGACGTTGGGCCGACCGATGCCGGGTTTCCGCTCAAGGTATCGAGAAACGATCGCGAAACGTACCAAGAAAACGTCGTATTGGATTTGGATTATTGGCTGCTCGTGCCAAAACGAGCGCGCTAATCATCGAGGAGTCAACCATGTACTTGCAGATCGTCCACAGTGAACGAGTCCGAAAGCGCAACAAGAGCGCGCGCCGGCATGCGAAACGCAAAGCGAAAAACCGCAGGCGGATCAATCGCATGCATGGACGCAAGCTCGGCCGTCGTGTCTGAGCCGTGTCCCGATGGGTCCGAAGGTCATCTACGTCGTCAGCGACTCCACGGGTGAAACCGCGGAGCGGGTCACGCGTGCCACTCTGCTTCAGTTCCCGGACCACAAAGTTCGGCTGAAGATCGAGCGGCGGCTTCGCGAGCGGCGAGTCCTGACGACCATCTTGGAAAAAGCAGCTGCCGAAAGCGCGATGGTCGTGTTCACGCTCGTGCGTCCGGAGCTTCGTGACCATTTCTACCAAGAGGCCGCGGCTTTCAATGTGCGCTACGTCGATGTGATAGGATCGCTAATCAGCCAGATCGGCGGCTATCTCGAAGCGGATCCGGTGAACATCCCATCGGCTGAGTTGCCCCTCTCTGCCGAGTACTTCCGGCGCGTGGAAGCAATCGAGTTCGCCGTCAAAAGCGATGACGGAAAGGAGCCTCGCAATTTGCGCAAGGCCGATTTGGTCCTGGTAGGGGTCAGTCGCACCAGCAAGACTCCACTTTCCACGTATCTTGCGGGACGTGGGCTGAAAGTCGCGAACGTCCCCCTCGTGCTCGACGTCGAGCCTCCCAAAGAGCTCTACGAGCTTCCCGGTCATCGGGTGGTCGGCCTGACCATCGACGTCGATCAATTGATGGACATCCGAAGGCAGCGACTTCAGCAGCTAGGCATGCCTTCAGATGCCAACTATGGCCTACGCGAGCACGTGAAAGCGGAGCTGGAGTATGCGCACGCCATTTTTCGCGATCATGCCGACTGGATGGTGGTCGACGTGACGAACTGCGCCATCGAGGAAACCGCGACCATCATTTTGGACACCCTCAAAGAGCGAGAGGAGCTGAGGGGAGTGTCCATTCCCCCACCGCGCGTGCTCTAGGGGCGCGGCTCGAGGTCATCGACGCGTCCGGCCTGGTCCGTATTGGTGGGAAAGGGCCGCATAGAACTGAGCCAGGATGCCATCGGCCACCCGAAGCCGCCGGCTCAGCTCCCTCGCGATGTTCATGACGAACAGCGCGTAGTCCTTCATGTCACGCCGGTACAAGAGGCTCTCGACGTGCTCGGGTGTCACCGAGACGACCAGAGTCGGGGCGACCGCCCGAACGCTCGCCGAGCGGGGTTGCACGTCGATGATCGACATCTCGCCGAACCAGTCTCCGGGACCGAGCAGGGCAACGCGCACGTCCCCGCCCGATTCACCTTTCTTGATCACCTCGAGCTCGCCAGCCACCACCACGAACATTTGTGTGGAAAGGTCGCCTTCCTCCACGACCATTTGTCCCGCTTCGATGCGATTGGTCGGCAGCGAAGCAGCTAGCACCTCGAGGGTCGCTTTGCTCAACCCCCCGAAGAGACCGATGTCGGCGAGGTGTTCTGGAGTGAGCTTCGGCGTGGGCGGAGGACTCATGATTTCAGCATACGCCAACGATTCGTTTACGTCATGGAATCGAATTGGATAGGTTCCCGGTGAGGAAGCCTTGATCGATTTCGACCAGCCTCGGCCTTTCGGGCCCTACTTGCTCCTACGGCGGCTCGCGGTCGGCGGGATGGCGGAAGTCTATCTAGGAAAGATTCGGGGCGCGGCGGGTTTCGAGAAGCCGGTCGCGATCAAGCTGCTTACGGGGCAGGGCGCTGCTGGGGCGTCTGGCCCCGATATGCTGGCCGAGGAAGCCAAGCTCTCGGTTTCGCTTTGTCATCCGAACATCGTGCGAACCTTCGATCTCGCGTTCGTCGAGGGAACCTGCGCGCTCGTGATGGAGCACGTGGAGGGCGGAGATTTGCAGCGCGTAATCGACGGGTTGCAGGCGGCCGGTCGTCTTTTTCCGATCGATTTGGCGGCCCACGTCGCGGCCGAAGTCTGCGATGCGCTCGACTATGCCCATCGGGCAGTCGACGCAGACGGCAAGCCCGCGGGGATCGTTCACCGAGACATCTCGCCTCAGAACATTCTCCTGAGCGAGGCGGGCGAAGTGAAAATCACGGATTTTGGTGTGGCCAAGACGGAGCTGCGTCCAAGCGATCCGGAGCTTCGGGTGGTGAAGGGGAAGTACGCCTACATGTCGCCCGAGCAGGTTCGGGGGCAGCCGGTGGATCGCCGGAGCGATGTCTTTTCGACCGGAGTCGTTCTCTGGGAGCTGTTGGTGGGACGAAGGCTGCGCGAGGAAGGCGACGTCGGAGCGCTTCTGCGCGCGGTCAGGCGCGCCGAAGTGCCTCCTCCTTCTGCGTTTCGGCCGGAGGTCCCGTCCGCGCTCGATTCGATCGTGACCCGGGCCACGGCGCGGAATCGCAGAGATCGCTACCCCGATGCGGCCTCCATGGCCAATGCGCTGCGCAGGTACTTGAAGACGCGGCCGGCAATTCACCCGGCACGGCGCGTCGGCGAGCTTTGGGCCGATTTGGCCGCGCAGAGCCCCCCCGATTCGCCGTACGGATCGAGGGACGTTCCTCCGACTCGCGACCAGGCCCTGGTGTGGGCAGGCCCTGCATCGACAGCCACTCCGGATCGGCCTCTGCGATATGGTCTCGAGGACGGCGAGCCTACCGTGTCCGGCCGGCGCAGCCCCGAGACTTCGTCGGAGCGCCGCCCGTGGCTCCTGGCGATGGCGGCCGTATCGAGCCTGCTCGGTTTCGTCTCGTGGTGGTTACACGGATGCTGAGCCGACCGTCACGGACGACGGTCTTCTCCGAGCACGACGTTATCGATGAGTCGCGTTGAGCCGAGGTGAGCCGCCACTGCAATCAGCAGACGCTCCGGTGTCGAGTCGACTGAAAGGAGTGAATCGGGGTCCACTGCGGCCACGTAGTCAACGCGGTCCATGCTTGACTCGACTCGCTCGGCTACCAGCGATTGGAGTGCCTCGGGGCTTCGTTCCCCGTGCTCCCAATGATCGTACGCGAGACGCAGGCCCGAGACGATGGCCAACGCCCGCTCGCGCTCGCCAGCCGACAGATAGCGATTGCGCGAAGACAGAGCGAGACCATCGGGTTCACGGACGATCGGACAGCCCACGACTTCGATGGGCATGTCTAGGTCTCGAGCCATGCGCGCCAGGATCTTCCACTGCTGGTAGTCCTTGCGTCCGAAGACCGCGAGCGAAGGCCCCACCGAGTTGAACAGCTTGGAGACCACCGTGGTGACGCCCGCAAAATGGGAAGGGCGAAAGCGTCCCTCGAGCGGCTTGCTGAGCGCGTCGACCGAGACTGTGGATTGGAAGCCGGGCGGGTACATCGCATGTGGCTCTGGTGCGAAGACCAAGTCGACTCCATTCGAAGCGCAAGCTTCCATGTCGCTCGCCAGCGTTCTCGGGTAGCGGTCGAGGTCCTCGTCAGGCGCGAACTGAAGGGGATTGACGAAAATGGTGACGACGACGAAGTCTGTGCGGGATCTGGCTTCCGCGATCAGGGAAAAATGCCCCTCATGAAGGGCCCCCATCGTGGGCACGAGCCCGACACGGTGGCCCGCCGCGCGCGCTTCATCGCAAGCCCGCCGAAGCTCCGCGGGCGTGCGGAGGAGGGTGCTCATCCCTTCGGCCCGTAGCCAGACCGCA
>JASFKY010000308.1:0-4815 GCA_050118395.1 Myxococcales bacterium | reverse complement strand
CTGGTTACAAAGTGCTCGCAGAGCACGGCTCGATAGCCGACACCGAATCGGGAGCTCCGCGAATTATCGCAGCAGGTTGCAAGCGGCCGTGATCCCCGTTGTTTTTAGGGGCTGGCTTGTCCCTTCTTGTTGACGACGAAGCGTAGGTTTTTGAATTCGGTCTGGCCGAGTGTGTAGATCACCTCGCTGAGGGTTCGGTATGGGGTGCGTTTATCCGCGATGATTTGGACGTCGCCTGCGAAAGGCTGGTTGGCGAAGCGTTGCGCAGTCCGTTTCTTGCGGTCGCGGATCTCGCTGAGGCTCTTGTAAAGCGGAGTGATCAGAAAACCGCTGCTGCCGCCCTGTTTGAGGCTCGGATCCACGATGCCGTTGCGAAGCTCGAGCACCGGCTTGCCGTCCACGGCGACGCTGCTTCGTGAGATCTGAACCGCGATCGCGTCGCTCAGCTCGACCTTCGAAGTCGAGTAAGGAATACGCAGCTCGCTGCTTTCTTGCACGGCTGCAGCCGAAGAAGTGGCGAAGATCGCCATCATGTACACGAGGAGGATCGTCAGCATGTCCATCATCGGGTAAATGTTCAGTCCGAAGTGCTCCGGATCGGGTCGGCGACGGAGCTTGGCCCGCACGACCCGATTGACGTACGACATCGATACCGGCTTTTCCGACACCGGCGGTGCAAGTGAATCGGTGGTGGGCCGTTTGCTCTCGGTAGCCATCAACGAACCCCTGCCGATAACAAGACATCGGGGAAAAGCTCGCCGTTTTCTCCTCGAACGGCATCCATGGCCCCGACTAAATCCTCGTAGGGCACCTCTGGGTCCGCGCTGAGCGTCACTCGGGTTTCGTCCTCGAATTGCTCTTTGACACGCCGCACACAGTTGGTGAGGCCCTGCCAATCTTGCTCTCCGTTCATGTCAGCGGGAACCGTGATGACCTTGCCTGGCGCGGTCGTCGTGCAACCCCGCGCGAGCTTCCCGCCAGAGCCGGAAACGATGATGCCTTCGCGAGTCACCGTCACGTTGAGATTGAGCGCTTCGTCCTCGGCGGCGCGCTTTCCGATGCCCCCCTTGCGGTATTCGGGAAGCGCCGCTTCCACCTGGGAGAAAAACGCAATGGTGGTGAGGGTCATGAGAAGGAACATGATGATGTTCACCACGATGTCCAAGAATGGAACGATGTTGAGCTCTTCACTGAGCTCCGACGGATCGGGGTCTGGAAGATGGGTCCGCTTCCGGACGTAAGCTCGTTGGCGTGGTGTCAGCCGTGCGGGCATGGCCGGGCCCGATCAGCCGCCTTGGCGTCGCAACGTGAGAAGGTTCTCGAGCTGCATGGTGACCTTTTCCATCTCGTGCTTGTGGCGTTTGGTGAGCCCGTGGAGCACGAGGTGCGCGATCATGAAGATCACGGCGATCAACAAGCCGAGGAAGGTGTTCCACATGGCTTCCGCGATGCCAGCAGAAAGCAGCGCCGTCTTTTGCGACGGATCATCGATGGTGCCGACCGCCTTGAACGCGCGAATCAGACCGCTGATCGTGCCGAGCAGACCGATGAGAGTGGCGATGTTCGCGAGCGTCCAAAGCGACCCCGTGCGCTTTTCCAACGCGGGAATCACTTCGCTCATCTTTTCTTCCATCGAGGCGATGACGGCTTCCTCGCCGCGGTTGACCTGCGTCAAGCCGGACTTGACCACCTCGAGCAGGGGGACGGCTTTGGCTTCGCACTGGCGAATCGCACGATCGATGTTGCCCGCCTGTACCAGCTTCCGAATCCGATTCATGAACTCGGTTGCATCGACGCTGTAGTTCATTCGGATGTACCAAGCGCGGTCGATGATGACACCGACGCCGAATGCCAAGACACCTAGATTAATGAAGGAAAACGGAGCGCCTTCGACCAGGGCCTCCCAGATTTCATGCATGCTTGCGGCTCCCTCCGGCTCGCCTGCAATTCCGGCGAGTTGTCCCCTCTCAGCCCCCCTTCAGCCGCACTGAAATTCGAACCCAGAAGGCTGGAATCCGTTGAAATCATTACGACTGTTGGAACGAACCTTCAATGGAGGGGCAAGCTACCCCACGCCCGCAGAAGTTGTCAACGCGACTAGTCCTTTTTCACGGCGGGGCCCAAGCTCTGGCGCGCTCGGGTTTCTAAGGAACGGGAGCAGACACGATATTGACTTGCTGGATCCAACCGTTATCATCCCTAGGTAGTAAGCAAACCTTGGAATTGCTTACTGTTCTGGGGGGAACAGCGAGTTTTCAGTTCGAAACAGTGGTGGGGATCGCACCGTACTCACTCGGGGTCCGGCTAACACTGTCAAAGTAAAGTTCGCAGGAGGCAGGAAATATGGCCAAGTTGGCGTATCACTTCGAGGCAGGCGGATGGGCGATGTGGCTGATCCTGATTTGTCTCGTATTCGCAATCGGGTTCACGATCGAGCGGGCGATGTTCTTGTACAAGGCATCGATCGACAAGGACGAGTTCATCGCGAAGATGCAAAAGTGCATCACCGCGGGGGACGTGGCGGGCGCGATTAAAGTTTGCTCTGCGGAGCACAACCCGCTGGCTCGCATCGTCAAGCAGGGGTTGCTCAAGGTGAACCGTCCGGACGAAGAGGTGCAGGCGGCCATGGACGAAGCGGCGCTCAAGGAGCTTCCGCTCATCGAGCGCCGTACTCCGTACCTCGGCCTGCTGGCCAATGTCGGGATGCTTTGCGGTCTATTCGGAACGGTCGTCGGTCTGATCACTGCATTCGGTGAGGTGGCCAAGGCCGACGCCGCCAGCAAGGCCACGGGCCTCGCCAAAGGCATCGAAGAAGCGATGAACTGCACGGCCTTTGGTCTCATCACCGCCGTCTTCGCCCTCCTCATGCTGGGTGTGCTCAACGGCAAGACCCAGAAGATCATCGACGACATCAACGCGGCGACCGTGCAGGTGCTCAACCTGGTGGTGGGTAACCGCTCCAAGGTCGACCTTCAGAACATCCCCGCGGAGTAAGGGCGGGAGGGCTTCTACATGGCTGCGATTGATACCGGCGGAGGCGGCTCAGGAAAGAAGTCGGTCAATCAGGAGATCCCCCTGATTCCGTTCATCGACCTCTTGCTTTGCTGCGTCATGTTCCTGTTGGCCACGGCGGTTTGGAATCAACTCGCCGCCATGAATGCCAATCAACAAGTTCCCGGTCAGGCGTCCACCGAAGACGCTCCCCCGGAGGACGAGAAAGTGAAGCTCATTCTCCAGATTCGGAATTCCGGCTATGTGCTGGGGTCTTCGGCCGGAGAGAGCATCGACATCGACAAGCGCGCCGTGGCCGATCAAAACGAGTTCGACACCGACGAGCTCCAGGCCAAGCTCGCGCAGTGGAAGCAGGCATGGGACAAGCGCGATGATTTGATCGTCGCGCCCGAAGACGGCGTTCGCTACGAGGACGTCATTCGAGCGATGGACATCGCCGCGGCGGCGGGGTTCGTCAATCTTTCCATGGCCGACGGAGCTGCGTTCCTATAGGAGGAAATCATGGCAATCAAACGGCCAGAGCCGGAGCTGCTCCGACACATTCCACTGAAGTTCGTACGTGACCGCGTGTCGGGCCACGGGCGCAAATCGGTCGATCATCAAATTCCGCTGATCCCGTTCATCGATTTCTTGATCGTGCTCGTGATCTTCTTGCTCATGTCGTTTTCTGCCTCGGGCGAGCTGATCGCGCAGCAGCCGACGATCACGATGCCGGACGCCAAGAACACGGAAAAGATCGAAATCTCGCCCGTGGTGGCCATCGACGAACGAGTCATCACGCTCGATGGCGCGCGCGTGGCGGACACGCAGACCCAGGGACAGTCGGCCCAAGTGGACCGGATCGAGCCGCTCATCCAAGGGCTCGAGTCCGAGAAGCGTAAGTGGGAGACGATTCATCCTTCGGAGCCGTTCGCAGGGCAGGTCATCGTCCAGGCGGATCGAAACATCGACTTCCGAGTGGTCAAAAAGGTGATGTTTTCAGCTGCTTCGGCTGGCTACGGCAACGTGAGCTTTGCCGTGAACCAGCGCGAGCAACGCTGAGCATCTAGGGATGGAGCCGCCGGAGCTGAGTCCTGCCGAGTTCGACGGGCGTGCCGAGAACCGATACCGCCCACGGATTCCCTGGGCGCGCATCGGTTGGGTGCTCCTGGCCGCGGGCTTGATCGCTGGCGCGTACTTCTGGAGACAGAAGGTCCGCGCTGACGGTCTTCGAGATCGCATGGGCGAGGTCCATGCGACACAGGTTGCCCCCGTGCTCGAAGCGCTGGCGTCGACTCGGCGCAACCTCGAAGACAAGACGCTCTCGGCGAAATCCGGTGCTGCGACCCGACTCGTCGACCCGACGGTGCGTCTGTCGGCGTTGCACGATCAGGAGGTGGTCTATCTCCGGGTTCAGGCCCCTGATTTGCGTTCGGACGAAGCCCTCGAGGCTGCCATCGAGACCCAGGGCGAGGACGCCATCGGCGCTTGCCTGGGCCTCGAGCTCACCCCTCTTTCGGAGCTTTCCGACATTCCAGAGGTTCTGACGGAGAAGTGGCTCGAGGAAGCCGAAGAGACGAACGACATGAGACGCCTTTCGGTTCGCGAGGAGCAACTCCGCACGGTGATGAAACGCGAGCTGCCCGCGCTCGCGGAGCGGGTTCCCGTACGTTACTTTCTGCTGCTGGTCGTGCAGGGCAAGAGCCGCTTGACCGATCCCGTGGACGTCTTCTTGTGGAATCTCGATCGGGACCAGCTCGTGCTGCGTTCCCGCACGGAGAACCGAGGGCGACTGATTTCCGTACGCAGTCAAATCGGGCCATC
>JASFKY010000307.1:0-4826 GCA_050118395.1 Myxococcales bacterium | reverse complement strand
TTGAGACCCGCCTTGATGCAGGCATCCATGTGCTCCTCGACGATTTCCCGACCGAAGATGTACTTGGAGCCGACGCCGCAATAGTACGGACCCTGCGGGCCGGGGAAGCCGCCCTCGGGGAAACCAAGTGGCCAGCCGTCCTTCATCATCGTGTATTCCTGCTCCAGGCCGTACCAGGGGTCCAAGGCCTTGGTGCGCTCCTCGACTTCGGCTGCGGCACGCCGCGTATTGGTCGGGTGTGGCTTGCCGTCGTGGGTATAGACCTCGCAGAGCACCAGCAGATTGTCCCCGCCGCGGAGCGGATCACGGCAGGCGAAGACCGGCATCAACTGGCAGTCCGAATCCTCGCCGCTGGCCTGGTTGGTGCTGGACCCGTCGAAGCCCCAGTTGGGAAGTGCGGCCACACCGGTAATCGCGCCAAGCACCTTCTCGATGACGTTTGCTTCCAGCATTTTCGTCTTCGAGCGAAGAAGCGGCGTCGGCTCGGTGCCGTCGGTCCAGATGTATTCAGCCTTGATGATGCTCATCTTTACTACTCCTACAGATGTTCTCGTCGCCGGGGCACCAGCGCGCGCAGTCGGCGGTGTACCACAGAGCCCGAACCCCGGTTCTCGATTCACATGACCGAGAAGCGAGTTGCCGGATCTGTGGACCGCGATTGTTTCCAGCAGGTTTCAAAGCCCTTTCCGCCTTGAAAAAACGCGATCGATCGCGCGGCTCGAGGGCGCCCAGCCGGCTGCGCAGTCCGTGCCCGCCGCGAGAAGGCGACCACGGCAGCTCGTACGCCAACTGCTTGGAACTATGAGCGAAAGCACAGAAAGAAGATTCCTGGTTTTGCTCGTCTTACGCTATATATATATAATATCAGTATGACTGGCTTATGGAGATGGAGCATGCGATGCGCAATTGGCTTTGGATGATGCTCTTGGCGGTTGGCGGGCTGGCCGCATTGGCCTGCAGTGGGACAGGGTCCGACGGACCGCCTTTTGGGAGCGGCGGTTCGGGTGGATTCGGGGGTGCGCTCGACTGCGCTGCCTTGACCCCTCCTCCGGCGGGTTGTGACGATGCGTGCCCCAGCGGAAGCGATTCCGAATGTCAGCTCGGCACGTTTTGCGACAACGGCGCCTGCACCGCGCAATGCACCGCTTCGCAAGGCTGTGCTCAGGGCTCGACCTGCAACGTGCGCGGTCGCTGCGTCCTCGACGTGAGCACCGGTGGTACGGGCGGCACGGGCAATACCGGAGGCAACGGCTGTCAGTCGGTGCAGGTGACCCCGACACGCAGCATTCCGAACGTGATGTTTCTCGTCGATCAGAGCGGATCGATGGTGGAGAGCTTCGGTGGCGGCGAGGACCGCTGGGAAGCTGCGCACAGCGCGATCAATAGCATCGTGTCGGACCTCGATTCGATCGTTCGGTTCGGGCTGACGACCTACACCTCGCGCAATGGATTCCAGGATGGACGCGATTGTCCCCGCCTACCCACACACATCGGTTTCGACCTAAACAACTCTTCGACTTTCGGCACCGATACCATCTATCCCTATTCGTATCCGTCGGAGGATGGCGAGGACACGCCCACCGGTGACAGCATCGATGCGCTCGTGGGCCTCATCCAGGCGGACCCGCCGCCGCCAGAGGGTCCGACCATCATCGTCCTTGCTACAGATGGCGAGCCGGATTCCTGCGAATGTGCGGACAACTTTCCCAATCCCATCAGTAATGGAAGTGAATACTGTGAGTCAGGAGCCACCGACCCGAAAGTAGAGGCTGTAAACGCCGCAGCGGCGGCTCATGCTGCAGGCATCGACGTCTTCGTCCTTTGGGTCGGTCAGCTGTCGAACAATTCGACTCGCAATCATCTTCAGGAGGTCGCGAACGCGGGCGTAAACGGCACCGGGACGGTCTGGGTTGGCGACAATCCGGCAAACCTCTCGAACGCCTTCCAGAGCATCATCAGCGACAGCATCTCTTGCCAGGTGCAGATCGACAAGCCGTTCGATGACCGGGAGAAGGCCTGCAACGAGGGCGACGTGCGACTGAATGGGACTCCGCTCAGCTGTCCAACAGACTGGCAGGTCAAAGACGAGCCGCCCTACAACGTCATCGAGTTGGTTGGCAGCGCGTGCGACGAATTCAAGAGTGGTGAGGCGACGTTCACCGCAGAATTCCCCTGCGGTGCGATCGTCGTCGAGTAGGCTAGTCGACTAGGTTGATCTCGATTTCCTTTCGTGCACGCGGCTGGATGCGAACGGTCCGCGTGATCGACGGGAGCTCGCGTCCCGCTTTCACGACGTGACGTCCTTTGGTGAGTCGCGCTTTGACGGGCGCTCGGCCCATCCACACGTCGTCGATCCACACGTTCCCCCAGGGCTGCACGACGACACGAAGCCAACCCTTCGAGGCGGGCGCTGGCCTCGAGGCGGGTGCTGACACCGTCGCGGGCACTGTCGCGGACCCGGGCTCGGGCGCTGGCACAGGCTCGGGCGCTGTCGCGGACGCTGACGCTGGCGCGGACGCTGGCGCTGTCGCGTACGCTGACGCTGTCGCGGACGCTGACACTGCCGCTGGCTCCGACACTGGTACGGACCCTGACCCTGGCACTGCCGCTGGCTCTGACACTGGCACGGACGCTGGGGCTGCCGGTGACTGTGATTTGTCTGCCCTGGGGAGTGGTTGACCTAGCCACCAGGCTGCTCCGAGGGCTGCGGTGAGCACGGCTCCGATCAGGCCCGCCAGGGCTGCAGGCCGTCTGATTTTGCTTCGAGTTGCAGGAGAAACTGCAGCGATCTCGGCTTCCGAGTCCGGTCGAGGGAGTACGGGGGGCCGGCCGATGTCGGTGTCTCGCTCCTCGTCACGGCCCCGGACGTGGAGCCTTGCTGCGGGTCCGCCCCGATGACTCTCGACGATCGTGGCGAACTCTCTTCGTACCGATGGCGCTGGCGCGATGGCCGCCAGCTCTTCGACCAAGCGCGAGGCGCTTGGGGTGCGCGCGTGCAGATCCACCTCGATCAAATTCTCGATGGCTTTGCGAAGCGCTGAAGGCATCTGAGGAGCGAGCCGGGTCAGCGAGCGGGCATCACCTTCGAGGATCTTCTGCATCGTCTCCACGTCGTGCGCACCGTCGAACGGACGCACTCCAGCCGCAGCCTCGAACAACACCACGCCAAGCGAAAACAGATCGGCTCTGCCATCCACCGGCTCCCCCCGCATGTGCTCCGGAGACATGTATGGAATCTTGCCCTTGGCGCTGCGGCTGGCTGCCGCCGTCGTGTTGTCGATGGCTTTGGCCAGACCGAAGTCTGCAAGCTTGGCTTCACCCGTTCTGCTGAGCAGGATGTTCGACGGAGAGATGTCGCGATGGACGAGCATGCGGTGTGCGTGCTCCAGCGCGAGTGCCAGGTCGAAACCGATCAACGCCACGATTTGCGGGGGAAGCTTCTCGCCTTTCGACGACTTGAGAAACGACCGCAGGTCCACGCCATCCACCAGCTCCAGGGCCATGTAATGCGAGCCGTCGACCTGCCCAAATCCGACGACTCCGACGATGTTCGTGTGACGAAGCCTCGCAGCGAGCCGAGCCTCGCGACGAAACCGAGATATGAAGTCGTCGTCCTGGCCGAAGGCCGGGAGGACACGCTTGAGACACACGCGCTGCTCGAATCCACTCGCTCCGACGCGGGCTGCTTCGAAGGTTTCTGCCATGCCGCCGACGCCCAGTCGGCGAACCAGCCTATAGGGGCCGAACTCTCGAGGCTCACCGGCCATCGTTCGACGACAATAGCATCATCGCGAAAGCACTGGCGCCTCGATCTCGGCCGTTTCAGGCTCGTGCGCCACGATGAAGGCAAGGGCCGCTCCAACCGCAGGCGTCGATCGCACGATCTTTCGCCGCCTATTCGACCTGGCCATGCCCATCGTCGGGCTGAACTTGTTGAGCGTTCTGACTCTTGCGGTCGACACCGCGATGTGCGGACGGCTGGTCGATGCAGAAGAGGCGCTCACGGCTCTGGGCTTTGCCAGTCAGCTCATCTTTTTGTTGATGGTCGCCATGTTGGGGCTGACCGTGGGGACAGTCGCATTCATTGCACGCGCCCATGGGGCCGGAGAGCCGGCGCACATCAACCACGTGTTGCATCAGAGCATCCTGCTGACCTATCTGGTGTCGATCGCCGTCGCGATCGTCGGGAACCTCGGCGCAAGTACGGCCCTGCAGTGGCTCGGTGCGGAAGCCGCCGTGCGCGAGCTCGGTCTCTCTTACGTGAGACCGCTGTTCACGTTCACCGTCTTTTACTACCTCAACATGTTGTTTGCGGCGGCATTGCGAGCTGTGGGCAACACGATCTTGCCTTTGATGATCGCCCTCCTGAGCAGCCTGCTCAACGTGATTCTCAATTACGGACTGATACTCGGGCGCTTCGGGCTTCCTCGGTTGGGCGTGGGTGGTGCGGCCTGGGGCACCGTGCTGTCGCAAGCGGTGGCGGCCTGTTTGATGGTCTGGATTTTGAGTCGTGACGTGGTCCCGGGAATGCGAGCACGTCTCGGTTGGGTGCGTCTGGACCGTCCTTTGGCCCGGGATCTCTTTCGGGTCGGCGCCCCAGCCGCACTCGACATGGTCATTCTCAACGTGGCCTTCTTATCGATCGTTGGAATGCTCGCTCGCGTGGCGCAGGTTACCGTGGCGGCACACGGGATCGGGCTTCGTATCCAGTCTCTGGCGTTCGTTCCCGGGCTCGGTGTGTCGCAGGCGACCGGCGCCATGGTCGGAAACGCGCTTGGCGCCGGGGATGTGCTGGAAGCCAAAGAGGTGGTGCGCGGTGGCGTGAT
>JASFKY010000306.1:0-4852 GCA_050118395.1 Myxococcales bacterium | reverse complement strand
GTCGGCGGGGAGAAATCATTCTCGACAGAGCGATTGGCCACGCACGAGGCAACAGCCCTCAGGATCCCGAGGGAAGCCCGCGAGTCCAGGCGACGCCCGACACGCTGTTCAACTTCTTTTCGGGCTCCAAGGCGGTGACGGCCATGCTGATCCATCTCCTTCAGGAGGCGGAGCAGCTGCATGTCGACGAGCCGGTCGCGACGTTCATTCCGGAGTTCGCAAAACGACGCAAGCACAACATCACCATCCGTGACATTTTGACGCATCGTGCCGGGATTCCTCCCACTCCGGAGGAAGCGATCGACCTCGATTTGTTGGCCAAGCCCGAAGAGATAGTCCAGGCATTTTGCGATTTGGAGCCCACGCATCGGCCCGGCAGCGTGCAAGCCTACCAAGCCATCACCAGCGGATTCATCCTCGGCGAGATCATCCGGCGCGTGACGGGTCGAGACATCCAGGAGTTCTTGCGGATCAAGATCCGCGAGCCGCTCAAGCTCAAGCACTTTCGCTATGGGGTTCCCCCGGAGCAACTCGATCGCGTGGCCGTGGATGCGTTCACGGGGCCGGCTCCCGCGTGGCCTTACAAGAATCTGGTCCGGCTCGCCTTTGGCGCCTCGATGCGCGAGCTCGTCGACATCGGTAACGATCCCAGGTTCCGCACCGCGGTCGTTCCTGCGGGCAACGTCATTGCGACGCCCGAGGAGGTGTCGCGGTTTTTCGAAACTCTGCTCTGCGGAGGGGCCTACGAAGACACACGCGTTTTCGATCCCCGCACCGTGGCCCGCGCCGTCAAGCCGCAGGTCACGGGGCAGGTGGACCGAGTCTTGTTGATGCCGATTCCACTTTCCATGGGATTCATGCTCGGCGGCCGCACTTTCGGCTTCTATGGTCCACGAACCGAGCACGCCTATGGCCACCTCGGTTTCACCAACGTGCTCGGCTGGGCCGATCCCGACCGGGACATCAGCGTGGCCTTCATGAACACCGGCAAGCCGCTTCTTTCCGCCAAGATGCTGGCTTGGTTGAACGTGACCCGCGTCATCGGGACCCGGATTCCCCGCGACAGAGCCTGATCACCGACCGACCGCCCCTATGCTAGGCTCCGCCGCATGAAGTTCAGCGTTTCGATCGCGATGGCGCCGCCCGAGCACTACATTCCGGTCGCCCAAGAAGCCGAGAAGCTCGGTTACCATGCCATCGTGCTGCCCGACTCGATTTTCTTTTCGGAGGAGGTCAGCCGACCGTACCCATACACCCAGGACGGAAGTCGCATGTGGGACGGAGAAACCCCGTGGATCGAGCCCATCGTCGGCGCCGCGGCCATGGCGGGCGGGACCGAACGGATTTTCTTCTACACGAGCGTGGTCAAGCTCCCCGTTCGGCATCCGGTGTTGGTGGCGAAGCAAGTGGCGTCGTTGGCCGCAATTTCCAACGACCGTTTCGGCTTCGGGTGCGGCCTCGGGTGGTTGCCTGAGGAGTTCAAGTGGTGTGGCACCGAGTTCGAGACACGCGGAAAGCGAATGGACGAATGTCTCGAAATCCTACGGCTGATTTGGGGCGGCGGTATGGTGGAATACCACGGAAAGTACTACGACTTCGGCAAGATTCAGATGAGCCCCGCACCCGCGAAGCCCATTCCGATCTACATCGGCGGTCATACCAAGCCGGGGCTGCGTCGGGCTGCCAAATACGGTGACGGCTGGTCTTCGGCCATGCTCACTTCGAAACAACTGCTCGACCTGATCGGGCAAATCGAAGCGTTTCGAAAGGAGTACGGGCGGGACCATCTTCCGATGGAGTACCAAGCCGTGGTGACCGACGTCTGGGATGCCGACGGGTACAAGCGCCTCGAAGAAGCGGGCGTGACCGACATCATCACCGTTCCATGGCTCATGTACGGAACCCCGATGGTGGGAGGCAGCTTGCAAGGTCGCCTCGACGGCTTGAAACGTTTTGCGGACAACGTTATCGCCAAGATGCAATGAGCTTCGGATTGCCGATTTTGGACCGAGCGAGTGTGAGCCCGGTGCCCGACCGGGACGCCTGGCTGTTGGTCGGCATCGACACGGAACGGCTCCGACAAGCCGCTTGTGCTCGGCGTGATCGAGCCTGGGGAGCCACGCTCACGTTTTCTCCGAAGGTGTTCTTGCCCATCACCAACCTCTGCCGCAATCGCTGTGACTATTGCTCGTTCCGCAGGTCTCCGGGCGACCCCGGCGAGTGGACCATGAGTCCAGACGAGATTCGTTCGTGGCTACGTCGAGCTCGTGCCCAAGGTTGCATCGAGGCTTTGTTGTGCTTGGGAGACACGCCGGAGACAGGCTTCCGCGAGTATCGAGCCTTGCTCCGTTCGTGGGGGCACGAACGCACGGTCGACTATCTGCGCTGGGCTGCCAACGAGGCGCTTTCAATGGGCCTCTTGCCACACACCAACGCCGGGATCCTCTCCCGACAGGACATGATCGCGCTCAAGCCGGTGAACGTCAGCCTGGGGCTCATGCTCGAGAACGTGAGTGACCGGCTCTGCGAAAGAGGCATGCCTCATCACAAAGCACCAGACAAACGTCCGGCTAAGCGCATTCAAATGACGCGCGAGGCAGGTGAGCTTCGAATCCCATTCACCTCGGGCTTGCTGATCGGAATTGGGGAGACCATCGAAGAGCGCGTCGAAACGATTCTCGCCATTCGCCACCTGCACCGGCAATACGGGCACATCGGTGAGGTCATCGTGCAGAACTTTCGCTCGCACCCGACGGCGCCCATGGCCTCGTTTTCAGAGCCCAGCGCTGAGGAGCTATCTCAGACCATCGCGTTGGCTCGTCTCCTACTGGACGACGACGTCAGCGTTCAAGCGCCACCAAACCTCAATCCTGCATCCGTGGGGGCTCTGATCCGGTCCGGCATCAACGATTTTGGTGGCATTTCGCCCGTCAGCCCGGACTACATCAATCCTGGGCATCCTTGGCCCTATCTGGACCTGCTTCGACGATCGTGTGAAGCGGAGGGGTTTCGACTTCAGCCGCGTCTGCCCGTATATCCCTCGCATCTGGACGCTCCGGGTTTCATCGATGCTTCGTTGCGTCCCCGCCTAAACCAGCTTCAAACGGAGCTTGCTACGCCATGAGGACCCCTGTCGAAGCTTGTCTGCAAAGCGTGTCACCGGCCATTCGCGCGATCCTGGAGCGAAGCCTGCAGGGGGGCGAGCTCGGCGTGACCGAAGGCGTGACGCTCAGCGAGGTGCGGGGAACCGAGCTTCATGCGCTTTGCCTGGTGGCCGATGAGCTGCGCCGCCAGCAGGTCGGCGACCGTGTGACCTACGTGGTCAACCGAAACATCAACTTCACCAACGTCTGCATCAAGAACTGCAAGTTCTGCGCTTTTGCCAGAACCGTTCGGTCGGAGCAGGGCTATTTTCTCCCTTGGGACGAGGTGTCGCGCCGCGTGCGGCAGGCTTGGGAGATGGGCGCGACCGAAGTGTGCTTGCAAGCGGGGCTTTCGCCCAACTTGAAGGGCGACAGCTACATCGAGCTCTGCCGGGTTGCAAAGAAAGCCGCACCGGACATCCACATTCACGCCTTCTCCCCCGAGGAGGTGAAGTTCGGGGCCTCGCTCAAACGAGTGCCCTACCAGACCTACCTCGCCGAGCTCAAAGAGGCGGGCTTGGGGTCACTCCCGGGGACTTCCGCCGAAATATTGGACGATCGGCTGCGCAAGACCATTTCGCCCACCCGAATCAGCACGAGCGAGTGGCTGGAGGTGATCACCGCCGCCCATCGCTTGGGAATTCCCACGACCTCGACCATGATGTTCGGGCACATCGAGTCCGTCGAGCAGCGGATTCGGCACATGGATCTGCTCCGGAGCGTGCAGCGCGACACGGGAGGCTTCACCGAGTTCGTTCCGCTTTCATTCGTTCACGAGGAGGCGCCGCTCTTCGCAGCAAGTGATGTGCCCGGTGTTCGTCCGGGACCCACCGGGGACGAGGTGCTGCGCCTCTACGCGGTCGCTCGCCTGATGCTTGGCCGAGACATCCCCAACCTCCAAGCATCCTGGGTCAAAGAAGGTTTGCGCACGTCTCAGCTGCTGTTGCGCTGCGGTGTCAACGATCTGGGAGGCACACTGATGAATGAAAGCATCTCCACCGCAGCGGGCGCTCGCCACGGGCAGTTGATGACACCCGCCACTTTGCGCAGGATCATTCGCGACGCCGGTCGATCTCCGGCGCAACGCAGTACCACGTACTCCCTGATTCGAGACTTTGGCGCAGAGCACGCTACCGACCCCATCGAGCCGTTGGACGGCGTGCACGACGCCGAGAAAGTGTTCGGGTCCTACGATGCGCTCACCGCTGACCCGCGGTTTCACTACGAGCCGCGGGGTTTGCGGGTCGTGAGCTGAGGATGCGCGGGCACGCGGGACCAAGGCGCGCATGAGTCGATTTGCCGAGCAATATGGTCCGTGGGCAGTCGTGACCGGCGCTTCGGCCGGAATCGGCGCTGAATACGCCATTCGGCTGGCCGAGCGCGGGCTGAACGTGGTGCTGGTGGCTCGGCGGCGCAATCGCCTCGAAGAGCTTGCGGCGATCATCGAAGATGCGCACCGAGTCGAGGTGAGGGTGGCGCCGGCGGATCTCGCGTCACGAGATGTCGTGCAAGTGCTGCAGCCGGCGTTGCAGGACATCGAGATTGGCCTTCTAGTCAATTGTGCAGGTTTTGGTTCGAGCGGACCCTTCTTGGACATGGACATCGGCGTGCAAGAGTCCATGCTCAACGTGAATTGCCGCGCGCCCGTCTTGCTTACCCACGAGATTGCCCAGGCCATGCGGGAGCGAGGACGAGGAGGCATCGTATTC
>JASFKY010000305.1:0-4887 GCA_050118395.1 Myxococcales bacterium | reverse complement strand
TTGCCAATGTACGTAGAGCTTGGGGACTTCGAAGCGCGTGCTTTCGGGTTTGGTGACCAGCGCATCGCGGCTGGCATCCCAACGAGCCCTGCTCAAGTGGTTCCGGGTGAGTGTTGCTGCAGCGCCCATATCCAGACGACCGAGCGCGCGGATTCTGGCCTGTGCGCCCACCGGCGGCGGGAGCCGATCGTAGCGTCCGCTCCAGCGCCCTTGAATGCGCACCATGGCGTCTATCCCGGCCCTCGCCTCACTCGACCCGCCGATCACGACGAACGCGAGCAGCGAATCTGCGACCGCTGATCCAAGCACGCCCGCTTCGACCAGCTCCTGGACATCGCCAATCCATCCCGCCTCCTGGCGATGCGCGATGATCCGATCCACGGCTTCGTAATCCAGGTTCGGAAGGAGGTACAGTCGCGCTCGGTCGGCTTGGTTGAGGTCTACCCGCGATTGGTGAAGAAACAAGAGCGCATCGAAGCTCGCTTGCGAAAGCTGCCCCGTCGCCAAGAGCTCGTAGAGATCTTCTTCGGACTCGACGTCGACGAATACCTCGTAGGGCATTGCTGATGCTGAGTGCGGATGACAGGCGAGGAGTCCCAGTGAGACGATCAAGCCTCTCAAAAGCACGGAGAATTCGGCGCGCCGGGCGTTCCAAAGTCTCCTTCACCGTAAGCCTGCACGGCATGACAGACGTTGCCGAGCTCATCCACTTGGACAGCGACTCCCGGTTCCGATTCTTCGTATGAAACCGAATCGAGCACCTGACCGGCGAGGCTCAGCGTGATGGTTTCGTCGGAATTGTTGAGCGATACCGACAGCTTGGCAGCGACTCCCTCGATGCCGCCATTGACTGCGGGATCGAGGCTGCGGGCCAGCACCACATGGCTCCCGCCTGGGAAGCGCAGACATGCATCGCTCTGCATCTCGCTCGTTCCACCCGCTCGATCGGACACCACCAACCCATTCAGATCGGCGTCCGTGCCCAGTCTGAGCTCGACCCACTCGCCGTCCCGATTGCTCGCCGCGGTGGGATTAGCCATCCATTCCGTGATGCGCAGCTGCCCTGGGAGAGGTCCGACCATGTCGCGTACGACGCCTCGGTCGACGCACTGCCCTGGGCCAGGGGACGTCATGCAATCCGGATTCGGCTCTCCGGGGGTTCCGAAATTGTCGCGCTGATACTCGCCCCCCGGGGAGATGCACGGCTCGCCGCTCGAATCCACTTGCCAGGAGACTCCTTCCGTCGTTCGTTCGTAGCGCACGCTGTCGAGCACCGAGCCGCCGATGCCCGCCACGATGCTCCTCGAACCCGAGTTGGGAAGATTGAGCTCGAGGGGGGCATCGACGCGGGGCGCCGCCGCCGGGCTCCCCCCGAAGACGACCCTCGTCCCCGCGTCGATGGAAATGCAAGCCTCTTGGTCGACCGCGCTTCTCAGCGAGTCCGGCGCCGGACCGAGTTGGAAACCGTTGAGGTCCGCCTCCGCTTCGAATGTGACTTCGACCCATTCGAGGTCCTCATCGGGTCCCGTCGGATTGGCCATCCATTCGGTGATGTGAACCTCGCCCGGCTGTGGGGACACGATGGCGCGAAACGATTCGCCCACTCGGCAAGTGGCGAGTGCAGTCGACGGGCTGCAAGCATCGTTGGGCCCGCCTGGCGTTCCGAAGTTGCCCGCAAAAGGCTGCTTGGCCCCTTCTGGCGCGAAGCACCAGCTTTCGGCCTGGTCGTTGAGCTCGTCATCGGGCGGCAGCGCCCCGTCCAGCTCGAGTGCGCGTCCGTCACTGGTTTGCTCGTAGTCCATCCGATCGATCAAGCGCTCGCCGCACCACAGGGAAACGGCCCCGTCGGTATTGCGTAAATTCCCGAGCGAGCTTCCGTAGCTGTAGTTCACATGGCTCGGTGCCGCCTCAGACCCCGCGTTGCCCGCGACGAAGTAGGCGGATGGCTCGAGCGCTTCCAACCCGGTGAACCGATGCGTTCGAGGGTCGGTACCGTCCGCGCGGCTCACGACGAGTGTCGAGCCCTCGAGCGATCGGACCGACCCGCTGGCGTTGTAGAGCTCGATGTACTCGCCGTCGGCGTCAGCTCCTAGGGGATTGGCGTGCACCTCGGTGATGACGATGTCTCCAGAAAAAAGACCATCGCAGCCATCGGCGGTATCCAATGCGGGCAGACCGCATCCGCCCGCTACCAAGCACACGCAAACGAGCCCGCACGCACGGGGCTGCACATGAACCATCTCGACCTCCGTTTCGCGTTGAGCCGCTTATCGGACGTCGATCGATTTGGTTTCCTCGGATGGCCAGGGAAGCGTTGGAAGCGAAATCTGGCTGGGTTGGTGCACTTCGATTTGAAGGGTGCGGTAGTCGCCCTTTTCGTAGCGTTCGACCAGGCCCCGTGCGGTGATCGGCTCTCCTTGATACCGAGCGACGTCGCTTTCCCGGAAGATCGCATGATCTCGGAAGATGAGGGGCACGTTGGCGGTTCGATGGCCAACCAAAGATACCCGAACCAACGAGCTGAACTTCCGTATTCGATCGACGGTTCCGAGAACCGTGACCTCTTGCCCGAGCTTTGCTTCGAGAGCTTGCTCGGCATCGAAGTGGCCGAGCTCCACGTAGTCGTCTCTGCGGTTCGCTTCGTGCTCGAAGGCCCTGATGAAGTCCGCCCGGGCGTTCCACCAAGCCTTGCGCTCGTCGTAGTCCCCATATCCCTGGGATGCAGGATTCCAAATGCCCCGCTTCGCTTCCCGCGCTTCGGCTTCGGCAAGCGCGAATTCGTTGTGGAAGCGACGGGAGTAGCCGTACTTCGTGAAGTAGGGGCTCATGCCTGCTCTCACGCACTCGACGTTGTAACTGGTCCAACGGCCATTCTTCTTGGCGAACACGTAGGCGAGCAACCGGCCATAGCGCCCCCGAATTTCCTCCGGATCGTCCCGCTCGAGCCGTACGGTCTCGACACCCTCGAAGAATTCCCTGGCAAACGCGCTCGCGGCATCGCCCATGGGGGTTGCCGCCTTTTTCGGTCGCGCGGAGCCGCCTCGCTTTTGTTCGAGATACCGGTCGAAGTCACGTCGGATGGCGGTGCGGTCCGCATTGCTCCGGATCTTCTCTTCGGTGTCGAGACACAGGAGCCGAATCGAGCCGTCGATTCCCTCTACGCGAACTGTGTCTCCGTCGACGACGGGGTTGGCTGCCAACCGAAACTCCCCGATCAGCAAGCCCTCGTGGTCGACCTCGGCTGGAGGCGACGACGCGGCCCGTTGTTCGGTCGACTGCGACTCGGTCGTGGCTCTTTGCGCCAGCGTCACCGAAGGCTCGGCAACCGCCCCTCGGTCGCACCCAGCTCCTAGCAGGCACAGCCAAAGCCACCCCTGCGCGACTACCCTGCCGCCTTGCACTCGCATCCAGCTCCAACCTAGAGCATTTTGGGAGTTGCTGGCTACTCTTCGGTGTTCTCCTCGTCGATTCCGGCGAGCC
Source organism: Myxococcales bacterium (assembly GCA_050118395.1). GTDB lineage: Bacteria > Myxococcota_A > Polyangia > Polyangiales > Houyiibacteriaceae > SG8-38. The sequence continues at coordinate 1,407 of JASFKY010000305.1, read as the reverse complement.
GTCGTGCGAGGGCCTTTTTGAAGTCCAGCGACATCTGCCGCCCGATCTGGATTCGTTGCGCCTGCGGTGAACCGGCTCCGTGCAGCGACTCGGTCAGATAGCCGACGGCGTTGCGTCCCATCGTCATGTTCTCGATGAGGCGTAGGATCCGGATTCGGGCCTCGGTTGGGACGTCCGCGCGTCCCTTGAGGTACTTTTCGAGCAGCGCGCCGAGCTCCGGGTGCTCGAGCTCGCGCTCGGATGGCGCGGTGCTCACCAGCCCACCAGCCAGGTCCTGGGCGAGCCGTCCCATCTCGAAGGGCATCTTGGTGACGTGGTGCTTGCACACATTCGCCAACATATCGTCGTTCAAGTAGCAACCCGATTTGGTGGGTCGAGCGCGATACGAGGAAGCGATGCCGGTCGCGTACATCGTCTCGTTGAGATGCGTCATTTGGACGAGCTTGTCCTTGATGTGTGAAGCCTTGTCGACGCCATTGTATGCGGCGGCCTGTGCGGCTGCGCCGATCAAGACGTCCCCAACGCCCGTTTTGCAAACGTAGCTGCGGCGATGATAGCAAGTGAAGCGCTCCACCAGCATCGAGGCGAACTCGAACTCGCCGTCCATGAAGACGTGGCTCCATGGTACGAACACCTCGTCGAGCACCACCATCGCTTCTTGGCCCGAGTAGTTGGCATTGCCCACATCGACCGAGCCGCCCTCCATGCTACGCGTGTCGCACGACTGACGGCCGTAGATGTACGTGATGCCCGGTGCATCGACGGGAAACGCGGCGACGACCGCGTAGTCCGCGTCGGCGGGACCCAGGCGCATGGTTGGCATGGCGATGATCCAGTGGGAGTTGATGCACCCGGTTTGGTGCCCCTTGGCTCCTTTGAGCCAAACCCCCTCGTCGTTTCGCCTGGTGACGTGAACGAAAAGATCCGGATCCTCTTGTTCGTGGGGTGCCTTGCTCCGGTCCCCTTTCACGTCGGTCATCGCCCCGCCGACCACGTAGTTGTGCTCCTGCATCGTGGTCAGGAATGCCTTTAGACGTGGGTGGTACGGCGTCCCATGCTTCTCGTCGATTTCATAGGTGACGGAGTAGAGCGCGTTGAAAGCGTCCATTCCCACGCAGCGCTGAAAGCACGTGCCCGTGTTCTGGCCCAGCTTGCGTTGCATCATGTTCTGGGCGACGAGGTCCTCGGGGCTTTGGACCACGTGCAAGAACCGATTGACGGGCGCCTGGGTCAGCGGGGAATGCGCCGTCGCGATATCCGGCTCCGCCACCGCCAGGTCGTAGGTTTCCGCCACCGCGTTGATCGAGGGTCGTATCATGGGGTGGTCGACCGGTTCATCCACCCGCTCGCCAAAGAGGAAGACCTTCAGCTTCCTGCCTCGGAGACTTTGGATGTAGTCCTCTCCGG
>JASFKY010000304.1:0-4888 GCA_050118395.1 Myxococcales bacterium | reverse complement strand
GAACCCGCGGCGCCGCACGAGAAGAGCAATCGGAGCTCGTTGAGCCCTGCGCTCGAGCTGATCGTTCCCAGGCCCACGCAGCTCCAAGCTCCGTTGGAAAGCGCAGTCGCACCGATCGTAGCCAACGAGATCGCCCACCTCTTGACCGGGAACGATTCGATCCTAGGTCGCCCCATCGAGCCAGAGGACATCGCCGTTCTTTGTCGAAGCAACAAGCAGGCCGTGGCGGTGACCAGCGCGCTGAGAGCGTTCGGCATTCCCACCTCACTCGACGGCGATTCCAGCGTGCTCAACACCGAAATCGCCTCCGACCTCCGTGCCGTGCTCGAGGCCGCTCTGATGCCTGGAGATGCACCGATCCTGCGTCGTGCCCTCTTGACCTCGTTGCTCGGGGTCCTGCCACACGAGCTCTCCACCATGAAAGACGAGCCATGGTCGGCATGGGTTAGCAAGCTTCGCGAATGGAACGCAACGTGGCACGGGCAGGGTGTCCTTCGCTTCGTGGAGGACATGTTGAGAGATACCGGTGCAGAGCGCAGGCTGGCCACCCGTCCATCTGCTCGACGGGAGCTGACCGATCTCACCCACCTCGAAGAGCTACTGGTGCGGGGGGAACGATGGGCAAAGCGCGATCCCATTGCATTGATGCAGTGGTTTCGCCGTTTGGACGAAGAAACACCCGATCAAGGCGCCGTGCGATCGGAGGACTTGCAACAGCGGCCCGACGCCGAGTCCGGCGCGGTGCGGGTCTCCACCATTCACAAGGCCAAGGGCCTCGAGTTCAGTGTAGTCTACTGCCCGTTTACCTGGAACGATGCAGCGCTCCGTGGCTTCTCCCGAGTCGCGGTGAAGTACCACGACAGCGAGGGACGCATCCGAGTGGATCTGGGCTCCGAGCTACGCGAGGAGCACCTTCGGCAGGGTGAGCGAGAATCGCTTTCAGAAGCCGTGCGTCTGATTTACGTCGCCGTCACGCGCGCCAAACATCGCTGCGTCTTGTTTTGGGGTCAGGCCTCTCATTGGAAGCGATCGGCGCTTGCGCATCTGCTTCACGACGACCAACGACTGGATGACCTCGATGAAGACGCCATGCGCGACGACCTGACGGCGCTGGCGAATGCATCGGGAGGCACCATCGGTTGGAGGGAGCCGAACGCGCGGACGGCGTCCACCTTCGAGGAGGAAACGGAGGGCCCCGAGCTGTCGATCCGCCAACCCACTCGGTCATTCGAGCAAGCGGCTCGAATCGCGAGCTTCACCAGCCTCACGGGGTCCGACGAGAAGCTTCCGTCCTCTCGGAACGACGTACAGGGCGCCATGGCAGAGCCACCGCTGTTTGCCGAGCTGCCCGGCGGCACCCGCACGGGCCTGCTGCTGCACGAAATCCTAGAACAGACGAATTTTTCGGAACTGGAAAGCCCCCAAGCCAGGGGGTTCATCGCGGATCGACTGCATTCCCACGGATTGGATCCGACGCTTGCCGAAGCCGTCCAGCGAGATTTGACGATGGTGGCATCCACGCCTCTCATGCCAGGCAAGGAGGCCCCGAGGCTCATCGACCTGAGCCGCGAAAAGCAATTGCGCGAGCTCGAGTTCACGCTGCACGCGGACCGCGCGGAGATCGGAAAATTGGCGAGCATTTTGCAGGCGCATGCTGCTCCGCGGACGGCGCCCCAGTACTACCAACGCTTGACGGAGATCAGTGCGAAGATGCTGCACCAGTTCCTCCGTGGGTTCGTCGACTTGGTATTCGAATGGCAGGGGCAATGGTACGTGGCGGACTACAAGTCCAACACGCTCGGGTCATACGGCTCGCCCGCCATCACCGAGGCCGTGCAGCGCGAGCATTACATTCTTCAGGGATTGCTCTATACCGCTGCGGCGCAGCGCCATCTCAAGCAGCGTCTGCCCCAATACTGCGCGGCAGACTGGGGCGGCGTGCTGTTCTTGTTTCTTCGAGGCATGCGTGGCGCACAGGGCCGACGCAGCACGTTTTTCGACCGCCAAAGCCCCGAGCTACTGGAAGCCCTGGACCGTTGGCTGGGAGGTTTGAATGGATCTCGATGAGCTGCGAGCGGCAGGCGCATTGGAGTTGCTCGACGTCGAGATGGCCAGAGCGCTGGCGCGGGCCGCCGGCGCCTCGGACGCAGACATCGAGCTGGCAATTGCGCTCACCAGTCGAAGTGTTCGCCGGGGGCACACGTGCTTCCCGCTCGAAACGAGCGCTGCGGGCCTGTCGCCCCAGCAAGCCGTGCCGGCGCCGCTCTTGCCAGATGTGTCGCGTTGGGCAGCGCGCCTGCGCAAAAGCCCGCTGACGAATCGGGGGCCGCTGGTGCTCGACGAGCGCAATCGCCTCTACCTGCGTCGTTACTGGCAGCTAGAGCGCGATGTGGCCGACGCTCTCGCCAAGCGCTCCGCTCTTGCGTCCGCAGAGCTCCCCGATGCGTCTTGGGTCGAGAAGACCTTGCGACGGCTCTTCCAGGGCACGCCGGAATCGGCTCAGGCCGCTGCCGCCAAGAACGCGATTGCGAATCGGGTTTCCTTGCTGTGCGGCGGCCCTGGCACCGGAAAGACCAGCGCGGTCGCCGTCATCGTAGCGCTCCTCACCGAGCGCGCGCTCCGAGACACACAGGCCCCGCCCAAAGTGCTGCTGCTGGCGCCAACCGGAAAATCGGCAGCACGGCTCGGCGAATCCGTGAGCCGGGCCAAAGCCCGGATCGCCGCCTCCGACCAGGTGCTCGATGCGATTCCCGAGGAGGCGATGACGATCCACCGCGCGCTAGGGATGCAGCCGACGGGGTTTCGTTTTCGCCGAAGCGCCGATCACCCACTCGAAGCAGACATCATCGTCGTCGATGAGGCGTCGATGATCGATTTGGCCCTGATGCGTCAGCTCCTCGACGCTACCCCCATGGGTTCCACCCTGCTGATCGTGGGCGATCCCGATCAATTGACGTCGGTGGAAGCGGGGTCCGTGTTGCAGGACTTGGTCACGGCAAACACCCAGACCTGGTGGCGGGGACGGTGCACCCATCTCACCAAGACTTTCCGCTATGCGGCGGAGCAGCCGCTTGGGCAACTGGTGGCTGCCATCCGAGCGGGCGATCCCGTCGAGGTGCAGCGCATTATGGAGTTGCAAGAGGCGCCAGACGTGACCTGGTTGCCATTCGGAAAGCTGAACGCCGAGCTCGATCGCGCAGCCGCGCTCTGGTCGGAGACGCTTCGTGAAGCCGACCCCGAGGAGCACTTCGCCCGGCGCACCCGTTTCGCGATCCTGACCCCATATCGCGTCGGCCCTACCGGAACGCAGCGGCTCGGCGCCGCGATCGCCGCCCGGCTCTCGAGCTCGCCCACGCCCAGCGCGAACGTCATCCCCATCATCATCGAGCAGAACAGCCAGGAGCTCCGGGTGTTCAACGGTGACTTCGCGATGCTGGTCGGTCCCGACCGGCGGCGCGCGTTCATCCAACGCGCCTCGGAGGGTCCCTACGAGGTCGCCGAGGCGCGGCTGCCGCACTATTCGGATGCTTTCGCCCTCAGCGTGCACAAAGCACAAGGCTCCGAGTTCGACGAGGTCCTCATCGTGTTGCCCGAGGAGGACGGCCCGCTGCTCAGCCGCGAGTTGCTGTACACCGCGGTCAGTCGCGCCAGGAAGCGGGTGAGATTGGTGGGCGCACCGGAGGTCATCGCGGCCGCCGTTGGCAGGCAGGCCCAACGCTACTCCGGCCTGGTGGATGCAATCGCCGCTACGTCGCGTGCACCGGGCCAAGTCTCGGTCTAGCATCTGCGCCGCGAAGTGAAACACGTTTCACTCTGGAGGAGGCGATGGCCGAGTTCGACTACATCGTGATTGGAGCAGGCTCCGCAGGGGCCATCGTGGCGAGCCGACTCTCCGAGAGGTCCGACGCCGAAGTCCTTCTGCTGGAGGCGGGCGGAACCGACCGAACCACCCTGGTCCGGAAGCCCGGGATGATCAGCCTGGTCCATCAGGTGAAGCAGCTCAAACGAAAGCTCGACTGGGGATTCACCACGGTGCCCCAGTCCCACATGAACGGTCGGCGGCTTCCCTACACCCGCGGCAAAGTGCTGGGCGGGTCGAGCTCGATCAACGGCATGCTCTACCTGCGCGGCAACCGCGCAAACTACGACCGATGGGCCGCAAGCGGTTGCGAGGGGTGGAGCTTCGACGAGATTTTGCCCTACTACAAGAAGCTGGAAGACCATCAAGACGGCGAAACGCCGTACCACGGAGCAGGGGGTCCCATTCGGGTCACACGACACCCCGATGATCAAATCAGCCCCTGCTCCCGGGCCTTCTTGCAAGCCGCGTCGGAGGTGTGCGGAATTCCCATCGGCGAGGACTTCAACGCTGAACGGCAGCGGTGCGCCAGCATCTATCAAATGTCCTCAGGCGGAGGCCTGAGAAGCAGCACGGCCGAGGGGTACGTGCACCCGAGCCTCGGGCGCCCGAACTTCCATCTGCAGATGCGCGCGTTGGTTCACCGGCTGATCATCGAAAACGGACGCGCCACCGGAGTGGAATACCGAAGCCCACGAGGCGTTCAGATCGCCAGAGCCCGACGCGAGGTGATCATCTCGGGGGGCGCGATCGGCTCGCCCCAAATTCTCATGCTCTCCGGCATCGGCCCCGCAGATCACCTGCGCGAGCAGGGGATCGAGGTGAAGCTCGATCTTCCCGGCGTGGGTAGGAATCTGCACGATCATCTTTTCGTGCCGATCACCTATCGATCGCCCACCAGCCTGCATCGGGGGACGGCGCTCCACTTCTTCGGAGGCATGATGCAAGAGTATCTCGTCGGGAACGGCTGGTTCGGGCGCACCGTGTTCGAGGCCGGAGCGTTCATCGACAGTCATCCCGACGCGGCCC
>JASFKY010000303.1:0-4894 GCA_050118395.1 Myxococcales bacterium | reverse complement strand
AGAGGACGATCAAGAGAAACGGGATCACGTACCACTGGAAATCGGACGGATCCCGTAGGTGTGACAGAGCTCGTTGGGCTGATTCGGAGGGCATGGGCTCGGATTTACCACCGCCGACACTCCATTGGCCAACGCAGAAATCAAAGGGAGCTTGCGAAATTGGCCGATCTTTTGAATCTGAGGAAAGTAGCGCTATCCTCGGGCGGCGGCGCGGGGCGGGTCCGGCGTCGCCTTCAACACGACGTAAGATGCTACGATTTTTGGCAAATCGGTGGTCCTTATTGTCGTTGGCGGTGGTCGTGGCCGGCGTCAGTGGCGGGACGGTCGCGCTGGGAGAGCACACGGCGACTCAGCGGGATCAAGGGATCGAAATCATCAACGGGCAGCGTGTGTTCCATGCCCCTGGGCTCGACGGGTGGGACGAGCGCCGCAAGGCGCCGCACAACAACCCCGGCCAGTCGTCTTTGTTCGGCGCTGCATTCCACTACGATGCCTTCGTCTATGACGATGCCAGCGCCAGCCCGAAGGTGGCCGGTGTGGTGCGGCGGGGCTCGGTCCTGCCGCTCCGAAAGAAGGTCAGTGGGTCCGGATGCAAGGACGGAAGCTGGTACCAGGCAGATCCATTCGGATACGTCTGCTCGGCGCTCGGGTTTCACGTCAGCGACCAGCCGACTGCGGAGCGGTATGGCGTGCCCCCTGCCGATGTCAGCAATCATCTCCCCTATCAATACAGTCGCGTGATCCAACAGCGCGCACCGCGCTATTACCGGATGCCGACCATCGAGGAAGAAAAAGAGGCACGGCGGGCGATGGAAAAGAAGGGGTCCACCCCGGAGGTCGTGTCGTCGCTGATGGAAGGCGACTATTTCCTGGCGCTGGCTGAAAAGGAAATCCGAGAGTCCGATGGCGCCGTGTTCTATCGGACGGTTCGGGGCCGCTACGTTCGCGAAAGCGACGTCGAGCTTCGAAATCCCAAGGTCGTTCGAGGTGAGGAACTGGGCCGCGACGGCTGGAAGCTGCCCCTGGCATTCGTCTACGACCAGGACCGGGACCTGCTGAAGCTCGAGGGCGACGAGCCCCGCGTTGTCGGACGAGCCGAAAAGCACGCCCGATTCATGGTGCAAGAAGAGCGCGTGGAGCACGGGGTGGACTACGTGATCGGAGCGGCCGGAGCGGTTCGGCGGGACGAGGTCCGAGTGGCGCGTCGCAGCCCACGGCCAGCAGACGTGCCAAAGGGAGCCAAATGGATTCACGTGGATCTCGATCAGCAAACCCTGGTGGCCTACGAAGGCGATGAGCCGGTTTACGCCACGGTGATCTCCAGCGGTAAAAAGGGCTACGAACCGCCCACCGGTCTATTTGAAGTCGAGCAAAAATACATCTCCACCACGATGAACGCGACCGATCCAATCGATGGATTTTACGAGGTCGAAGAAGTGCCGTGGACGCTCTACTACCATGGTGGCTACGCCTTGCATGGAGCCTATTGGCACACCGACTTCGGCAAGGTGCGAAGCCATGGTTGCACGAACATCGCTCCGGCCGATGCGCGTTGGCTCTACTATTGGAGTGACCCCCAAGTTCCCCCCGCATGGCATGCCGTGCGTTTTCAGCCCGAAACGACCTGGGTGTATTTCACCAATTGAGCAGGCCGCGCGCGAGCAGCATGATGGCCGCACCTCCTGCGATCACCACGATCGCGTTCTTCAGCCTCGACCCTTCCACCCGAGGAATCAGCACGCGACTGACACGCAAACCGAGCCAGACCGCTGGCAGCAGCGCAGCGCCTACTACGACCTCGTCCCAGCTCACTTCACCCGCTGCCGCACGAACGCTGATGGTGATGCACAGACCCACCGCGAACACCAGACCGAGATTTGCCCGCACGGTGGGACCCGTGTCGTTGCGGTAGAGGAGCGCGATGGGCGGTCCGCCGATGGCCGAAACCATCGCCATGACTCCGGAAGCGATGCCCGCGCCAAACTCGCGGGGCGCAGTGCGCCGAAAGGTTCCCCGGCTGGTCACCAGCGTGACACCGGTAAGCACCATGAGAGACATCAAGACGTCGAGGGCAGGCGCCGAAAGCATCTTGAGGAGAGCCACGCCAATTAGAGCCCCCGGAACGCGCCCAGCGAAAATCCAGAGCGTGCTTCGAGCTTCCACGGCATGACGCTCTCGGAAAACGATGGCCACGGTCAGCGGCAGCACCACGAGCAGCTGAGGGACCGGGGCGAAGATCGGATCGAGTAGCGACAGCAGCGGGACGCTGAGAAGGGCGAATCCGAAACCGACGGTGCTATGCAGCGCTGCGGCCAGAAAGCTCACCAGAAAGGCCACCGCGAACTCGGGGGTTGCAATGTGTGCTGCCGCTTCCACCAGTGGTGCTAGGTTAGTCAGGGTCCGATCATGCGGCCAACCAAGATCCATGAGCTCATCGATCCGCTCGTCTCTCCTGCCGGACGTGCTCTGGGACTGGCCGCAGACACGCTCGACAAACTGGTTCGCAACCTAGACAACGCCCGTCGAGTTGCCAATTTTCTACGTGGACGCATGGAATTCAGGGTGCGTTCTACGGACGTGTTCATTTCGAGCTATCCGCGCTCGGGAACGACACTGACCCAATGGATTCTGTATTTGTTGACTCACGAGGAGCAGCCCGATCCGGAGCACCTCAACCAAGCATCTCCGTGGTTCGAACGGTCACTCGCCACTGGAGAGCTGACCGCGGCCGACTTGGAAGCGTTCCCCCCGCCCAGGGTATTCAAGAGTCATCTTCCGCGACGGTGGCTCCCGGATGGCGCGCGGTATATCTACGTCGAACGCAACCCGCGAGACGTACTGATTTCGTACTTTCATTTCTACCGGGCTTACCTCGGGTTCCACGGTTCGTTCGACGAGTTCTTCGGCCGCTTCATGGATGGACGGCTGCAATATGGCTCGTGGTTCGATCACGTAGCTGGCTGGCGCGAAAGGTCAGGCGACCCCGACCTGCTCATCGTGCGCTACGAGGATTTGGTGCGTGATCGCAAGGCCTCGATTCAGCGGATCGTCGACTTTCTGGGTTGGGAACGCGACGAGCGCTGGGTCGACCGAGCCGTCATCGAGAGCAGCTTCGATGCCATGAAACGACGCGAATCGGTTTTCGACCATGCGACCGCTCTCCTGCTCGAGCGTGGTGTAACACAACGAGCTTTTTTGCGGGCCGGACTGGTGGACAGCGCCGAAGACGAGCTGAGTGAAGCGCAGAGCCGGGAAATCAGGGAGCAAAGCTCGAAGGCGCGTCGGCTCTCGGTCCGAGGGCTCTCCGCGTTCCTGCAGTAGGCGTACCGGACGACGACACGTCGACCACGAATTGCAGGAAGCTCTCGGGGGTGCCCGGATCTTCGCCTGTCAGGTGCTGATAGGCCCGAGCCAGCTTGGCAATGAGGCGCCGGTAGCCGCGCGTAGCAGGCGAATTGCCGTCTCCGTAAAGCTTTCGCACCGCGTTTTCTTTCGTTCCAAGCAGCAGCCGGTCACTGGGCTCACGACACAGGTACGGACAGGCCCTCGGACGATGCGCGTTCAACGTTCGCCCACCGATCGTATATGCGAAGCTGACACGCGGTCCGAAGCGATCTCGGTACAATCGATCGAAGTACGTTTCGTCGTACGTGCACGCCGAAAGAGCCCAGCCGACCTTCACGGTGGCGCCTCTCTCACGCATGATCTCGGTTTGCACCAGTTGCTGCGCCACGTAGCCGTTGTCGATGTCCAGGTCTTCCTGCTTTCGTTCGACCTCGGATGCCGGAGCCAAGGACGAGGAACGCCGAATGTCGACTGGAAAACGGAACCGATCGATCAAGGCTTCCAAGGGAGCCTGTGCCAGGGACGCAGCGCGATGCACGTCGAGCCGGGGCACACCTGCATGGCACGCGTTGCTGTCGGCGATGAGAATCGCGCTCTTGCCGAGACCGAGCTCCCTTCGGACCATTTCCTGCGCGAAGACCAGAATCAACACGTCCACGGGAAGGCCACAGCTCGCGTCGTCTGCAGCGACGCCCACGCCGAACCAAGCCGACTTGGCCTCGGCTAGCGCGCCCTCGGAAATCACCGGTTCGTACTGCCGCCGCGCGAAGAGCTCTTGGCGGTTGGCGAGCGATGCGAGGCGTTCCCCCAAAATGTCCTTCGCTGCTGGGTCGGTCATTGCATGTGTCGCCGCAAGGCTTGACCGGCACCCTAGCGGACATGGCGCGAGGTCGCAAAAACCTTTGAAGGGACGAATCCGTGCTTCTGCTCACACCATTAACTGGACAACGGCCTACGGCGCGGCATGCTGAATACTTCGGAGGATTTCTTGCGGGTCCTTGCTTTGTGTACGTGTCTGGCGCTCGTCACCCTACTGAGCGCCACTGTAGAGCCGAGTCATGCCCAAGAGACCCTCTGGAAGCGTCGAATGCGCACCGGCGTGGTCCTGGACGACTCCTCGGCACCTCGGATTACAGGACGAGCGAATGCCTTGGACGCCCAAGAGCTACTTCGGCTCGGTCTGCGTCCGCGAGGGGCCGGGCTGGTCGATTTGTCGTACTGGCCCGAAGAGCCTCCCTCGCCAGCCGATGTCTCGCCCCGTGCGTTGGCCGCAGCCATGCAACAGCTATGCCCTGCGTCGGTCGGTTCTGGAACGCTACGACGATACGCGGCGGCCATCGTTCGCTACAGCCGAGAGTTCTCGGTCGACCCGTGGCTGCTGGCGGCACTGGTATATACACAAAGCAACTGCCACGCCGAGATCGACAACGGCTATGGCACGGGGCTCACGCTCATCAACGTGGGCATGCACGAGCGTAACATTCGGGGGGGACGTTATCGTTTTGGGGCTCACGACGAGCACGGATGGAGAGCAGAGCAACTCGATGTC
>JASFKY010000302.1:0-4904 GCA_050118395.1 Myxococcales bacterium | reverse complement strand
TCGATCGTTTGCGTGCCTTTCGCGCAAAGTATCAGCAGGCTCTCGCACGGTGGACCAGCGGAGATCGGGAGGTTTGCTTTCCGGAGGGCACGTGGTGGATGCGGGTCTGCCACGGCGCTCGATGCGGTCCCGGAGCCTAAGGAATTCGCGCAGCGGAACCTTTCACGGTCGCACAAAGTGGGCGGTCGCCTCTTGAGGTGAGCGTGCGTCGAGCGAAATAGCGACTGTTGGGTGGGGTGCCGGAAAGAATGGGCAGATTTGGGCGCGCGTCGCAGGCTCCGCTGGCGAATCGACCACGTTCAACGCGACCGCGGGCGCGATCGGCTCGCGGTCGCGCAACATTTGGCACGCCAACGTCGGTCGGTTCTGGGCTAGCGGCCGAGGTCTTCGATCACGCTTGTCAGCAGCGGTGGGTCGTCCGTCATGATGCCGTCCACATCATAGTTCTCGATCAGGTCCCGCATCTCCTGCTCGTCGTTGATCGTCCAGACGTGAACGAACATCCCCATCTCGTGTGCCCTCGGCACGAATCCCGGATGAAGCACGTCGACGATCACGCCTTCGAGGTTGTACGTGGTCGGTACCTGCAAAAACTCCCCTGCCGGCTCATACGACGGATCCAGCACGTCAAACGACCGCAAGTAGAAGATCGTCGTCTCGCTCTCGCCGAGGCTGGTGGCGATCTCCGGGGCTGCCGCCCGGAGCTGCAGCAATACGTTGTCGTCGAACGCCGCCCCGACCATCTTGTCTTCCACCCCATATTGTCGGACGACCTCCACGAAGTGATCGACGATCGGCGGCGTTTCCTGCTTGATCTCGATGACGAACGGCGCATCGGGATACCGGTCGAACACATCCTCCAGCTTCGGTACCGTCAGGCCCATCCCGCGATACGGATAGGTCTGCCCTCCGTCGGTCGTGAATTCGTATCCGGCATCGCAGGCGCTCAGCTCGGCGAACGTCATTTCCTTGATCAGTCCCGTGCAATCGGTCGTGCGATCGACCGTGTCGTCGTGCATGATCACGAGCACCCCGTCGCTGGTCTCGTGCACGTCCAGCTCGAGCACGTCCGCGCCGTCCACCAACGCCCGATCATACGCGACGATCGTGTGCTCCGGACGAATTCCCTTTCCGCCCCGATGCGCGATGTTCAGAACCTTGTCGCAGCGAATCATCTTTTGCGGGGTGTCGCATGCCAATGCACTCCCTCCTGCACCGCCCGCGCCTCCCGTGCCGCCCACGCCACCCGCGCCTCCTGCACCGCCCGCGCCTCCCGTGCCACCCATTCCACCGGCACCGCCTTCGCCGCCGCTGCTCGAGTCGCAGCCCAAAGCTGCAAGACCAATGATTGCCAATATCAGGGGAAGCTTACGCATGGGTCCGGGTCTCCTTTTCTGCGGCCTCCCTTGTAGCAGCACCAGGCGCCTCGATGCACGCGTGCTTGTCCTGCCTTGCGCACCCTGGCAGGGTTTGCCCCGTGACGACCCGCACCCAGCACACGTTTTGCCGCATTTGCGAGGCGACTTGCGGCCTCCGGGCCACGATTGAAGGCGATCGGATCGTCGCCCTCCAGCCCGATGACCACCACGTCGTGACCAAGGGCTACGCGTGCATCAAGGGCCTTCGCTATCACGAGATTCACCACTCGCCCGACCGACTGCGTGCTCCGCTCAAGCGCGTGGGGGATCGCTTCGAGGAAATCAGTTGGCAGCAGGCGCTCTCCGAGATCGGCGACAAGGTTCGGCAGTTGGTTCGCGACCATGGCGGCGATTCCGTCTCGGCGTACCTCGGCAACCCGATTTCGTTCAGCTTGCTGCCGCCCATCTTGATCTCTGCGTTCTTGCAAGGGCTGGGCTCTCGCAATCTCTTTCAAACCGGCTCGCAGGATTGCAACAACAAGTTTGCGGCCGCGCAACGCCTCTACGGCTTTCCGTTCATCCAGCCCTTTCCCGACATCGATCGCACCGAGTGCCTGATCATGATCGGCTCCAACCCCGCCGTTTCTCGAGCGAGCTTCATGCAGCTCCCAGACCCCATCCGAAGGCTTCGCGCCATCGAGGAGCGAGGCGGCAAGGTCTTCCTGGTCAACCCGCGCCGCACCGAGACCGCGAAGCAACTCGGCACGCAGGTGTTCATTCGCCCGGACACCGACGTATATTTTCTGCTCAGCTTTCTTCACCAGGTGCTCGAGCGCGGTGCAATCGATCAAAGCCGCGTCGCGAGCTACATGAAAAACTTCGACTCCCTTCGGGAGGTGGCCCGCCCCTGGCCGCCGAATCGAACGGCTCCGGTCACCGGGATTTCACCCGATTCTCTTCGTGCCATGGTCGATGCGTACCTCGCTGCGGACGGGGCCGCGCTCTTTTCCTCGACCGGGGTCAATCAAGGAAGCCACGGGACGCTGGCGTTTTGGATCCAGGAGTCCATCAACGCCATCACGGGCAATCTCGACCGGCGCGGCGGTACGCTCGTCGGTCATGGGTACGTCAAAGACTTCCCCAGGCTCGCCCGCAAAGGAGGCCACACCATGCGCCACGACCGCTCTCGGGTCGGAGCGCTCCCATCGGTCGCCGACACGTTTCCCGCGGGGCTCATGGCGGACGAGATCCTGACGCCGGGAGAGGGCCAGGTGCGAGCCTTGTTTTGCTTGGCCGGCAACCCGCTGCTCACCGTGCCCAACAGCAACGGGAAGCTAGAGCGCGCCTTCGAGGCGCTCGAGCTCTTGGTGGTGATCGACATTTTCCGGAACGAAACCGCCAACCACGCGCATTACATTTTGCCCGGGACGAGCGCCTTCCAACGGGCGGATCTGCCCTTCGTGTTTCAGTCGCTCATGGGCGTTCAACCCATCCCCTACGTGCAATATACCGATCCCCTGGTTCCGCCCGAAGGCGAGCAGCGAGACGAGACGATGATCTTGTTGGAGCTGGCGCGCGCTTGCGGGTCGCAACTCTTCGGCTCCCGGCTCGTGGGGGGATTCCTGGGCGCTTGGGCGGGTCTCGGCAAGCTGCCTTGGATCGGCGGCCGGGTCGAGCTCACCCCCGAACGCTTGCTCGGCTTGATGGCGCGAGGATTTCGTGTCGGCTCGTTGCGCAAGCTCCGCAAAGAACCGCACGGACGCCTGCTTGCGCCGCACGAGGCTGGTGACTTTTTGGGTGCACGCGTGGTGACCGACGATGGGCTCGTCAATCTCGCTCCCGCCGACCTGATCGAAGCAGCCAATGCGCTCGAGCCCGAGCTCGCCCAAGAGCTCAAACGAGTGGGCGAGCTCAGGCTCATCAGCAAGCGCGAGCCGTTGAGCCACAACAGCTGGCTTCACAACGACGCGCGATTCGTGTCCGGCAAGCGGTCGACCAATTATCTGTATATGCACCCCGCCGATGCCGAGTTACGCGGGCTGCAATCGGGCATGATGGTCGAGGTGCGAAGCAGCGCCGGGGCGATCCGGCTGCCGGTTCAGCTCACCGAAGACATGATGCCCGGAGCCGTGGCCTTGCCGCACGGATGGGGCCATCAGGACGCCGATGGGCTGAGCGTTGCCAGTCGAACCACTGGCGCCAATGTCAACTGGCTGGCAGCCGACGGGCCTGAATCCCTCGAGCGTTTTTCCGGTATGGCGCAGCTCAACGGCATTCCAGTGCAGGTCCGGGCGATCCCCCATCCCGCGACCAGCGGCGTCTTTCCATCCGCCTGGGCCGACGATCACGAGCTCTCCTGAGGACGTCTCCGACCGGCCCTCGCGAGAGGTGGATTGTAAAAGTTGTGTCATGGGCGCTCTAGGATTCGGAGTCCGGCGCTAGGTCTGTCATAAGGAAAGCAGACCCATGCGAAGGCGACGCAAGGCAGCGCTCAAGCGCTTGATCGGCCAGGCTTTTTTGTCGGCCGCGGGCTGGAAGATGACCGGAGAGCGGCCTCCTGTGGATCGGTACGTGATCATCGCCGCCCCGCACACTTCCAACTGGGACATGCCGTTCATGCTGGCGATGGCGTTCGTCTACGACATTCCCGTTCGCTGGATGGGTAAGCACACCCTGTTCAGCCCGCCGTTTGGCTCGCTTTTCAAACGGCTCGGCGGGATTCCCATCATGAGGGACCGTCCGGGCGGCGTCGTCGAGCAGATGGTCCAACACTTCAAAGACAACGAATCGCTCGTGTTGATGGTGCCCGCAGAGGGCACGCGCTCGCACGTCGAGTACTGGAAATCGGGCTTCTACCACATTGCGCGCGCCGCCGATGTTCCGGTGGTTCTGTCCTATCTCGATTTCAGCAAAAAGACCGGCGGCATCGGCCCGTCCGTCCAGCTCAGCGGCGACATCCCCGCCGACATGGAGATCATTCGCGCCTTCTACACCGGCATCCACGGTCTGCGTCCCGCGAACGTCGGCGTGATTCGGCTTCGCGAGGAAGACGTCGAAGCAGTCGTTGGGCACGGCGCCGCCGATCCCGCCGAGAGCGAGCGGATCGCAGGGAACTTGTAACATTTCGCCGCGGCACACGTTCTTTACATCGCCAGATCGGGCAGCGTGTCGAGAGATCCTTGCCGGCTAGCGGCCCAGTAGAAGCACGCTAATGCCGGCGGCGATGGCCAGCACCTGAGGCCAGCCGGGCAGTGCGGGCTGCTCGTGCTCGTGCGCCCAGTCGTGGGTGACCACGTGCAGCAAGAGCCCGCTCACCAGCGCTGCGATCCACGGTTCGCCACGCGCCCAGCCGCCCGGAGAGAGCCATTGCGCGGAGAGCACGCCAATGGTGCCAGCCGCGGCCAATCCGATGGCGCGCCGGATGCCGCTGTAGCGTCCGTGTGCAGCCGTGAAGGCCAGCGTGATGAGCGCGGTGACCGGCACCGAGTGCGCCGCGATTGCGACCAGCACGTCGTCATGCGAGTGGCCTTGATGCGACGCTGCGGT
>JASFKY010000301.1:0-4912 GCA_050118395.1 Myxococcales bacterium | reverse complement strand
GCTGATAACCACCAAGCCCGAGGATCATTTCTTGACGCAAGCGATGCGCGGCATCGCCCCCATAAAGCCGATTGGTAATCGCCCGATCCTCGGGACGATTTTCCGGAAGATTCGTGTCCAATAGGAAGAGCGGGATACGTCCAACCTTGAGCTGCCATGCTCCGACTTGCACCTGGGTCGACGTGAGGGGCACGCTGATCCGTAGCGGTGCATAGCGGCCGGACATCACGGGCTCGAACGGAGGGCCGTGGAAATCGTTCGTGTCGCCGAGATCCTCCTGGCGCCCTTCTCGATCGATCATCTGGTGGAAGTAGCCCTCCTGGTAGGCCAGTCCGACCGCGCACAGCGGAAGGTCGAGGTCACTTGCCGCCTTGAGATGGTCCCCGGCCAAAATTCCGAGACCTCCCGAGTACAGCTTGAGGAAGCTCGCAAGACCGAATTCCATGCAGAAGTAGGCGATGCGGGACTCTCGCATCTCGGTGGATGCCAACATTCGCTCATGAGCCCGGGCCACCGCGGCGACGTATTGGGTGTCCATCGCCAAGTCCATGAGCCGGTCCGGCTTGACGCGCTCCAGCAGGGCATGCGGGTTTTCGTCGAGCTTGAACCACAGCTCTGGATCGACGCGCTTGAAGAGCGACGCGACCTCGGGATGCCATCGCCACCAGAGATTCGATGCGATGACTTGCAGAGGCTGTAGCTCGTCGGGCAGCGCATTGGCGACGTTGAACGTGCGCTTGTAGGGCGCAGGTTCCTCTCCTTCTTTGGGCGGCGGCTTGACGAATAGCCCGAAGAGTCCCGATTCGCCCGAAACCGCTGGCATCGACGAGGTGCTCAGTCGCTCCATCGGCAGCTCTTTTTTCCGCGCGGCGCCGGCCTGAAGCGCACGGTCGTGTGCGTCCTCGTAGTGCTGCATGAAGTTCGACCAATCGGTTAGCCCGGCGGTCTCGAGGCACGCTTGTCGCAAGGACTCACGCTCGTCGTGGGGCAGCGCGACGAAGTCGAGCAGGGCTCGGGTCAGCGAGGCGCTCACTTCCGTAAATGGGACACCTTCTCGCTGCAAGACCCGCACACCGGTCTGTTTGCGGTCGCCTTGTGCTGCCACCCATCTTCCAAACCCGGCACGATCGGTGGTGATGGCGGGAACGCCAAACGCCACCGCTTCGAGAGGCGTGTACCCCCACGGCTCGTAAAACGAGGGAAATACGCCCAGATCGGACCCCGGCAGCAGATCCCAGTATCGCTGCCGAATCAGCGGATCGGTGCCGTCCAAGTAGATCGGAACGTGCACCACGTGGGCAAGGGCTCCCGGATGATTGTCAAAGCCGAGCGCATTGAGTTGATTCGTAATCGGATCATTGGCCTCGTCGACCAAGTCGTGCGTGCAGCGTAGGGGAGGGCCTGCGGAGCCCCCGTGCGCACGATCCCAAAGGGCTCGTTTGGGCTCGGCATGTCCCGCCGGGAGCATGGCATAAGCGATGATTCGCTTGTTGTGCTCCGATGCGAGCGCAGAGGCGAGAGAAGAAACGGCGTCCAGATACACGTCGACGCCCTTGTTGACGTATTCGTACCGTCCGGCGAGGGCGAGAATCAAGGTGTTGTCGCGGTCGTATTGATCGCCCGTCGTCAGCTCGGCCAATCGGAAAAGCTCTTCACGAGCTTCCTGGCGCCTCTCGGGCGCGACCGGTTTGGCGCCGAAGCCATTGGGCAGGATGACGTCGGGCTTCCGTCCGAGTAGGTGCTCGCACTCGATCGCGGTGAGCTCGCTCACGGTCGTGAACACGTCGGCCTCGCGCGCGGCCACCATTTCCATGGAATGCTTCGAAGCGACGCCGAGTTGCTTGGCGGCCACCTCGGGATCGACGCTCGAAAGCGACTGGTAGAAATTGGGGTCCGCGCGGCGACCCGCGAGCGAACGGCCCAGCATGGTCGCATGGGTCGTAAACACGGTGCCCATTTCCGGGGCTGCGCTCTGCAGATGTAAAATGGCCGCCGCGGACATCCACTCGTGCGACTGCACGATGGCTTGCTGCCGTGCCGGCAGCAGGTAGCGATCGCGGATGTGCTCGATGATCATTCCCGCGCCATGCGCGAACAGCACCGGATCGAAGTAGTCCCAACCTCCAAACAGAGAATCGAGCCCGTACTTTTCCCAGTATCGACCGAGGATCTCGTCCTTGCGCTGATAGAGCCGGGAATAGTTGATGAGCAGGCAGCGGGGCTCCCCAGGCACCAGCCAGCGACCCATCAGTACGCTCACCTCGTGATCTTTGAGTGACTCGGCGAGCTCGGGGTTCCATAGATCGTGGCGAAACTCCGCTGCGACCCCCTCGGCCCTGGGGATGTCTGGACCGATCGCGATGTAGCCATCTTCTCCGTGACGCTTTTGTACCTCCGCCACTCGGCTTGCCAGGACGGTGTGAATTCCACCGACCATGTTGCAAACCTCCCAAGATATCTCGAAGAAAACCGCTCTACTCATAAGCCAATTCGCTTTTCACTCGAAGCAAGCACGGACATCTTCAAGTCTTTCATGACATTCATGTAATGGATGAAGGCGTCATAGGGGCCATCATATGGGCTGAAGTAATCGTGCACCTCGGCATCTGCAGCCGACTTGGTGGCCATGTAATAGAAATGGTCCGAGGTCTGCAACCGCCGCCACAGGGCCAGCAAATTCGAGTTGTTCCTACGCTTGATTTCTGGCCCCAACGCATAAATTTCCGAAAGCGCTCGTTGCTGCATCGCATTGCCTTGCCATGCGGTGATGTCTCGCCCGACGTCGGCCCAGGATACCGTACGGTGGAAGCTGAGCTCGCCGAAGGCCGGATATCGATCGATGGCCTGACTCGGGGTCAAAATGTCCCATTGCGGATGCGTGAGAAGCAGCTCGGGTAAGTGCTCGAGAAAATCGAATATCCCGGTTTCCCTCCACTGATGCTCACCAAACGTCTCGTAGTCCATGAATAGGTTGATCACGTCACCCGCACCACTGTGCCCGTGAACCCATTTCGCGAACTTGTTCGCGGTCAGTGGAAATTCTTTCCATGCTCGGTTCGAGAAGCGAAACGCGATGTCGTCGGATAGCTTGTAGTTCTTCGCTAGCAGACGCGTTTCGCGTTCCGGGACTCGATAAACGAAGTTGGGGCTTCTCCAGGAGAGGATGTCGTCGGCACCTTCTACCAGAATGGCGTCGAATCCGAGTTCCGAAACGTACTGCCCGATTTCATCGTCGTAGATGAGCTCGGTATTTCGGAACACGCGCGGAGTCTGACCGAATTCCCTCCGCACCATCCCGAGCTCCAGCTCGATCTGTTCGCGGTATTCCTGTCTATCATAGAGCGCGGCCAAGCTATGATAATAGGTTTCGGCGATGAATTCGACCGCCCCGGTTTCAGCGAGTCGCACGAAGCTATCCAACACCTCCGGCGCATGCCGTTTCATTTGCTCGACGGCGACACCCGTGATGGCGTAGGAGACGCGAAAGCGCCCGTCCGTCTTTTCGATGAGCCGAAGCATCGACTCGTTCGCGGGCAGGTAGCACTTGTTGGAGACCTTGCGAATGACTTCGGCGTTGAGCGCGTCGTCGAAGTACTCGTGGTCCCGGCCCACCTGGAGGGCCCCGTAGGGCTTCAGTCGATAAGGCTGGTGAACCTCGAAATAGAAGCAAACCGATGGCATGAGCCAGTCTAACCGCGGATCACCGAGTGGTAAATGGGAACGAGCTTTTCGGCTGCGGCATCCCAGTGGATGTTTCGAATCTCTTCCCGCGCGCGTTCCACGATTTCCCGTCTCAGCTCCGGCAACTCGAGCAGCGCGACGATCTGACTCGCCATCTTGTCGACGTCCCAGAAGTCCACTTTCAGCGCATTGCGCAAAACCTCGGATACCCCGGACTGTTTCGAAACGATGACCGGGCGATCATGGCTCATGGCTTCGAGCGGCGCGATGCCGAACGGCTCTGAGACCGACGGCATGACGTAAACATCGGCAGTGGAAAAGGTGCGCTCGAGCTCGGCACCGCGAACGAACCCCGGAAAACGGAACGATTCCGTGATCCCGAGGTCCTCGACCAGCGCCTTCATTCGAGGAAGCATGTCACCGGAGCCCGCCATCACGAAGATCGCATTCGGCACGTGTTCGAGGACCCGAGCTGCGGCTTGTACGAAATACTCCGGACCTTTTTGAAAGGTCACCCTGCCTAGAAAAAGGACTATCGGACCGGTGGAGTTTTGCTGCTCGGTGTAGGCTTCGACCGTCTCTCGCCCATAGACGCCATTGTGAACGACCGAAATCTTGTCGAGCGGGATGTTGTGCACACGGTGAATGAGGCTTCGGGTGTAGTAGCTCACGGCGATGACCCGAGTGGCGTTGTCGAGCCCCTGGTGCTCGATCGACACGATGTCTCGGTCGGCGCCGCGGCCTGCCCGGTCGTATTCGAGGCTGTGCACGTGCACCAGCAGCGGTTTGCCGAGGCGGCGGGCAATCTCGATGCCGGCCGGGAAGGTCATCCAATCGTGCGCATGAACTAGATCGTAGTGCTGGCCCTCCACCCGGCGAACGGTTGCCATGGCGTACCGGGCGACCTCGGCGAACAGGTCATCACCGTAATGCGCACCGCTGTCGGCTCCGGGGTGCGTCTGAGCGCTTTGGCCAGGGATTCGCACGTGCTCGAGACGGCCTTCGCCACTTGGCGGTTCAGGCACGGGTTGTGTGATCTGTGTCGACACGATTTCTTCGACTTCGGTTTCTCGAAGAGCTCCGGACCGCACGAGCTCGCGGTAGGTGGCTCGGTCGAGGTAGGGCTTGAGCCTTGCCGGCACGTAGAGCATGCGAAGCATCGATTCCGCCTCTGCGGGACGCGACCGGACGGCTTCGACGGCGGAGGTGAAGATCGGGTCGGTCGCGAGCG
>JASFKY010000300.1:0-4925 GCA_050118395.1 Myxococcales bacterium | reverse complement strand
ACGTGGGGTCAGACGGCCGCATGGAGCTCTTGAGCGGCGGGGGGCTGCTCGGGCGAGCGACGTCGATATCGGGTGTGTTCCCGGCGTTGATGCAGGTGGACTATCGCGGCCATGCCATGCGCGGAGCCCGCAAGCTCAACATGCGAGATTTCGCCAAGCAGCCTCGCGTGCTCGGCCAATACGAAGTCCCCACGATTCTCATCATCGGCACCTCGATGTCCGCTGGGAAGACGACGGCCGCCAAAGTCATCATACGCCAGCTCAAGCAGACCGGTCGTCGAGTGGTGGGAGCCAAGTTGACCGGCGCTGGGCGCTATCGCGACATTTTGGCGATGTCGGACGCGGGTGCCGATGCCATCCTCGACTTCGTGGACGTCGGCCTGCCGTCCTCGGTCCTGGACCCGGACCGATACCGGGCGCGCTTGCGGGACTTACTGGCTTTGATCGCGGAGACCGAGCCCGATGTGGTGGTGGCGGAAGCAGGCGCCTCACCGCTCGAGCCTTACAATGGTCGAGTGGTGCTGGACGAGCTGGCCGATGCCGTGGTCTTCAAGACGCTTTGTGCGTCGGACCCGTACGCGGTGGTGGGCGTGATGCGGGGCTTTCACATCGTGCCCGATCTGGTCGCAGGGCTTGCAACCAGCACGAGCGCAGGGGTGGAGCTGGTCGACAATCTGAGCGGGGTGAAGGCCCTGAACCTGCTCGACCCAGATGCCATGGTCGAGCTCCGCGCCATGTTGGAACGCGCGCTTTCGAGCTAGAACTTCACGGTTGCCAAGGCCTGCACGTGAATCGGCCAGCCCGGGGTGAAGTGAATGTCTTCACAGCCGACGAAACTGCCATCGGGATTGACGACCGGCCGGGTCCCGCTCGAGCAGTCGGCTGGCGAATCTTCGCCAGGAAGACGTCCCGTCGTGGCGAACTGCGCTTGGCGCCAAGCGGTGTTCAGTAGGTTGAGCACCTGCAATTGCAATCGAAAGCGCCGATTTTCCCAACCGAAGGAGGCGTCGACACGTACGAATCCCTCGGCCGTCAGAAACCGATCCTCGGTCGCCGGCCGGTCGGCGATGTAAAAGACGCCAAGTCGGCCCGAGAGCCCGGTGCGGGAGTCGAGGGCCGTGAGCCCGCCGCTCACGAGGAGCTCCGGTGCCAGGGCGATGGCATTTGCGTTGCCCGGATTGTTGACGAATTCCGCCCGAACCCAGGTCACGTCGAGGTCCGCGAGCAGCCAAGGCAGCAGCTCGAGCCGGAATTGAGTCTCGACGCCCATGCGTCGCGTCTTTCCGCTCGGCTCGGTTGTACCCTCGTCTCCCACCCACACGACTTCGCTGTTCAGATCGAGCCAGAAGAACACGGTGGACAGCTGCAGGCGGTTCCACGCGAGCACTCGGGCGCCGACTTCCCAGCCAAGGGCCGCTGCCAAGGGAGTCACGGGATCGACGCCGAGCACCACCCCGCGCGCATCGTTCGAGTGGAATCCTCTCCCGAAGTTCACGAACAGCTCGAGAGGCTCCACTGGCTGCACGATTAGCGTGGCTTTGGGAAGCAGGATGCTCTGACCGGTTTCTCCGCTGCTCTTGGTACCCAACGTGTTTCTGTCTTCGAGACGGTCGGTCACGTCGAACAAGAAGTAGTCGAATCGCAGGCCACCGAGGAGCCGCAACCATTTCCATCCAAGCTCCTCTTCCCCGAAGACGCCGATGTTGCCTTCGCCGATCTGGGCATCCACGCGGGTGGTGGTGATTTCGCGCGCCGGAGCATCTTGAAGCGTGTTGTCGACGGCATCGAAACGAAAATTGGCCCCCATTCGAGACTTCAAGGTGACTCGGTCGAACCGATGAGTGAAGCCGTACTTGACTCGAAGCCCTGTGGCGGTGCGTTCGTCGCCCTGACGAATCATGTCGCCATTGACGGGATCGTTCGCGAAGAACGTGAAGTTCGAATAGAGCGCGAAGCGCGAGTGGATGATCCACGCAACTAGGTCGAGCCCTTCGCCTCCAATCGAGCGAGCTCCCTGTGCGCCAGGCTTGGCGGGTGAGTCGAGGTTCAAATACAGGCTGTACCGCTGGCTCTGACCGCCTTCATTGGGGTCGATGCTTCCGAAGCGGTCGAGATTCCCGACCTCCACCTCTCGCAAGGGGATCTGCCCCGACGCGTTCCAACGATTGACGTACGCCGTGCCGGTCAAGGCGAGCTTGGAATCGCCGCGAAGGTCGAAAGTAGTCCGAGCAAAGACGTTGGCCCGCAACAAGTTTTCCGGGTTTTCGAAGGGACCGTCCGTGCCGAATACCTCCACCGCGATGAGCGGCTTCACGGCATCGAGCTCGGGGCTGACGATTCCCAGGCCGCGAAAGGTGCGGTACGTTCCGCCGCCCAGGCTGAGTGAGCTCGTCGGCTTTTGGCTTTCGAGAACGAGGTTGACGGTGCCAGCGGTGGCAAAATCGCCGTACTCTCCGTAATAGGGGCCTTTGCGTACCTCCATGCGTTGAACGAGCTCCGGAATGATGAAATGTAGGTCCGCATATCCCTGGCCGTGTCCATGGCTTACCCAGTTGACGGGAACGCCGTCGACGAAAAATGCAATGTCGGTCCCGTGGTCGCCGTCGAAGCCTCGGAGGAAATACTGATTGGCCTTGCCGCCTCCCGCATGCTGAATGGCGTAGAAGCCGGGCGCCGCGTTGAGCAGATCTCCGGTCGAGATGTAAGGCCGCAAGCGGATTTCCTGGCCCGTGAGGTCGATCGACGAGGCGGAAATATCGGACGGAGCGACAACCGCAGTTGCGCTGAATGCGGGCTCTTGCTGCGTTGTGCGTATGGTCTGCGTCCGAGGTTCGGCCTGCTGGACGTTTGACGGCTCGGGCGCTTGCGAAGGTTCGACGTGCGCGTGGTTCGGGGGATCAAACCGTACTTCGAAGCGTATCGATGCAGGCACTGGAACGCCGTCTCGCGTGGCAGGTTCGAAGGCCAGTGAACGTATGTATTGGAGGGCGAGATCGGAAAACAAAGCTGCTTCAGCTCCGTCTCGATCGACCGACAGGACCTTTGCGTCTTCCGTGTGACCTTCGGTGTCGATCGTGATCTGTAGCAACACGCGGGCGGGCCTCCCGTCGGCCTCGGTCGGGTAGGGCGGATGCACGTGTGCATCGGCGCGGAGCGAAGGGGCTTCGACCAGCGGAGCACTCGAAAACGTCTTTTTGTCTTCTTCCTCGACTTGTGCGCGTGCTGATCCGAACGAGACCAAACACGCGGCAAGCGCGAGCGTCGGTTTCGAAAATTTGTGCATGACGAATCAGCGGGTACACGGGCGCAAAATCGCCCGAGCCCCGATCCGGGCTGGCTGTGCTTTGAAATCAGTCGGTTCAGGCCGAACGTCCTGGCGGTGCGCGCGCTCTCGTCGTCCCGGGCCGCGCGTCGACGGGCCTCTGGTCCCGGGCTCCGGGCGGCGGCTCGCTCCAGGCGAGAAGAGCTTCGCGGACGGTTGGGACACAAGGAAGCGGGACGTTCACCGCGATGTCGAAATGGGCGAGGCTGCCTTTCCCATGCTCCGAGGGCGTCTCGGGATCGCCGTCATGGTCCTCGTGGTCGCCGCGATGATCCAAGTGCCGATGGGCCCCTCTTTCCGGGTGCTCATCGTGGTCGCGCCGAGCTCCATGGTGGTGCTCGCCAAATGCGCCGTGAAACGCCACGTGCAACGTGGGCATGAGGTCGAAGCCCAGGAGCCACAGCACGAGGGCAATCCCGGCAGTCCAGCTCCAGCGGGTATCGTACGCATTCGACGCTTTCACGCTGGCAGGACACTAGTGGCCTTTCGCTCTTCGATCAACGGGGTCGAGGCCGCATGAGACGGCATTCACCGTAGGTCGAGCGAGGCGCGCCCGGTGACGAGCGGGAGGTCGAGATAGGTCTTGATGCCCGGTTCAGCGCGGCAGACGTAAGGGATTGCGCTGACGCAATGCACGGCCGTCGCGACGATGCCAGGGTTTCGCTCGAGCCCTGCCTGGATGGACTCTGGGTGAAGGCCATGAAATGTCGTCTTGATGGTGGGGTCCCCCGTGACCTCGACCTCGAACCGCTCGCCCTCGGAACCAAAGCTCCAGAAAGGGTCGAGGTTTTCTTGACCCATGAACCAGTTCGTTCGGGCCGTCACCGCGGGCTCTCCGTGAACCAATCCTTCCCAGGTGAAGCGCTGTGCGGCCACGTGACCAGGCTCGATGTCGCCGATTGGTGAGGCGATGGGCGCGATGGCCACGGACACTTCGTGTGTGCTCCGGATTTCCGGGTCGAGCTGAAATCCCAGCGCGTCCGCGATCATCTCGATGGACTGCGAAAAGCCCTCCGTGAGTAGCATCAGCATCGGGCTCTTCTTGGCCTGCTCCGGTGTTTTGCCGAAAAGCATGATGTTGCTGATCACGTCGGTCGCTCCATAGCTTCGAATGTCGGAAAACTCTTCAGCTCGAACGTGGGTCACCGCGCGGGACATGGCCGCGATGGTCAGCGGGAGGCGCTCTGTGATGCCTCCGGGATGGATGCCCGTCCCATGCAAAGTCGCGCCACCCCTCGTGCACGCTTCCGACAGATCACGAACGTCTCGTTTGCCCGGATAGAACCAGTTCAAAGGGGTTACGACGTTAATGCCGGATTCGAGCAGGTGCACGACCTCCTGTCGATTCGGGAGCAGGGGTGCGTAGAGCACACAGTCGGGACGGACGTCGATGATTCGTTCGATGTCGTTCGTGGTTTGAACACCGATGGGATCGAGGCCACACACCTCTCCCACATCGCGGTCGACCTTATCCTTGCCATAGACCCAGGCTCCGACGAGATCGAGCTCTGGATGGGAAATGATGCCTTCGACTGCTGCGCGCCCCACGTTTCCAGTCGCCCACTGCACCACTTTGAAAGTCACCGCTGCCTCCTCGCGTGTC
>JASFKY010000299.1:0-4939 GCA_050118395.1 Myxococcales bacterium | reverse complement strand
CGGATCGATCCGACGAGAGGCTGCGGCCCGACTCCAAGAGCTCGATCCCTTCGACATCGCAGCCCAAGTCGAGAAGCGACCGTTCCTCGAAGCCGTTTGCCTGGTGTGCGATGCGATGGTCCATTTCGCCCACCGTTATGCCGAGCTCGCACGCATGATGGCCATGAAAGAAGCGGGACCGGAGCGCCGCCAAGAGCTTTTGGAAATCGCGGCGATCTGCGAGCGGGTGCCCGAGCATCCAGCACGAACCTTCCATGAGGCCGTGCAGTCTCAATGGTTCGTGCAGACGGTCTCGCGTCTCGAGCAAGCCGTGGGCGGAGTCATCGGCAACGGGCGGATCGACCAGTATCTCTACCCCTACTATCGCAAAGACGTCGACGAGGGGCGGCTCACCGACGATGAGGCGCTCATGCTTCTCGAATCGATTTGGGTGGGGATGGCCCGAAGCATCGACGTCTATGCAAAGCCCGGCCAACCATCCTTGACGGACGGATTCGCTCATTGGGAAGCGACGACGATCGGGGGTCTCACTTCCGATGGGCGGGATGCAAGCAACGAGCTCTCGTACCTGATGCTGAAATCCAAACGGGAGTTTCCCCTCAACTACCCCGACTTGGCCGCTCGTATCCACGCGCGTACCCCGAATGCGTTCCTTCATGCCGTTTGCGAGACCATCAAAGACGGATCGGGCTTTCCCAAGCTCTTTTGCGACGACGAGATCGTTCCATTGCTCGTCGCGAAGGGAGGCACCCTGCAAGAGGCCAACGACTACTGTGTGACGGGATGCTCGGAAACGAAGATGCTCAATCGCGAGGGCATCGCGACTGGATGTGCCTGGATCAACCTAGGCGCCATTCTGGAGATGACGCTACGAAACGGGCGAATGCGTTGTTATGGCGAAGGGCTGGTTGGGCTCGAGACGGGTGACCCCCGCACCTTCGAAAGCTTCGAAGAGCTCTGGGATGTGTTTGTCCGTCAGTTGGAAAACGTGTTGCGGCATACGTTCATCCAGCAACACGTGGCCGATACGCTGAAATCTCGGCACATCGCCTCGCCCATGTTCTCCATGCTGCACGACCTGTGTATGTCCGAGTGCAAGGACATCCACTCAGGTCCGATCGAGGGTGCACTCTACCTCGGCTTTTTCGACGTCATGGGCTTCGGCACCGTGATCGATTCACTAGCCGCCATTCGCTCGCTCGTTTTCGAGCAGGGCAAAGTCGGAATGGACGTGCTCCTGCAGGCATTAGAGCGAAACTTCGAAGGATACGAAGCCGTTCGACAAATGTGCCTGCATGCGCCGAAGTATGGCAACAACGACCCGGCGGTCGACCAACTCGGCCACGACATCGAAGCCTGCTTCGCCCGGCTCGCCCACGAACACCAGACCGCATTCGGCGGCGAGCTCGACCTGCGTTACGTGTCGGTGACTTCTCACATTCCACTCGGGGCCGTGGTTGGCGCCACGCCCGATGGGCGCCGGGCTCATGAGCCGCTTTCGGAGAGCATCAGCCCCTCTCAGGGCATGGACATCAAGGGCCCGACCGCAACACTTTCGTCGATTAGCGCGACGAAGTGTGCGCAATACAAGGAACGGGCGGCCCGGCTCCTCAACATGAAGCTGTCCCCGGCATCGCTCGAAGGCGAAGAAGGGACACGCAAGCTGATGGCTTTGGTCCGCACCGCTAGTGACATGAAGATGTGGCACATTCAGTTCAACATCATCAACCGGGACACCCTTCTCGCCGCACAACGGGAGCCCGAAAAGTACCGAAATCTACTGGTACGGGTGGCCGGTTACAGCGCGTATTTCGTCGACCTCACGCCCGCGTTGCAAAGCGAGATCATTCGTAGAACGGAGCATGCCTTCTAACGGAGCATCGAGATATCCAAATGGCGACAGCAAGAGACATCGATGGCGCACCGAGGGGACTGATCTTCAACATTCAGAAGTTCTCGCTGCATGACGGTCCGGGCATCCGTACCGTGGTGTTTCTCAAAGGGTGCCCCTTGGCTTGCTTGTGGTGCTCGAACCCGGAGGGTCGGTGCAAGTCGCCAGAGCTGGTCTACAGCCGTGAGCGCTGTATCGGGCCGCAGGGATGTGAGCTGTGCAAGTCGGTGTGCCTCGAACAGGTGATCGAAACCGATGAAAGCGGGACGGTCCGAATCGACCGAGACCGATGCGACGGTTGCGGCGACTGTGCTTTCGTATGTCCTTCGCATGCGCTCGAGGCATCTGGCAAGTGGGTTGGAGTGGAGGACGTGCTGCGCGTGGTCGAAGAGGACGACGCATTCTACGCTCGATCGGGCGGCGGTCTCACCGTGAGCGGCGGGGAGCCCCTGGCTCAAGGTACCTTCGTTCTCGCGTTGCTTCGCGCGGCACGTGAGCGGGGCATCGATACGGCCATCGAGACATCCGGCTTGTGCAACTGGAAGACGCTGCGCGAAGTGGCTCCGCTTGCAAATCGAATCTTCTTCGACATCAAGTGTCTGGATCCCGAAAAGCACGAACGCGTCACCGGTGTTCCCAATGGGAAGATTCTCGAAAATTTCGGGAGAATGCGTTCGGAGTTTCCAAAAGTGTGCGTGATCGTCAGAACACCCATCATCCCGGGCGTCAACGACACCGAAGAAGAGATTCGAGCCATTGGCGCGTTCATTCGAAAGGCCGGTGGTGCGGGTCGGTACGAGCTTCTTCCGTATCACGGTTTCGGCGGGCCGAAGTACGAGAAGTTGGGCAAGCACTATCCGATGGCGCATTTGCAGCCATTGCCGGTCGAGCGCATGCAGGCGCTACGGAGCGTCGCCGCCCTCGGCGATGGAGCGTGAGCAACACGAGCCCCGCAAGCAGAGCGGGCACCGGGCGTATGACTTCGGTACCAACTGGGGACTGCGGCGCGCGCTTCGTCTCGGTGTGGAAAGCTAGTAAGCTTTGCCGGTCATGCAATCGGTTCACATCGTCATTCCCTGCTACAACGAGGTCGAGCGGCTTCCGGGAGCACATCTGGTGGCTTTCCTTCGGGCCAATTCGTGGGCGTCGGTTTGCCTAGTCAACGACGGGAGCGCGGACGACACCCTCGGCTTGCTCGAAGATCTTCGAGGACAGGTGCCCGAGCGCATCGACGTAATCGACTTGCGGCAGAATGTGGGAAAGGCCGAAGCGGTCCGTCAGGGCATGCTCTCGAGCTTGCGGCGCCCGTTCGAGCTGGTTGCGTACTTGGATGCCGATTTTTCCACGTTACCGGAGGCGCTCGCGGAGATGTGGGCGGCTGCAAAACCAGAGCACCGTCTCATCTTGGGCGCTCGAGTTCTGCGCGCGGGCGCGACGATCGAGCGCAGTGCCCTTCGACACTACGCGGGCAGGGTAGTGGCGACGATGGCTTCGGCGAGCTTGAACCTGAAGCTTTACGACACGCAGTGCGGAGCGAAGCTCATCGATCGGCAGCTCATCGAGCCGCTTTTCTCGGAGCCTTTTTTGAGCCGATGGCTTTTCGATTTGGAGCTTCTGCTGCGCTTGCGGGAGCTGGTCGGCGTCGAAGCCTTCGAGGCTTCGGTCCTGGAGGTGCCTCTGAGCCGCTGGGTCGACCGGGGCAGCTCTCGCATCCGTGCTCGTGACGTGCTTGCGGTTCCGCCGGTGCTTTTTCGAATTCGAAGGCACTATCGATGAGGGAGCTGGCACCAAACATGCACGCAACGAACAATCTGCAGGGAGAGTGGAGCTCATGGCGGATTGGACGAAACAGCTCTCCGAAGGCCTTCAAAGCAAACTGAAGCAGTGCGCGCAGCCCAAGTGGATGGATCCGATGCTCGCCACTTTGACCGAGGATCGATTCTCCGACCCGGATTGGATCTACGAGCGAAAGCTCGATGGCGTTCGTTGCTTGGTCTTCTGCACGGATGGTCAGATTCGGATGATGTCGCGCAACGAAAACGAGATGAATGAAACATGGCCCGATCTGGTCGAGGAGCTCGAATCCCATCAACGGGGCAGGTTCATCGCCGATGGAGAGATCGTGGCCTTCGAGGGCAAGCGAACCAGCTTTGAGCGTTTGCAGCAGCGGATCGGCGTCGAAGATGCGAGCAAGGCCCGCCATACCAACGTGCGAGCCTATTTGTATCTTTTCGATCTGCTGTACTTCGATTCATACGACACCACGAAGCTCCCCCTTCGCGAGAGAAAGAAACTGCTCAAAAAGGCGCTCTCTTTTACGGATCACGTCCGTTACACGCCACACCGAAACGAAGATGGAGAGGCCTACCTGAAGGAGGCTTGCCGCAAAGGCTGGGAAGGGTTGATCGCCAAGGATGCACGCGCCCCCTACGAGCACAAGCGGTCCAAGAGTTGGCTGAAGTTCAAGTGTGTGCACCAACAAGAGCTAGTCATCGGAGGATTCACGGAGCCCCACGGCTCCCGCATCGGATTCGGCGCGCTTCTGGTGGGCCACTACGAAGACGGGGCTCTCCAATACGCGGGAAAGGTCGGAACCGGCTATGACGACGAGCTACTACGAGAGTTGCGCAAGCGCCTCGATGAGCTGGAGCGAGACACCTCGCCCTTCGACGAAGAGGTCTCGGAAAAGGAGGTGCACTGGGTAACCCCGAAGCTGGTGGGCGAGTTCGGCTTCACCGAATGGACCCGCCAGGGGCGTTTGAGGCATCCTAGGTTTCTCGGGTTGCGCAAGGACAAGGACCCCAAAGAAGTGCACCGTGAGCGCCCCGGAGGCTGAGCCATGGCGACACGACAGTTTGGTCCCTATTCGGTGGAAACGTCTCGGGAAACCAAAATCCTGTTTCCGAAAAGCTCGATCACCAAGGGTGACCTGATCGACTACTACGAACGGATCTCGGATCAGCTCCTGCCACATCTGAGCGACCGGCCGCTGGTGCTGCAACGCTTTCCGGACGGGATCGCCGAGCAGGGGTTCTATCAAAAGCAGAT
>JASFKY010000298.1:0-4971 GCA_050118395.1 Myxococcales bacterium | reverse complement strand
TCTGAAAGTCGCGCGTATTGATCACCTTGGCCGTGCCTTCGCCGGACCTTGACGATGACGTCGTCGGAGCCGATTCCCAGAGCCTCCGGGAGGGTGAGCAAGACGTCTTGAACGCGCTGCTTGGCTCGCTCGTCCATCGCGTCGCGCTCTCTTTCGAAGAGATGCACGACGGCCTTGTCTCGATATCGATCGACCGCCACGTCGTATTCGGGGATGTCTCCATCATAGAGGCGGTAACATTCGATGCCGTTTCGTTTGGCCCACCGCTCCCATCGTTTTCGATTCTTCTTGATGCGGTTGGAGAACATCCCGGCTTTGGGGCTTGCTTTTCTCCAGGAAGGAGTGCGAGGGGCACCTTCGGCCAGCTCGCGTATTGGGATCTCCAGAAGCCTGCACTCGATGGCCCCGTTGTAGAGCACATGTCGACGCGTCGGACGAAGCCCCAGTGATTTCAAGCTCTGGCCGTGCGCTGCAAACACGTACGCAGTCCATCCATCGAAACCCCGTTTGAGCGTGTCGCCGAGCGTTTGATAGAACAAGAACAGCGTGCTCTCGTCCCCGAGTCGGTGACCATAGGGAGGGTTGCAGACGAGCAGCCCCCGATCCGTGGGTTTCTCGATGGACGCGAGATCCTTTTCGGCGAGAGACACGTGCTCGGCAACGCCCGCAGCCCGTAGGTTGTCTCGCGCCGAAGACAACACTTCGCGCGAGGCGTCATATCCGAAGATGAGGCTGGAACACCGCGACTGACGTGCGCTCTGAGCGGCGTCCCATTCACTTCGAAAGGTTTTTGGCTCGTGCTTGAGCCAGTGTTCGAAGCCGAACCGTTCGCGAAAAAGACCCGGAGCGCATCCGGTAGCCATCAGAGCCGCTTCGATCACGAAGGTCCCGGAGCCGCACGTCGGATCGACCAGCGTCAGGCCTTCAGCAGCTGCCGCGGGCCAACCCGAGAGATACAAGATGGCGGCGGCCAAGTTTTCTTTGAGGGGTGCCCTTCCGCCAGCCTGTCGATAGCCGCGTCGATGCTGACCCGTCCCGGAAAAGTCCAAAGCGAGCTCGTGATGTGTTTCGCCCACGTGGAGGTGCAATCGCAAGCTGGGGTTCTTCTTGTCCACGCTCGGTCGCGAGCCCGCATGCGCACGAAATGCGTCGACGATTCCGTCTTTGGCGCGCTGCGCCCAAAAGTGTGAAGCAAAGGAACTTTGCGGCGACTGGGAGGTACCAATCGCGAAGGTGTCGGTTACCCGAAAATGCTCCCACCACGGAATCTGCGCGACGGCACGGTATAGCGCCGCGTCATCCTCGGCTTCAATCTCGGCAAGTGAGAGCAACACTCGCGAAGCCACCCGCGACCAAAGACAGAGACGGTAACCATCTCGAAGGGTTCCAATGGCGTGAATGGCCGTGGGACCCACCGCGGTGATCTCCACGCCGAGCGCGCGTACCTCGTCGGCCAGCACCTCGTCGCAGCCCTTGGGACAAGGAAGAACCCAGCGCAGCCGTCGTGAGGAAGTGATGGGGCCTCGGCTATTTGGCGAGCAGCAGCTCGCTCGTATTGTCGACGTCTGAAAGGACTTGCGCGGCGTCGTGCAAACCACCCGCCCACCCGACGAACGACGAAAACCAGACGTTCTGCAGAATGGAAGCAATGGTGCGCTCTTTGACACCCACATCACCATCCCATTCCGCTTGCTCTTCGGCAGCCGCGCCGCGAATGGCTGCGATGACCAACACGGTGATCACTGCATGAAAACTGGCCACCCGCTCCGTGATGTTCGGATCCCCTGATGCCAGCGACCGCACGAGCGCCTTGGCCAGATTCGGCCGGCGCAGCAAACCTTTGGTCAGCGCGTTGAAGACGAATCGCACTCGTTCTGGTGCGTTTTGCCCAGGCACCGGTTTCTTGCCGATCTTGGAGAGCAACTTTTCGCTCTCTTGCTCGAGCGCTGCAATCAGAATCTCTTCCTTGCTGGCGAATCGCTTGTACACGGTGCCTAGCGCCACCTGGGCCGTCGCTGCCACGTCCCGCAACCGAACCGCCTGGTAGCCGTCACGTTCGGCGAGCGCCACGGCGGTTTCGACGATTCGCTTCGCCCGGTCGTCCATGATTAGTAGCCCACCTCTGCCTGGGGCTCGTAGAACTTTTGATACCAGCGTCGCAGACCACCGATGTCTCCGTCCCCATCACAAAGAATGGGTCGAGGGCGGTACTTCTTGTTCTCCCAAATGGCGATGTCCTCTTTGAAACCGACGATGATGTTCTGCCGGTACCCCTCCAGAAAGGTGTCCTTGCCTTCCTTGACGTTCGAAATGTCGATCATCGCACCGATGCGAACGTGGACTAGGTTGTCGTCCACCGGAGTGTGACACAGGAGCATGATGTTGGGCAGCACGCTCTGCATCTCGGTCAACATGTAGCCGGGACCATAGTAAGTGCTCTGCAACTCGAAGGGGTCTTCACCGCCTCCGCGCGGATACGCCACGCCTTTGACGTGTTGGATGCCGATGTGTCCATGAAACTCGTTCCCGAACTCGTTGGCCCACGTCCCGTGCACCGGCCCAAAGTGACCTTTGTCGGCGAGGTTCTCGACGATTTCCTTGGGATGGGTGCGGATCTCGATGAGCTCCGAGCCCCAGTCCGTCCAGCCAGGAGCTCCATACTCGGCGATCTCCGGAATCTGCCAAGTGGGCTCTTCACCATCCAGGTGCGCATTCCACATGAAGATGAGCCCGTTGCGCTCGAGCACTGGGTTGTTCTTGACGCAAGCGCGCGGCGGAATTCGTTTCGCATAGGGTACTTCGACGCATTTGCCGGTTTCGTCGAAGCGCCACGCATGGAAAGGGCAAACGATCGTGTCCCCGGAGACTTTGCCGCCATGCCCCAGATGCGCGCCCAAATGCGGACAAAACGCGTCATGGACGACCGCCGCGCCACTTTCGCCACGGTACAAGACCATTTCGCGTCCAAAGTACTTGATCGGTCGAACGTCTCCTGGCTCGAGCTCTTTGGAAACGCCGATGACGAACCAGCCCCTCGGATAGCCAGTCAAAGACTCTCGTTCCGTTTCCTGTCCTGCTGTCATGGCTTCCTCCGGTGCACCTTCCGGACCAACATCACGCTCCGGCGTGGCGCCGCGCGATCTCCTCCGCCCATTTGTAATCGGGCTTTCCGCTCGGCATGCGGGAGACGGTCTCGGTAATGGTGATTTGGCGCGGTATCTTGTAACCGGCGACGTGTTTGCGGCAGTGCTCCTGCACTTCGGCGAGCGTGAGCCGTTTGTTCTCGCGCATGTTGAACACGGCGGCCACCTTCGAGCCAAAGCGGGGGTCGGGAACCCCGACGACCAGCGCATCGATGATGTCGGGATGCGCCTTGAGCGCTTCCTCGACCTCCTCCGGAAAGACTTTCTCGCCGCCCGTATTGATGCACTTGCTGCCTCGACCCAAAAACGTGATGCGGCCGTCCTTTTCGACCGTGGCAAAATCTCCGGGGAGCACCCATCTCTTTCCGTTGAGCTCTTTGAAGCGCTCGGCGGTCTTTTCGGGATCTTTGTAGTAGCCGAGCGGCAACCGGCCGGAGCGGGCCACCATGCCGATTTTTCCCGAGCCCGGCTCGATGGGATGCCCCTGCTCGTCGAGCACCGTCACTTCGTCGCCCATGTAGAAGGACGGGCGACCATCGTGGCTGTCCTCCTCCACCGCGGCGCGACCGAGATCGCCTGATTCGCTCGTGCCAAAGCTGTTGATGATCATCACGTCGGGCAAGAGCTTTTCGATTTGGTCTTGTATGCTGGCCGAAAGAATGGCGCCCGCGGACGCGATGACCGCGAGGTTGGACATGTCGTAGCTACCGGATTCGAGCTCCTCTACGAGCGGAATCGCCATGGCATCTCCAACCAATGACAGCGTGGAAACCTCTTCTTCGGCCACGAGCGAAAGGATGCGCTTTGCGTCGAAGCTCGCGCCCGGCTGAAGAACCAGCTTGCCGCCCGTGAGATGGCAAATCCATTGCGTCCATTGTGCAGCCCCGTGGATGAACGGCGCACAGGGAAGCATGGTCACGGTGTACCAGCCATCCTTCACTTGTTCGATCAGCTCCTCCGGAGACTCCACCGGGTCTCCGCCGGGCGACCCGCCTTGGAGACCGGTGAAGAAGAGGTCCTCGTGACGCCACATCACGCCTTTTGGCATCCCGGTCGTGCCCCCGGTGTAAATGATGTAGAGATCGTCGCCCGATCTGGGTCCGAAGCCTCGCTCTTCGGAGCTTTGCGCCAGGGCGGTTTCGTATTCGACCGCTTCTTGCACCGACACTGCATCGGAGCCGTCTTCGATGACCAAGAGCGCGCGAAGCGGTGGAAGCCCTTCCATGGCTTCGTTGATCACGGGAATGAATCGACGCTGGGTGATCACGCCCTTGAGGTCGGCATTTTCGATCATGTAACGGACCTCGGGCCCGACGAAGCGATAGTTCACGTTGATCCCCACCGCACGTATCTTGAAGAGAGCTAGGATCGCTTCCACGAACTCGTGGCCGTTGAACAGGTGCAGGCCTACGTGATCACCTGGGCCGATACCGCGCGACTCCAGATAGTGCGCAAGACGGTTCGCTCGTTTGTCGAGGTCGGCGTAGCTGTGATGCACGTCCCCCGAAGCAAGAGCGATGTTGTCGGGCACCGTATCGGCAATGGCTTCAAAGAGATCTGCAAGGTTGTATTCCATCGGTTCTCCTGCTCAACGTTGCGAGCTCACGATCCACATTGCGAAGAATTGTGAGCCCCCCCCATACGCATGACCGAGCGCGACCTTGGCCCCGTCGACTTGGTGCCGGCCGGCTGTCCCGCGGACTTGACGCGCGGCCTCGGCAAACCGGAGCATTCCGCTGGCGCCGATCGGATTGGTGCACATGACTCCGCCCGACATGTTCCAGGGCATCTTGCCGCCAATCTTCGTGTCTCCCTCCATGGTCATTTT
>JASFKY010000297.1:0-4971 GCA_050118395.1 Myxococcales bacterium | reverse complement strand
CTAGGAAATACGTCTCCTCGTACGGGTAGCTCTTGAACATCAGAGGCGCGGTGAGGCGGATGCCGATTTTCATCAAGCGGCTCGTTTCGTGCTCGATCAGTCCCGGCGCCAAGCTGTCTCCACGAAACAACAACATGGGGTTCATGCTGCTCGTGCCGCCGCTGCAGACGATCACGTCGATTCCGCCCGCTTCGAGCATCGCAGCGATGTGCACGGAGTCTTCGTACGTGACTCCGCCGGGCACCCCATCGGTCATGCTGATCTTGCCGAGCAGCGGGTAGTCGTCGCCGACGGACGCTCGGACCTCGGCCAGAGTTTCGAGCGCGAAGCGCATTCGGTTTTCGAGGCTCCCGCCGTATTGGTCTTTCCTCTTGTTGGTTTTGGGGCTTATGAACTGACTGATTCCATACCCGTGCCCGAAGTGGATCTCGATGGCGTCAAAGCCCACTGACTTCATGAATGCCGCCGCTCGCCCGATGATCTGGACGCGTTCGCGAATCTGCGGCTTGGTCATTTCCTCGACCCGGCTGAGCCCGTGAGTCAGTCCGAGCGGGTTCATCCCCTTGGAAGGGCCCAAAGGTCGCTTCCGGGACATTTCGCGGTTCTTGGTAAACGATCCGCAATGGCCGAGCTGACCCGACACCCTCGCTCCCGTGGCTTGCACGGTCCGGATGAGCCGCTCGAGCTCGGGGCGGATCCCTTCGTGCATGTACATCATGTTCTCGTGAATGCGCCCGTCCGACTCGGCGGCGCAGTACGCGATCGTGGTCATGCCGACGCCGCCCTGGCCCATTCGTTCGTGAAACCGAATCAACGATTCGCTCGGGACACCGCCCGGCGTCTTGCCCTCGAACGTGGCCGCTTTGATCAAGCGATTGCGCAAAGAAAGCCCGTTGATGCGGCCTTCCGAAAAACACGTTTGCAGGGGGTCGCTCATCTGCTTGGGGACGACGTTAACACGGAACGACGGCTGCGACAGGGTCACGAGCGAACGCCATGCCTTCGCAGCGCGAAGACCAGAATCAGCACGGTGGCGGCCAAGTAACCCGGCCAGTCTCCCAGTTCCTCGTAAATCGTGAGACCTTCCAGCATCCGAACCGGGTAAGTCAGGCTGGTTGCCTGGAAGATCTCCGTTTTGGCAACGACCCGTCCCACTGGGTCGACGATCGCGCTGATGCCGGTGTTGGTGGCGCGCACCAGATAGCGTCGATGCTCGATGGCACGAAAGCGGGTGAGGGCGAGGTGGAGCCGTGGTTCCGGCGAGTCGCCAAACCAGCCGTCGTTGGTGAGGCTCACCAGCA
Organism: Myxococcales bacterium; assembly: GCA_050118395.1. Taxonomy (GTDB): domain Bacteria; phylum Myxococcota_A; class Polyangia; order Polyangiales; family Houyiibacteriaceae; genus SG8-38. The sequence goes on along the minus strand of JASFKY010000297.1, from coordinate 3,670 downwards.
AGTGGGCGTGCGTGCGACGGACGAGCTTGCGCACGTACGCCGGGCGAATGGTTTCGTAACAGATCGGGGTCGCAATTCGCCATTGACCGAGTCGCAACGCGGTCGGTTCGACGCCGGCTCGAAAGTGACTCAGCGTCGGAGCAATCCGTGACCACGCGGCGAATCGGTCCGCAAAAGGAACGAACTCGGCAAACGGAATCAGGAAGCTTTTGTCGTATGCGGAACGGATCATCCCATCGGCGTCGATGAGCATGGCGCTGTTGAAGCGTTCCCGGCGGCCGGCATCGAGCCGCGCCCGGATCCCTCCGAAGAGCAGCGGCGCTCTGAGACCTTCGTGCAACGCGGCGCCCGACATGGGGAGCCGATCCCCAAACGCACGCAAGTAGCTCGTTTCCGGCCAGATCAGCATGTCGACCGGACTCTCGGATTCGAGTCGCTTGCTTTGCTCTGCGTACCGTCGGTGCGAGAGAATTCGTTCGGTTCGCTTGTCCATCACGTCGACGTTGGCCTGGATGACACCCACCTCCAGTGCGGGCGCGACGGCCATTTGCCGCTCGACCTCTCGGATCGAAAGCGAGCCATAAAGAATCAACGCCGCGGTGGCGACGAGCACCGTGGCAAGTGCGCCAAGAGGCACTGGACGCTTCGCTTGCAGACGAAGGACCACTTGGGCGGCAAGTGCGCTCACCATGCAAACCCAAGCGCTTGGCAGAAGAGGGCCGCCGAGCGCCGCAGACTGTGCGAGCCAGCTCCGCTCGACGAGCACGTTGCTGAGATAAAATGGAAAAAGCGCTGGATAGAGCCACTCGACGGTCAGCCAGGGAAGCGTGAGCGATGCGAGCACTGCCACGTGACGTTGTCGCAAAGCGCGATAGAGCCATCCGATGACGACGAAACGAAGCGTCATCCACGACCCCCACACGAGCCAGACCACCCAGCTGAGCGCGACCTTTCCGTCCCAAAAGAGCACCAGCGTCGGTTGCACCCAGTAGTAACCGCCTACGTAGGCCGCCCAGCCGAACAGCGCAGCTCGGGAGATCGCCTGTCGGCGGCTCGTGGACGTTTCCAAGCAAACCACGAACGTCGCGACTGCAGCGAACACGGCGGGCCACGCCGCGTCGACGACGAAAGAGACGGCGAGCAATGCGCCACCGAGGGCGGCAAGTGCCGAAGTTGCGGATCGAGGCATGGAGCTTCCTTATACCCTCAGGCTCTCGTGAATCGGGAGTTGCTTCACCTGGAGCGCTGTCTTACCCTCGCCGCCATGGTGGTGCTTGGATGCCCCGCTTCCTAGTCGGTTTGGCGCTTTTGGGCGCAGGAGTGGCTCTCGCTTGGTTCCTAAACCAACGACCGGCCGAAGGGCCTGAAGCACGAAGCGAACCTGAAAGATCCGATGCCTCGCGCGAAGCTCCGGAGGATCGATTGCCGCCGCAACACTGGGTCTACGACGGAGGGGTAGCCGCCTCCGGAGACGACGCGGGCGTTCCAATCGAGCAAGGAGCAGAGCCGCCGAGCTTCGACTTGGGGGACCTCGACTACGAGGCGCTTCGAAAGCAAACCCCGGGCAGCCTCTATTGGTTGATGGCGGCTCCGACCGAGGATCCGGACGTGCTCGAAGCCCGGCGACAGGCGCGCGAAGAGCGCAATCAGCAGTACGGCAAGGTCGTGTCCAACACGGCCAGCGTCGAAGAGATCCGCGACTACTACGCGTACAAACGCAAGCTGTCCGAGGACTACATCGAAGTGTTGCAGTTGATACTCGACGAGCACGGCAACGAGCTCTCCGAGCGGGATGCCGGCTTGCTGGAGCTCGCGTTGTCGATGCACAGCTCGCTGCTCAGCGACCTTCCGAAAAAGGAGGATGACGCGTTGCAGCGCAAAGCGGAGCACGAGCGCGTCAGGCAAGCGTGGCAAGAGCAACGAGCGCTCGAAGACGAAGGCGAGTCGCCGGGTACCGAGAGTTCACATTAGGTTCCGGTTTAGGGGTTGAAATAATGAGCAAATTCGCTGATAGTCGAATCGCCGAGTTGGAAACCCGTTAACCCCAACGTCGAGAGGAGAGGATGCCATGAGATTTGGATCGGTCGTGCTCGCGGCCGTCGCGTTTGCCGTCATGCCCTTGGGCAGAGCCAATGCGATTGGCCTCGAAGACATCGTAGATGGAGAAAACAATTACCCGTGGGAGCAGGTGGAGTTGCCCGGCACCAAATGCGGCAACGGTTCCCAGTACAAATTCTACGTCTACGACAGTCCCACTTCGAACAATCTGTTGCTGTATTTCGAAGGAGGCGGCGCTTGCTGGGACTTCGACTCGTGCAGCGGTCGCGAGGGCATTCTCGGGGCAGCGAACCGAAACGGAATTCCCGACGGCTACATCGAGACCACCCTCCCGAAGTTCGTGGCGCCCTTGGTCAACGGGGCTGACCCGGGGATTCCCGGTCGATCGCGCACCGATCTCATCACCAAAGGTTGGGACGTGGTCTACATGCCGTACTGCACGGGGGATGTTCACGTCGGCAACAGCGTGACCACGTACATCGATCCGCTGGGGCAGGAACCCCCACTGGTTTGGTACCACAACGGCTACAACAACACGATCGCGGCCCTGAACGAGCTGGCAGCGCGTTTTCCGGCAATCAACAAGCTGGTAGTGAGCGGCTTCAGCGCAGGCGGCGTCGCGACCGGCGTCGGCTACTACTTCGCGCGTCAGATTCTCGATCCGAATGCCGGGTACATGATCAACGATTCGGGTCCCGTTTTCCCCGCACCCAATGCGAGCTCGAACTCGCGGCCGCTTCACGACACCATCACCCAAGCTTGGGATCTCCCGTCGGTGTTTTCTCAACTGCCGGCGACGTTCGACGCGAGCGACTTCGGTAGCATCAACGTGATGATGGCGCTGGAGTTTCCCAATGATCAGCTCGCATACACGGGCTACTCTCGGGACTTCAATTTTTCGCGATTTTCTTATGAGCGCTTCTACCCGGGCATCGACAAAAACGGGATCTTGACCAAGTGGAAGCAAGATCAAGACGCGTTGGTGGCTCAGCTGCAGCAGTTTCCGAACTTCTCGTACAACATTCCCTGGGAACGTCAGATCAACGACAGCCATTGCTCGACGATCATCACCTTCATCGGCAGCCACAATTGCCCGAGCATTCGAAAGAAGAGGTGGTATGAGTTTTGGGAGTGGCCGTGGAGCCAAAGCTGGAAATGCCCCGGTACGTTCCAAACCATGGAGGACTTCATCGACCGTTTCATCGGTCAGGATCAGCGCTTCCGTCTGATCGAGCCGCCCAACGGCTACAACGCCGAGGATCCGGGGATGCAGATCGTAGCCCCGTTGATCAACGACGCGATCAGCGGCGCGTGAAAGCTGCGCTGCGACCTGCAGCGTTTCTCGCAGTAGGGCTGGCGCTCCTCGGTTTCGGTTGTGACCGGGACTCGAAGCGCGAGGCCGAGCGAGAAGCGCTGCAGAAGCGTGAACCGGTGGAGAGCGGCAACCTCAATCAGGCGATGGGCGCCAGCGAGCGCATCGTCCCCAGTCTTCCCACGCCTCAGGATCGATTTCTCATGGCCGTACGACAGGGAAACCAAAAGGAGGCGGCGCGCTGGCTCGAGCAAGGGGCCGGCGTCGGCGACGCCCCCGTCCTGGTGGCAGCGGTGCGTG
>JASFKY010000296.1:0-4975 GCA_050118395.1 Myxococcales bacterium | reverse complement strand
TGCGCTGCCCCTCGGGGAGACCGAGTAGGATGTGGGCCTGACCAAGCGGCGACAAATTGAGAAAAAAGTCGTCCTGGTCTTGCCGCCGGAGCATGCGGAAGCCCTCGGCGCGCTCCCCGGCTGCAAGCGCCGACCACGCGTCGTCGAGCTGCTCGACGCTCAGCTCCGCTTCCAAGTCACCTGCGTCGCTCATCCCGCGCCCCCGCCCAGACTAACCGCAAGGCTCGACCTTGCCCAAGTAGATGCAGGGAACCAACACGAAGGGCCGCTTGCGCCGCCCTTTGACTACGGGTGTCTCTACGAGTAGCCCTTCGCCGGTGGAGGTTTCGGCGCTAGGAAGCTGGCTTCGAAGACTGCTGCGGCCTCAACTGCTGTTGGCAGTCTTGTTGGTCGCAGCGGGCGCTCACTTTTTGTGGTGGGTGAATCGCTTCTATCCGATTCGAGATTGGCTGTTCTGGCACTACCTCGGCTGCTGGATTCTCGTCTCCGTTTGGAGCTTGGGATTGGTCAGCACAGGGTGGGCCATCTTGAACAAGCTCGGGCTCGACCAGTGGAGCATCGGGGAACGCTTGGTCGTCGGGCACGCGGTCGGACTCTTCAGCTTCTTCCTGTTGATGTTCGCGCTTGGCCTGGCCGGCTTGTACGGAGGGGTTTTCTTCTTTGCCCTTCCCCTGCTCATGGTCGCCATCGGAGCCCGTCCTTTGTGGCGCGATCTGGCTCCGAGGGTCGCGACTTGGATCCGTACCGCCAGACGCCCAAGCCTTCTGGTTTGGGTGGCAACGGCCTTTGGCGCGTTGTGTCTGGCGCTCATTTACTTTGCGATCCTGACCCCAGCAAACGTTTCGTTCGATTCGGACTGGAAGCATTTGGGTGTTGCTCAGCAGTACGCCGCCGCTGGCGGCATCGTTCGCTTCGACGAAGGCTGGCTGCCCGGCGTGGCTCCTCACCTGGCCAGCGTGATCTACACGTGGGCTTTTCTCCTTCCGGTCGGAAATCTCTTCGATGTCGTCGAGCTCGCCGCCCACCAGGAGTTCGTGCTTTTTTTGGCCACCCTCGTTGCGATCAACGTGCTCGTGGGCCGCTTGGTGCCCGAGAGCAACCCCCGCGTGGCATGGGTTGCACGCTTCTTGTTTCCAGGCGTGATGCTTTACGACTCTTCGTTGAGTGTGGGAGCGGATCACATTGCTGCCGTTTGGTCCGCGCCGATCTTTTTGCTGCTCATGCGATATTGGGACGAAGCTTCACCGAGGGTCGCGGCGCTTCTGGCCTGCGTGATGTCGGGGGCCATGCTCACCAAGTACTCCGCGGTGCTGCCCATGACCTTGTTTCCCATCCTCGCCATGGTGCTTCGAGCCGGGCTGGGGGTGTGGAGAGCCAGAGGATTCAATGGGTCCGTGTTGCGGCGGGAGCTCGCAGGGCCACTCGTCGCCCTCGGTGTCGGCCTGGTTCTGACCGCCCCGCATTACCTCAAGAACTGGATCTTCTACGGCGACCCTCTCTACCCAATGCTTCACGCGTATTTGCCTTCGACACCGTGGGGCCCTCAATCGGCCTATTTCTGGGCCGACTCCATGGAGCGCCGTTGGGCGCCTGCACCGGGTTGGGAGGGCGTTCGAGAAACACTCGGTGCGCTATTTTCCTTCTCTTACGTCCCTCATGACTACCCCACGTTTCACAGGAACGTCCCGGTTTTCGGCTCCCTCTTCAGCATTCTCATGTTCGCTCTGCCCTGGTGTGGGAAGAAGAGCCGCTGGCTGTGGGCGGCGGTGGGCTACACGTTGAGCGGCGTACTTCTGTGGTACGTCAATCACCATCAGGATCGCCACCTACAGATGCTTCTTCCCGTGATGGCGGCATGTACCGGCGCCATCATGATTCACGTCTGGAGCTGGGGCCGCGTAGCCCGAGTCGCCCTTGCTGGGCTGGTCTTGTTGCAAGTGATCTGGGGATCGGATGTGTATTTCTTCCAGACCCACAGCATGATCCGCACCTCGCCCGCGAAGAAGACCATCGATCTCGTCTCGGCTGGATTCGAGGGCAAGTACGACTCGCGCTTCGCCGCCGGACAGAAGCGCTTGGCTGACATTTCGGATCGGTTGCCTCCAGACGCAGTAGTGTTGTTGCACCAAGGGCGATTGCGCCTGGGGTTGCGTCGCCGCATCGTCGTCGATCGCAACCGTTGGCAGAACCGAATTCGATACGACGAGTTGCTCGAACCAGCAAAAATCTACGACGAGCTCTCGAGCCTCGGTGTGACCCACATCGTCTGGGAACAGACGAGTCGAGCCGAATCCACCCTCGCCAGCGACCTGGCTTTCTATGGGTTCGTGACGACGCAGGGAGTCGCTCGACCCGGTTCGGGCTCGGCGCGGTTGTCGGCCATGCCATCAGAAAGGCCCGAGGTGCAAGAGGGCGATCCCCTCGTGGCCTATTCGGGCTGCGACAAGCGGTACCCGAGCGGCATCTACCACCTGTCCCAGCTTCGGGTGCCCACCGAAGGTCCCCGAAGTCGTGACTTTCCGACACCGTTGCGCCAGGCCGATGAGCTCCGCTTGTCCGATCCGAGTTGGTTTGAAGGCGTGACCTACGTAGTGACCGAGCTAGGATGTCAGCCACCGACGAACCTGCTTCGGGGCTTCGATTTCATGGCACAGCGAAACCGGCGAGGCGTGAGCCAACGCTTGTACATCCGCCGTCCGTAATGGGCCCGTCCGGGCGCCGACCCGCGTGGGGCCCCGATGAGGGTTGCGATTGACACGCCGTGTGTCAAAAGGCTCCGGCGGTAGGGATCGGCAACTGAATTCCGCCCGTGGCCCACGCGGTCCGGGCACACCAGACTGCGGAAAGGGACCTAGCAAGTCTAGATGCGAGATCGGCGCAAGAGGTTGGCCCGGATCGATTCTTGGGTGCTGCTGGCCGTCCGGTTCTCGAAACGAGTGGTGCTTTGGCCGGTTCTCTACGCGATTGCCTGGACCGCGACCATCTGGCCGTTGACCCATCCGGATAGAGCCCGGACATTCAGCAAGAATGGTCTCGAACACGCGGAGCGGATCGAGCAGCTCTTCTATTTACTCGGAACCGTGGCAGCCGTGGCAGTCTTGCTGTTCGGATTCCTCTGGGCCGGCCGCCTCGTCCATGGCGATTGGCGGGTCGAGGAACGTTCGCGACGCTTCAATCGATTTTTCGCTTTTTCGCTTGCCGCTCCATTCCTGGTGGCGCTGACGGTACCGAGCGTCGAGTCATCACGACCCATCCATACGCTGTTCTTCATCGCTTCCGCGACTCTGTGCTTGATGCCGACCATCTCGTTCCTGTGGGAAGTGGTTCATCGCGCGCGCAGAAGGCAAGCAGCCGGATGGTCGGCGCGTTCCAGATCCATCGCAGCGCTCTTCGGAGTGGCCGCCTTGTTCGTCGCCTATGGGTTCTGGTTCTCGCACCTCGCGATCAACAACCATCACGCCTTGCAGACCCGTCTTTTGGACCTCGGAATCTACGACAACATCTTCTATCACTCGAGCCACGGGAACTTGCTCGGCAGCAACTTCATACCCACGAACAATCACGCCAATGCGCATTTCGACGCCATCCTCGCCTTGCTTTCCCCCCTCTACTACATCTACCCGCGTGCCGAGCTTCTCTTGGTACTGCAGGCCATATGGTGCGGTTCGGGCGTAATCCCTGCCTATCTGCTGGGACGAGATCATTTAGGCTCGAGGTGGGCGGGAATGACCATGGCCTTGGCCTGGGCTCTGTACCCTGCCCTGCACGGCGCCAATCTCTACGAGTTTCACTCCCTGACGCTACTCGCCATGCCGATGATGTGGATGTTGTATCTGCTCACGACAGGCCACGTGCGAGCCTTTTTCATACTCTTGCCATTCGTGCTCTTGATCCGAGAAGACGCGCCATTGCTGATTGCCTGCGTGGCGTTCGCCGGAATTCTCACGCGAGAATCCCGCCTCGTGCGCGCAGGTTGGATCACGATCGGGATCGCGGTCGTCTACTTCGTCTCGATCAAAACGTTCATCATGGGTAGCGCCGATCCGTTGGGCGGCGAGTACGGTTTCGCCTGGTACTACACGGACATGATTCCCCACCACAAAGGCCTGGGAGACCTGTTCATCTCGCTCGTCACCAATCCCACGTTCGCCATCGACTTGGCGCTACAGGAGCCGAAGCTCATATTTCTCGCCAAGCTCCTCCTTCCGCTCTTGTTTCTGCCGGTGTTTGCCAAACATTGGCGCTTTGCCGCAGCGTTTGGGCTTTTCTACATCCTTTTGGCCACTCGAGACGCCGTCTTCTCGACTCACTTCCAGTACTCGGTGGTCCTCTTTCCGGTGCTGATTGCGCTCACCCCGATCGGTCTGCGCAACTTGCGGGATGGCGGCCTGGCTCAGCGCGTGGGCCTCGCCAAACCCCAGCTGGTCGCGGTGCTGCTCGCCGGCGTGTTGACCTCGAGCCTGCTGATGAGCTGGAAGTTCGGTGGCGCGGTGACCAACACCTCCTTTCGGGGTGGGTGGTCTCGGATCCCGCATACCCTCACTCCTGCGCAGGAGGAGCGGTACGTGAAGTTCCGTGAGCTCATCGACCAGGTGCCACCAGACGCATCGGTGACCGTGACCAACACCATCGGACCACACATGAGCAACCGGGCGGAGGTATGGAACTATTCGGACAAGAAACCGTCCGAATATCTGGTGATCGACACACGGGACATGAAAGGCTGGCCGCGCAAACACCATCAAGAGAGACTCGCCGCGGGGAAGCTCGAGTTGCTCGACTCCTTCGGTACGTTTCAGGTTTTTCGCGTCAAGGAATGAGGGGGTGTCGGCTCCATGAAGAAGCGACGACTCCTCTTCGTCCTCAAGCTATCGTGGGGTTTGGCGCTCGTCGCGGTGGTGGCCTGGTTCAGCGACATTGGCGAGTCGTGGAAGGTGATCGAGCACGCTCAGTCGATTCCGTTGGTACTGGCTAC
>JASFKY010000295.1:0-4980 GCA_050118395.1 Myxococcales bacterium | reverse complement strand
GTCGCGCCGCCCGCAAAGGACTCCTAGCGGAAGGCCGCCGCTGATCGCCTTGCCGGTGGCACAAAGGTCAGGCACGACGCCGCAAAGCGCCTGGGCGCCGCCAAGCGCAAAGCGAAACCCCGTCACGACCTCGTCGAAGATCAATGGAATGTCGAAATTCGCAGTGACCTCGCGGATGCCTCGAAGAAAGCCAGGCTTCGGTTCGAAGGTGCGCTGGATGGGCTCGACGATGACCCCTGCCAGCTCGTCGCGATGCCGCGAGATGATCGCTGCGGCCGCTTCGAGGTCGTTGAACGGTGCGACGAGCACCTGGTCGTGCAGGGCATGGGGAATGCCGTGCGTGTTCGGAACCGCCTGGGGATACGCCCTCGAGCCCATGGTCCACTGATTGCTCATCATCGCGTAGTCGTTCATCCCGTGATAGGCGCCCTCGAACTTCAGGATTTTGTCGCGCTTGCGGTAGACGCGCGCCAAACGCATGGCAAAAAAAGTCGCCTCGCTTCCACTGCTGTGAAAGCTCACCATTTCGGCGCACGGGATGTGCTCGACGATTTTCTCCGCGAGCTTGATGGCCTGCTCGTTGATGATCAGATGCGAGGTGCCACCCTCCGGAACGGTCCGCAGCGCTTCGAGCACGGCCGGGTGGGCATGGCCGAGCACGTGGGGCCCCGAGCCGAGCAAGTAGTCGATGTACTCGTTGCCGCTCACATCCCAGATGTGGCTTCCCTTGGCTTTGCCCACGCAGAAATTCAGCGCGGGGTCGAACGTCAAGCATCGCGTCTGCGTTGGAAACAAGCGTTCGGCCTTTGCAATCAGAGCGCGCTCCTCTTCGGTCCGATTGATCATGCTGCGCGCCTCTTTCGTTTCTCGAGCACGCGCGGATAGCGTTCCAGGTAGTTCGCGTAACGCTCGTGGATTTGCGCCCGCGACTGGCCGAAGTCGTCCTTTTCGTACTCGTGCGTGCCGAATTCGCCTGGCTTGTGCGTTTCGCGCCACCTAGTGAGCGCAGCCTGGGCTCCCTCGGAAAATGGCTGGTCGAAATATTGGTAAGCTTTGGCCACCTGGCCGATCGGATCCTTCATGAAGTCGTTGAAGTAGACGTCGTAAAATTGGTGCTCGCGGCCCTCGCGAAGGCGCATCCCATTTTCGACGGCGCGCGCCCAGGCTTCTTTCTGGTCGATGGCGATCTGCGCTCGGTCCACGCTGTGCTCGAACAACGAGCGAAAGTGCGCGCAAAGGCTCACGTAGGAAGGGAGGACTTCGGCGGGGTCACGATGGGTCCAGATGATGCATGCATCGGGGTAGGCTTCGAGCAGTGCGTCCAGGTTCCGCATGTGCACCGGGTACTTGAACAGCCAGCGTGTGTCGGGCTCGTACGACCCGATGAGCTGCATGATCCGCTTATGCCGCTGGTAGGTCTCACGATGGATCGTGTTCATGTACCAATCACTGTAGGTCGGGACCGTAGAGACTACTTCGAAGCGGTCGTCGCTGAAATTCTGACCAAGGATGCGGCCGGACTCGTCTGGCCCGTCGGGCATCATGTAATGGATCGACTCGAGCACGCTCTTGCCCGCCCGGTACATCATGTCGAGCTCGATGACCGCGTGCTGGTAATCCGTTGCCGCTTCCCAGTAGGCGCGGGGCGGTCGCGGCTGGGGGTGTAAAGCGAGCCAGTACTGCAAGCACTGCATGTCGGGGTTGGCGCCCATCAAGTAGTGAAGGGCGGTGCTCCCGGTCCGAACCATTCCAGTGATGACCAGAGGCCGTTCGATCTCGGTGTTCGCCGAATCGGGTCGCATCTCGAACCAGCGCTCGGTGTGTAGCCTCGCCGCCAGCAGGCCCACCGTTTGGTAGACGGCCGTCATTTTGCCCGTGGTATGCAAGCGGGCTTCGTGGTCGTAGGCGTACAGGAGGCGGCGAAGGCCCTCGAGATAGCTCGGGTCTCCGAAATTGTCGTACCCATCCGCCGCGCGGATCGCGATTTCGTGAAACTCCTGCTCGCGCGAGGCAAACGACGCCTTGCCCAGAGGATTGAAGTGCTTGACAGCGTTCAACCAGCTCATGGTCGTCCCTCCGGCCAGAGGTAGCGCACGAGCGGCGTCAAGGCCGCCCGCGCCGTAGCCAGGGCCGCTTCTTTGGGACCGCCCGGCAAGACGCCGAGTCGGAGCACGAGCATATCGTCCACGACCTCGATCCCGGTGACACAAAGGTAGCTGGTCGCCGCGGCCAACACGGCTCGCAAGGTTTCATTTCGCTGAACTGCGGGAACTTTCATCAAATCGACGACGAGATCGCTTCCTTGGGCCTCGACGATCACGTCGGGCAGCGAAGTCATGTTTCCGATCAAGGCGGCCGGGTGGACCGTGTCGATTTGCCCGTTGCGGATCGCCTCGGCAAGCGGTCCGGGAGCCTCGTCGTCCGTCGAAAGTCCCACATCGCTCAGGTGAAACCGAACCGTGCGCGCCTCGCCTTTGACTTCGACCCCCTCTGCATCGACTCGGGCAGAAAAGAAGATCGGCGCGCCAAGGGCATGGGCCCTTCCGCGCACGCGAAGCCCTGGGCCCTCGTCCTCGATCTCGAGGGCGACTTTTTCCGAGATGGCCGAAAGGCGCCGCCGCAAAGAGGAAAGCGGAATCGGGATGCGGCCGCCTAGCGCTCGTGCCACGGCCCGAAGCGCCTGCACCGGCTCGAGTCGTCTCTTGGAGGTCATGAGGAGCCCAACGATGACACGAAAACCTTCTCTCCTCACGCCGCATCGCTTCGCCACCGATGTCTTTCCTCGCTATACAGCCACGTCGATTGCGGCGTAAAGTGTCCCCCGACGCGAGCCGTCGACGTCATGAAGGTTGCGCTGTTCGTTCCCTGTTACCTGGATCTGCTGTACCCGGAAGTCGGGATGGCCACGCTCGAGCTACTCGAAAAGCAGGGGATCGAGGTGGAGTACCCCGAAGCGCAAACCTGTTGCGGACAGCCCATGGCCAACACGGGCTGCGTTCGTGAGGCCCGCCCGGTCGCCGAGCATTTCGTGAAGACCTTCGCTGGTTACGAGTACATCGTCTGTCCCTCGGGAAGCTGCACCTCCATGGTGCGCAATCATTACCAAGGCCTGCTGCCGGACCGCGAAGAGGTTCTCGTGGTGTGTCGGCGCACCTACGAGCTGTGCGAGTTTCTGACCGACATCGTCCGTGTCTCAAACATCGAAGCCCGTTTTCCTCACCGAGTCGGCATCCATCAGTCGTGTCACGGCCTGCGCGAGCTTCGGCTTGGGAGCTCCAGTGAGCGTCAGGACCCACCATTTTCGAAGCTCCGACGACTGCTTCGCCAGGTGAAGGACATCGAGATCGTGGAGCTCGAGCGGGCGGACGAATGCTGCGGCTTTGGAGGGACCTTTTCGGTGAACGAGGAGGCGGTAAGCGCCCTGATGGGCCAAAACCGAATCGCCGATCACGAGCGGGCAGGGGCCGAATACATCGTGGCCGCGGACATGTCGTGCCTCATGCACATGCAGGGCCTGATCCAACGAGAAAAGAAGAGCCTCCAAGTCAAGCACATCGCCGAGGTGCTCAACGCATGAGCCATCGCCATCCCGAAACCGATCATCCGACCAAGGCGGCAAAGTTCATCGAAAACCAGGAGCGGGCCGCGTGGCACGATCAGTCCCTGTGGCTCGTCCGTGCCAAGCGGGACAAGGCTGCAAGCGCCATTCCGGAGTGGGAAAAGCTCAGGGCCCTCGCATCGCAGATCAAGCTGCACATGCTCTCGCGGATGGACGAGTATTTGCTGGAATTCGAAAGCAAAGCCAGCGCAAACGGCATCCAAATCCACTTTGCGACGGACGCCGAAGAGCACAACCGAATCGTGCACGGCATCCTCGCGGCGCACGGCATCACCAAGGTCGTCAAGAGTAAATCCATGCTCACCGAGGAGTGCCATCTCAATCCCCATCTCGAGAAGCGTGGCATCGAAGTCATCGACACCGACCTCGGCGAGCGCATCGTGCAACTACGAGACGAGCCGCCAAGCCACATCGTGATGCCCGCGATCCACCTCAAAAGGGCGGAGATCGGCGAGCTTTTTCATGAAAAGCTGGGCACCGAAGAGGGCGCCGATGATCCGCAGTACCTGACGGAGGCGGCCCGAGCCCATCTGCGCGAGAAGTTCCTTGCTGCCCAAGCGGGCATCACTGGGGTCAACTTCGCCATCGCCGAAACCGGCGGGATCGTGGTCTGCACCAACGAGGGCAACGCCGACCTCGGCACGTCGCTGCCCCCGGTCCACATCGCGTGCATGGGAATCGAAAAGCTCATTCCGAGGCTGGAGCACCTCGGGGTGTTCACCCGGCTGCTTGCCCGTTCGGCGACGGGGCAGCCCATAACGACGTACACGAGCCACTTCCATGGTCCACGGGCTGGTGGCGAGATGCACGTGGTCATCGTCGACAACGGGCGCTCCGGTATTTTGAAGCGTGACGCGTTCCGGCGTTCGCTTTGCTGCATCCGCTGCGGAGCCTGCATCAACACGTGCCCGGTGTACCGGCGGAGCGGCGGTCACAGCTACGGGTCGGTGGTGCCTGGTCCCATCGGCTCGGTGCTCAGCCCGTCGCAAGACCTCGAGCGATACGCCTCCCTTCCGTTTGCGTCTTCTCTTTGCGGGTCGTGCACCGATGTCTGCCCCGTTCAAATCGACCTGCACGATCAGCTCCTGGCGTGGCGCAAAGTCGCGGCCGAGGCGGGTCATCTATCCACGGGTAAGGTGCTAGCGATGAAGATGGCGGGTAGGGTGCTGGCGAGCCCCACGCTCTACGCAGCCGCCGCGAAAGCCGCGAAGCTCATCAAGATCATGCCGCGGTTCATGCTCTACAACCGGGCGAACGAATGGGGCAAACAGCGCGAGATGCCGAAGCCGGCCAAGGAGAGCTTCCGAGAGCAATACAGACAACGTCAGAAGCAGAGGTCCTCATCATGAGCCGCGAGAAAA
>JASFKY010000294.1:0-5001 GCA_050118395.1 Myxococcales bacterium | reverse complement strand
CATCGACGAGCGCCTCGATGCCGATCTGGGGCTGGCTCGACTGGTCCTGGGTGCAGCCTACGCCAAGCGCGAAGGCTTGCTTGCGGTCTCGGCGCTCGGCGCGCTCCGGCGGGCGCTCACCGACGAGCAGGGAAGCTGCGCCCTCTTGCTCGAAGAGGCGGCAGTGCTCAGAGACGTTGGGCAGACCGAAGGCGCCCTCGAGCGTCTCCACGATGCGCGATCCCATCCGCTCGCTCTCGAAGAAGAGGCCAGGCTACTTCAATCGGCCAAGCGCTGGGAGGAAGCCGCCTCGGCATACGTGGAGGCCGCGCAGCGAGCCCAAAGCCGTCGGCGCGCTGCCTCGCTGTGGCGTGAGGCTGCCGTGATCCTGGAGGAGCGGGTGGGAGACGATGCACGCGCAACCCGCGCCTGGACGGACGCAGCCGCGGCCGACATCACGTACCTCGACGTCTATAGGCGCCTCGCAAGCCAATTTCAGAGCCGTGGGCAGGAAGAGGATCTGGCCTCGCTCATCCAAGCGCGCATCGACGCAGGAGCGGACACGCCCACGCTGGTTTCGTTGCTGCTGGAGCAAGCAGAGCAACGGCGGGCGCACCGCGATCTAGACGGAGTCATCGACTCGCTTCGAGAAGCCCTGGAGCTCGATCCGCAACACTTCACTGCGCTCGCCAAGATCGTCGACGCGCTTCGCGAAGCGGAGGATTGGCAGGGTGTTACGGAATCGCTCATTCGAATCGCACGCCTCAAGCGTTCACGCGAAGACCAAGCCTGGGCGTTCATCCAGCTCGGCGAGATTTATCACGAGCAACTCGGCGACCTCGAACGCGCCGAGGCTTCTCTGCGACGCGCCCAGGAGCTGGACCCTGGACACGTCGAGACACTGGATCGCCTCGCATCGGTGCTTGCCACGGCGGGAAAACCGCTCGAGGCAGCACGCTTGCTCGATCAACTGGCGCGCCGCGCAAGCAGCGTGGAGCAAGCCCGGGACTATCGAATTCGGCTTGCCGTCGCAGTAGAGCAAGCCGGGCAAGCAAAACAGGCTGAGACCATGCTCGAAGCGCTGCGCGCCGAACGACCGACCGACCCGGATTTGGTCTTGGCCTTGGCCGATTTTTATGAAAGGCGTGACGATTTGCGAGCCGAGGCCATGCATCTCAATCGCGCGGTCAACGATCTTCGCACCACGATCGATGAAAACCCCAAAGACGAGGCCTCGTGGACGACGCTGGTTCGCGTTCTGCATCGCCGGCATGGTCCGGGGCCCGCCTCTTGCGCGGCAAGCGCCGCCATCGCGTTGGGCCACCCAGCCTCGCTTTTCGAAGGCGACGTGACGTCGAAGTTTCAGGCTCTCGGACGGCCGACGATTCCACTGGCGCCAGTCGTCGATTCCATCGTGGCTCCTTCCGAGGTCCCTCAAACCGTCCGACGACTGTTCACGCTGTGTGAACATTCGTTCGACAAGTTGCTGCCCTTCGACGCGGGGGCATGGCGGCTACGCAAACCTTCGTCCGAGCATCGATCCATGGTCGAGGAAGCGGGCGCGATCGCAGAGGCCCTGGGCATCGGCGAGCCTCGACTGAAGCTCACCTACATCGCTCCGGTCGCATGCATCCCGATCTCCGGGGACCCACCCACCCTGGTGGTGGGAGGCCATCTGCAAGACATGACGACGCCGGAGGAACGGGTCTTTCTCTTCGCTCGCGCCCTCAAAGTGGCCGCAGCGCATCTGGCCCCGGCTCTTCGCGCCCGGCCCGAAGAGCTCGACGTCGCGCTGCTTGCACTTCTGCGCGGCCACGAAGGCGGACGCGAGCAGGGTGCGGACTCGCGGCAGATTCAGGATCTCCGAAAGAAGCTTTTGAAGGCCGTCCCCCGGCGCTGGCGCGACGAAGTCGAAAGCCTCGTGCTGGAGCTCCGGGGCAACGCGTCATTTTCGACGCGCTCTGCACCCTTTGCCATCAGCCAGCTCGGCGACCGGGTGGCCCTGACGCTCACTGGAGACGTTCCATCGGCGGCCAACGCGCTGCTCAAAATGGCCGGCCACGCCGCTCCGCAAAACGACGCCGGCAGGCTCGAAGCCATTCGCGAGACCCCTGAAGCCTGGGCCCTCATCGAGTTTGCCATCAGCGACGCACATTTTGAAGCCAGGGCCCAAGCTGGTGTAGATCAATAACGTCATGCGACTGGGTTTCATCGGACCTGCGAACGGAGACGCCACCGCGCTGGAACAAGCAGCCAAGCTGCTGATCTGTGATTTCGAAGTCGATGCCATGATTTACCTGGCGGAGGACGAAGCGCTCGGAGCTTTCATCTCATCGCATCAACTGCACGACGGCGAGCGAAGCATCGAGCAGCGTGTGGCCGATGTCGCCGCGACCGGGTCACCGGAGGAAATCCAAGACGTGTTGCGGAGGTTGCGAGGCGCTCGATACCTGGAAAAGCTTCGGGTCGCTCCGGCGCCTCCGATCCGTGGCCTGGAGATGATGGACGACCGAATCGTTCTGATCGTGCGTCACAAGTCCTTGATCGCCGAGGAGGACGTGATCAATTCGAACGTCGTAGTGTACGGCGACGCCAAAGAGCTGATGTTCAAACGCTTTGGTCCGCGCTGCTTCTTCAGCCCAGGACCGCTCTCCTTCGGGTATGTCGGGCTCCTCGACGATCAAAGCGAAGCGGGGGGCGTGACGTTGCGCGCGATCGACCTTTCCGGCGAGGTCTGGTGGAGCGAGCCCATCCAAGGGCGAGGCGCCAAGGTCATGGTGACGCCGTGACACGCCGAATCGCCGTGTACGGTGGGAGCTTCGATCCGCCGCACCTGGGGCACGTGCTTTCGGTGGCTTGGACCCTTTCGGCCGCCGACATCGACGGGGTATGGGTCATTCCGACCTGGAAGCATGCCTTCGACAAAGAGCACAGCGCCTCTTTCGAGGAACGAATGATCATGTGCCAATTGGCTTTCGCCCCTTTTCACGACGTCGAGGTCTCCGACATCGAACGCCGTCTTGGCGGAACGAGTCGAACCCTCCACACGCTTCGCTCCCTCGAAGCCGAGCACCCCGATACGGTCCTTCGACTTCTGATCGGAGCAGACGTGCTTGCCACGACCGATCGATGGTACCGATGGGACGAAGTGGCCCGCATCGCGCCACCCCTGGTGATAGGGCGACAAGGTTATTCAGTGCCCGAGGGCTGTCCGATTTCGATCCCCAACGTGAGCTCGACCGACGTTCGCCGAGGGCTGCGCAATGGGGGTGACGTCTCGGGAATCGTGCCCAGAGCGGTCATCGAGCACATCCGAGCCAATGGGCTCTACTCGGACGCGTCGTGAACATCCTCATCATCGGCCGTGGACGAGTCGGCAACGCGCTACGTCAGCGTCTCGATGAGAGCGGCTTGCACCAAAGCGCGGACGCGGGACGACGTGTCCCCCGGTCAGCAGTCCGCACAGCGGACGTGATCGTGCTGGCCGTCCCTGATGATGCGATACGGACGGTATCCGAAACGATCGCGCCAAATGTTCGGTCTACGACCTGCGTCTTGCACTGCGCCGGGGCACGGGACATCGGTGAGCTGGATGCTTGCAAGGCACGTGGCGCCGCGGTGGGGGTGATGCACCCACTGGTGTCGTTTCCAAGCAAGAGGAGTCATCCGTCACTGCGCGGAACGACGTTTACCGCCCATGGTTCGCGCCGTGCGATCGAAGCGAGCCGACAAATCGCCGCGGCCTGTGGGGCCCGCGTGGTGGTCGCCAAAATCTCCGACCCCGCCTACCACGCGGCCGCAGCGCTCGCGGCCAACGGAACGGCAGCGCTGGCTTTTGCCTCCGTGCGCCTGCTCGTTCGCCTCGGATTCGGGCAGCGCGCCGCCGAGCGCGCCGTAGGCGGCCTTCTTCGAACCGTCGCCGACAATGTGGAGCGTCTTGGCGTGCCCGAGGCACTGACCGGGCCGATCGCACGAGGCGACCGTGTCACCGTCGCGACACATCGCAAGGCCCTACGGCGGCAAGGGCGGGACGCGCTCGACGCCTATGATGCCGTGCTTCCCCTGATCGTGCGTTGCGCGCGCGCCGCCGGCCTCTCGAAAGCGCGCGCCGCAGCGATCCTCGAGCTGGGCAAACGCTGAGCTGGTCTCAGTCTCATTCGGCGGCTTCGATCGAGCCCTCGGTGCGCTCGAAACGGATGCCGCCAGAATCACCGGTGGCCACGATCCGATCTCCGCGCTCGAAGTCCCCCGCCAGAATCGAAGCCGCCAGTGGCGCTTCGACCAGTCGCCCGATGGCACGCCGCATCGGTCTGGCACCCAAGGCCGCATCGTAGCCACCAAGCGCGACAAGCGAGTCGATCGCGCTCGGCTGGACACTGAGCTCGACACCCTGCCGCTGCAAGAGTTGCTGAGCGAGCTTGTCGGCCATGCGTCGTGCGATCTCGGCGACCTCGTCGCGTTGCAGCGGACCGAAGAACAGCGGTTCGTCGATGCGGTTCCACAGCTCCGGCGGCAGCACGCGCCGGGCCCCCGCGATTGCGGCGGCGGTCGAGTCGGTGGACGAGCCGGAATCGGCGCGAAATCCAATCGAGCCCTGACTACCCGATGTTTCGCCGGCCCCGAGGTTCGAGGTCATGACGATGATCGTATGGGTGCAATCCACCGTCCTGCCCTTTCCATCGGTGAGGCGACCGTCTTCGAGCAGCGGCAATAGAGACTGGAGCACGTCCATGTGCGCCTTTTCGATTTCGTCCAGCAAGACGAGCTGATAGGGCCGGTGTCGGATCGATTCGGTGAGCTGTCCACCCGTGTCGTGACCCACGTAGCCCGGTGGAGCGCCAACGAGCTTGGCCACCGCGTGGGACTCGCTGAGCTCGCTCATGTCGATCCGCGTCATCGGACATCCCATGAAGAACAGCTCGTTCAACGCGCGCGCCGTCTCGGTCTTTCCCACCCCCGTCGGTCCGAGAAACAAGAACGTTGCAAGTGGACGCTGCCCGTGAAACCCCGCTGCGCCCTTAC
>JASFKY010000293.1:0-5060 GCA_050118395.1 Myxococcales bacterium | reverse complement strand
TGCCCCAAGCGTCCATGACGTCCCGTCGACCGAGGCACGCACTGACCGGCAGACCCCCGCCGAGCGCCTTTCCGGCGCAGATCAGGTCGGGAACCAAGCCCGTGTCAATCGAGCGCCACCAGGCCCCGCACCGACCGATCCCCGTGAAGATCTCATCGACGATGAGCAATGCGCCACGCGCTCGGCAGCGTTCCGCCAGGGCTTGGACGAAGCCCTCGGGCGGCACGCGTACCCCGGCCCGTCCTTGGATGGGCTCCATGATGACGGCTCCGATTTGGCTCCAGTCTTTGGGGAGCGTCTGGAGCGCTTCGACCACCTCTTCATCCGTTCGGGGCCACCGTGCGAAGTGAACGTGGGCGTGTAGCTGCTCGTGGAACGGCTCGCGAAAGCGCGCATCGTAGCCCAACACCGAAAGTGGGCCGTAGCTCAGGCCGTGATACCCGCCTTCGAAGGCGACGATACCCGGCTTGCCGCTCGCCAACACCGCGGTCTTCAAAGCGGCCGTCACCGCGTCGGCTCCGCTGAGAGCCAACATCACCCGTGCCTCGGGCCAGGGCGCCAGCGCGCACAGGCGTTCCAGAAGCTCGATTTTGACGTCGGAGGGGTGTAAGTCGCCAAGCGCGTGCATCAGGCGATCGGCCTGCCCTTTGACGGCGGCCACGACCTCGGGGTGCCTGTGTCCCACGAAAGCCACTCCGAAGCCCGAGGTGAGATCCACGTATCGATTTCCATCGGCATCGACGACGTTGCAACCACAAGCCTCCACCCAGACGATGGGATCATGGCTGGCGCCGGTCTGCTCCTGGCGTCGCTTGCGCCTCGTCGTGAGCGCCGGGCACTCGCTTGCTGCGAGTCGTTCTACCCACCGGCTTCCGACCGATGCGGGAATGGGTTTTCGAACGAGAGGGAGCGCGTCGCCGAGGGCCACTCGGGTCTCTTAGCACGGCGAGTGCCGCAGACCGCTTCAGCCCTGGAAGGGCTTGGGCTTCCAAGGATAAAAGACGAAAGCGCTTTCACGTGCCTTGCGAAGCATGTCGTGGCCGTCGATCAACAAGACGTCAATTTCGGTGCCCTTGGCTCGGCTCGCCTCACACAGATCTTTGATGATGGCTGTGACGTTGTCGCGGTAGCTGTCGGTGATGCGAAGCGCCACGGCCGGGCTGGGGGGTCCGGCAGGTCGCGCCACCTCGCAATACGAAGCCCATTCGATTTCGAAGTACCCGCGCATCACCTCCCCAAGCATCGCCAGTAGCGCGTCGTCGGGGGCCTCGCGAAGCGCGACGAGCTTGATCCCATCGCCGATTGAAGGGGCCACCGCGCGCGGTGGCTTTTCGGCCCGAGCTCCGTCTTGCGCGACCTCCGCGCTTGCCGGCTTTGCGGCGGGCGCAGGAGGCTCGTGTGCCGGCGTGGTGGACGCCTGAGCCGGAGGCGGCGCAGGCTCGACCGGCGCGGCGCCGATCGGCCCAATCGGCGGCAGGTTCAGCTTGCCCGGGTGAGCCGAAGAAAGGCCGACCGCGCTCGGGGCAGTCGGCGCATCCGAGTTGAGCTTGGGGGCGCTCGAGGCTTTGGGATGACTCGAATCTTCGAGCGGGAGGTCCTCTTCTTCCGTCGCTCTCGGTGACGCGGTCGCGCCCCGTTCGGACGGCGCGATGATGCTGGCTGCACCATAGGTGCCGACATCGTCAGGCTGTGCCGCCTCTGCGCGCACTTCTTCGACCGGCGTGAGGGGTGGCTCGCTCTTGGGCTTGTGCGCCGGCCGGGAGCTCGGGTGCTTGCGGGCCTTGCGGGTAGCTTCGGTCAGGGCCGGCCTTGGCTTGGTGGGGGGCTCGCTCTCGTGCACCGTCTCGTGCGGCTTGGTCGGCAGGTCGCTCAATCGGTCGAGCTGCTCGGCCTGATGCGGGCTCATGCTGTACATGGTCGAGATTCGCTCCACCGGGGGTGGAAAGGAGCTCGAGGCAGTTGCCTTGCCTACCGGAGGTGGCGGCCTCGACGTGCGAAAAGGTCCGGTGCTGTCGAGGTCTCGAAGAATTCGTTTCAGCTCGTCCCGATCAAACTCCAGCGCGTGATTGGAGCCGACGTCGACCACGATGAATGCGTACTCTCGGGTCCAGGCATGTCGAAGGATGTCTCCACCGACGGCTCGGTGCATGGAAATGGCTCCGTCCTCGCCCACCCAACCGAATCGAGTGGCGGCGGCTCGCAGCTGCTTTTCGGAGCTGAACACCGCGAGCGCCTCTTCGCCCCCGGCGTTGATCAGGGTTCGGAAGCCCTCGGCCTGAGGCTCCCAAGTCGCGAGCCATACGGGTCGCAACGAGAGCGCTTCGAGTGCTTCGGCTTTGGGCCTCGGACCCTTGGCGCCCTCGCTCAACAAGGCGAGGAACGAGTCGCTGCCCAAATCATCCACTGCGGTTCCCATCCGCCAAGACCATCCGACCAACATTGTAATCCTGAAGGCCTATCGAAACGCAAGTTTTCTCTGATGCTTGACAGGCCCCGGGCGGCGGCTAGGCTCCGCGCCTATTTTCCGGGCCCAGATAGCTCAGTTGGTAGAGCAGTGGACTGAAAATCCTCGTGTCCCTGGTTCGATTCCAGGTCTGGGCACCCAAACCGGCCGGGCATTCAAGCCGGCTGCCCAAGCCCTGCGGGAGCATTTCCGCGGGGCGGGCCTAGTACCGTCGGCCCAAGGTCGTCGAGGTATTGGGTGACGGTACATCCGCGCCGTTCCGAAGCGCCAGGTAAAGTGCCGCGAAAAGCAGCAACGCGAACGGCGCGCCGAACAAGAGCCCGATGCCGCAAAGCATCGCCGAGCCGACGAAGATGAAGCCGGACACCAGACCGATGCCGATGATTCGCCAGCGCTTGCCCTGCGCGATCCTCCAAGAGCTGACGATGGCTTCGATGGGTCCCGCGTCGTCGTTGAAGGCCAGCTCCGCCTGCATGAATGCGATTCCCGTCGTGAGGTACACGTACAAAGGAAGGAGTACCAATGCGGCGAAACCGAATGGCCGGCCCGCGTCATCGAGGATCTCACTCATCGGGGTGTCGAGACTCACGGGACCCACGAATGCAAGGAAGATGATCACGATGACCGGCAAGACGATCAAGACGGCGGCAAGCATGACTACCAGGGACTGAACGATGTATTTCCAGATTTTGGACATCTGGCTGAACAACACGCCCAGTGTGGTTCGGTGCCGATGCAGACCACGCACGGCCATGGCCCACATGCCGAGCGTGAATACGGCCGAGAGCACCAGCTGAATGACTTGCAATGCCACTCGAACGAAGGCGTCGATGGCATCGAAGCCCGGACCGGTCTCCCCGCCGGTTTGCTGGATGGTCGAAAAGAAGCCCCACATCATTCCGAGCGAAGCAGGGATGCCGATTCCCAGAAGCCAGTACAGGAACACGGCAAGCACCCAGGTAGCCAGATCGCGGGACCAAGCTTCGGATGCTCTCGAAAGCAGGTCGGAGAGGGTGAAGCGCTCTCGGCTCAAGGGAAATCCGAGCTCTTGTGGTCGTGCGTCGGGTTGCGGGGGTGCGGGGGTCGGTGGAAGGGCGTCTTGGGGCGGTTCCATTGCAGCGAGGATTAGCACTGTCGCGATGGGGTGCGAAGAAACTTCTGGCTCCCTCACAGTCTCACCGGGGTCGACCCGGTCGCATTCGGCGATAGTGGTAGCGTCATTTTTGCCCGACGCTTGCTTGGGTTTGGCTTGGTTTCGGGCTGCTGCGGGTGTCTTCGAGGCCGCGCCGAGCCCGTAGTCGGGCTCAGTTCCAGCGGAAGCCTTCCATTGTTTGCTTGGCCGTATAGCGAGGTTCGAAGCCGGTGGCGGCGACGAATGCTCTGTTGTCGATGACGATCGGATACTTCACGTGTGCGATTGCGTCGTCGGGCAGATAAGGAAACCCGAAACGGCCGAGCACCGAGCGATACAGGGGCTCCGGAATCGGTATTGCACGCTTGCCCGTCGCCTCGCAGACCGTCGATAGTGGCACCGGTGGAGGCCCGGCGACGTTGAAGACACCGCGAAGCTGCTTTTCGACGGCCAGCGTAATGGCCTCCTCGGCATCCCACTCGTGCATGAGGTGGTAGAGAGGATCGAAGCCGAGCACGAGTGGCACACGGCGTTTCGATAGGAAGCTTGCCAGCGTGCCTCCATGACTCGGCCCCAGGAAATAGCAAAGACGCAGCACGGCCGTGTTGAGCTCCGGCCATCTCCAAAGCGCGCTGCCCGCATAGAGGTCCGCTGCAACCAGATCGGCTAGCTCCTTGAAGGCCGCGCCCGCAAGAGGAGGCTCGTCCTCGGTGTGATAGAGGGGGGAATCCGGCGTCGCTCCGTAGACGGTGTGGCGACCGACGAACACGGCCTGCTTCACGCCATACTCGTGACAATACTCAAAGAGCTTTCGGGTGCCGCCCAGATTGATTCGATAACGCTCCTCGGTGTCGGTCGTGAAATGGGTGACCGTGGCCATGTGAATCAGCGCGTCCGGCCTCGAGATTCGGAATACGTCTTCGGCGGGCCGTTTTCGAATATCCGCCTGATGCATCTCCACGCCTTCAGGGACGTCGGGCCATGGCCGCCGATCGATGCCGATGACTCGGTATCCCCTGCGCGTGAGTCGATACGCCACGCCGCGGGCCAGGGTGCCACTGATGCCGGTGATCAAGATCTTCATGGACGCCGCTCTCTTTCGGGCCCGGGCATCCGCTGGAGCATGAACGGATGCGGTCTGGCGTCGAGCCCCGTGCTGATCAAGCGCTCCATGGCATGGCGCACTTCATCCACGTATTCGCCGATGACCTGGTCGGGCTCCGAGCCATCCCCCTCGAAGTGCATGGGTGGCCCGTAGTAGACCTGACAAGCCACGGGAAGCGGGAAGAACACCAGCTGTGGGGCGACGGGCACGAATGGGCCTTTGACCACACGGGCCAGCCATTTGATGTGAAAGAGCTGCGG
Source organism: Myxococcales bacterium (assembly GCA_050118395.1). GTDB lineage: Bacteria > Myxococcota_A > Polyangia > Polyangiales > Houyiibacteriaceae > SG8-38. The sequence goes on along the minus strand of JASFKY010000293.1, from coordinate 99 downwards.
GAAGGACTCCTCGCCCCCGATGAACGCGCACGGGATGATGGGGGTGTTCATCTTGAGCGCGAGGCGCATGAAGCCCGTGCCGAAGCGAACCAACTTGTA
>JASFKY010000292.1:0-5062 GCA_050118395.1 Myxococcales bacterium | reverse complement strand
TGGACGTCGTTTCCATCATTGCCCCCATCTACCTTGTACGAATAGATGTACAGGTCGAGACCCTCGGGATACTGCGGAGCCTTCATGTTGATGTGCCACATCGGCGCCGTGAAGCTCAATCCGACGAAGATCGTCAGTAGGGCAAGCACGACACGCGCCCAGGGGAAAATCGGCTCATCCAGGAATCGATAGAACGCGTCCAGTGTGTTTGACATCTTTGTTCCTCCAACCGGTCATGCGCTAGACCACGTCACCTCGACGTAGCCTCCAAAGTCCCGCTGCCCAGGCGAGCGCCCCAAGCAGCATCGGCCAAACCACACCGAGCGCATAGAGCGCCGTGCTACCGATTCGATTGGCCAAATAGAATCCAACGGGCCCGAGTGTGCTGAGCTCCGGATCCGCGGATGAAAGCAGTGCCATGCGAATGCATTGGACCGGATTGAGCGCAGCCAAGAGAAAGACCACCCTCGGCTCGATGCGCCATTGAAGCATCATTCCGGCAAGGGCGAAGTCCAACAGGGCGATACCGGCCACCCAAATCAAGAGGAGATACATGGTCCCGCGCGCGGCATTCTGCACGGTGGTCGATACCCACAGTCCCAACCCGCAAAATGTCCAGATAAGAACAGCGCATAGAACCAGACAGTGCCCGATGAATACCCATGCAATCGGCTGACCAAAAACCAAACGACCGAAAAGACCGATCGCCCCCATGAGCAAAGCGAGCGGCACCAGCAAGACCAAAAAGCGAACGCTCGAGATTGCACTGAAGAATGCACCACGTGAAATCGGTTGGCTGAACAGCAGCTCGAGCGTGCCGTCATCTCGACTCCGATTGACTACTTGTCCAGTCGCGACCAGGGCCATCAAAGGGAGCAACACCAGGAGCGCATGCACATAGGAGACGAGCACCCGGTCGGTACCGGTGAAGCCAAAAACCGTCGACTCCCGCATTCCCACCAACAAGAAGACGCCTGCCAACACCGCATACACCACGATGCAGAACAGCAACCACCGGGACCGAAGCACTTCGGCCAAGTCGAGCCGGGCAACCGCCCAAAACGATCGAAGCTGACGGCTCATGAGCCTCCGCCCGCTCGTTCACGGCGCTCTTCGACATGGTTCCTTGCCCACGCGATGTCCTTGGCCCCGGGAGTCGTCTCGGGGACGGCGCGAATGCCATATCCCATGGGAGAATCGTCCACCGGCAGGAATCCCACTTCGTCCCCGGAAAGCCAGCCGCTGCCGTCGTAGTCCCGGAAGTAGAGGGCATGAACCGGAGCTTGGTGCGACCGCACGTACTCGAACAGGCAGCCCGGGTCGTCGAAGCTCAGCACGTCGCCCTCCGTGGTTTGCAACTGCGCTGCAAAGCGAGGATCACCAATGTGCATCTTGCAGAACGCGCACACTTGTCGATCCCACACGATGGGAACTGGGCCTTCCGGGGGTTTGGCCTCGTTGAGGCGCACGATCGCGGCGACAACACCGACTCCGACGATTACCGCAACCAGCCAACGAATCATCTTAGCCGCCATCGCCGTCGTCTTTCCGGACTTCGGGTTGCACAGCCTCCGCATCGCGCACCAAGAGATTCGTGATCTGGCTCCCTAGGTCGCGAGCAATCTGTCCGACGAGCTCCAGCTTTTCGGAGCGAGTCGCGGTTCGACTCCACCAGCCGGCCACGCCTGGATGGAATCCAAGGTCGGCCAAAACGCGGCCATCGACACCGTCCCTGGTCTGGACCTCGATGGTGCTGAGGGTCATCTGATCGAGGTACTCCTCGGTCGGCCCGAAATACGCGAGACGTCCCTCTTCGAGCACCATGACACGGTCGACGAGTGTGCGGATCTCTTCGAGTCGATGGGAGCAGAGGATCAGGGTGGCATCTCGAGCGCGCTCCGAAAGCAACTCGAATAGATCCCTTCGCGACTGAGTATCGAGGCTCGCCGTCGGCTCGTCGAGCACGTAAAAGGAGGCGCGGCTTGCGAGGGCCAGCGAGATCAGAGTCTTCTGCTTGGCGCCACCCGACAGGTTGACGAAGGCCTGCCTTCGTACCGCAACGAGATCGATTCCAACCTCTTTGCCGCACGATAGTACGTCCTCAGTCGGAATCTGCCGGACTCGAGTGATAGCCTGGATCACTTCGTCGACCGTAGCGCTGAACTTCGGCGCAATTTGGGGAACGTAGGCAATGCGGTCCGCAAGCTCGGCTTCCTGGTTCCTCTCGCCATCCAACAAGAGCTCCCCCTCGCATCGAAGCAGCCCGAGAATGATTCGAATCAATGTGGATTTCCCAGACGCGTTCGGACCAATTAGCCCAACTTTTCCGCCGCTCGGAATCTCGAAGTCAATACCGCGAAGCGCCTCGATTCGACCAAACCGCTTACGAACGGCCTTCGCCTCAACGCGCATCGAAGCCCTTCCACTCCAAGCTGGCCATCTTGGGTCGAGGATCGATCAAGATGGTCTTTGGCTCGATCATCGGAAACAAAGCGCTGATCGCATCGAGGAGCTCCAGCGTCACGGCGCCACGAAAGAACTGGAGCTGTGGATAGGTACTTTGTAGCTGAGAGCTGAGGCGGCGCAGCTCGTATGGTATGTCGCCAAACCCGTCGTGATCGAGGTCGTAGCCTTGGTAGTCGTCGAAGGTATTGCCCAGCCATTGCACCTGCAGCGCGTCTCCACCGCCCTCGACCTGCAGCTGAGAGTGATTGCTCACGAAGGTGTTGCCCAAGAAGGCGTTGCGGTCTTCACTCGAGTGCATCAGCACTGCCACTTCCGAGTGGAAGAACGCATTGTCCTCGAAAGTATTGAAATCATTGGGCTCGAGCGGTGATGTGTCCATGTACACCGCCTTGGTATTTGCGATGAAGGCGTTGCCGACCACGGTCAAGTTGCCCGATTCCTTGATGCCCAGCCCCATGCCACCAGGACCCGAAGAACGAGCCACCAGATTGTCTCGCAGCGTCACATTGCGGCTGTACATGATGAACACGCCCACTACGTTGTCGACGTAACGATTGCCCTCGACGTAGTTGCCATGGCTGTACATGAAGTGAGTTCCGTAGCGGCTTCGGACGACCGTATTGCGGATGAGTCGATTGTTGCTCGAATACCAAACGACCATGTCCCGTGATCCGATGACCTGATTGTCACGAATCTCCGAGTCTCGAGTCTCCCAAAGACGGATTCCATCGCCTCGAAGCCCCAATGGACCTTCGTCCGGACCTTGGACCACGTTTTCGATGATGTGCGCGCGGTTGGCTTTTTCCACCAACACTCCAAATACGGCGTTTTCCACGCGCAAGCCCTGCACCGTCACGTCGTCGGCCACCACGTGCACGGCTGCATCGAGGGTGTCGAAACGTCCGCCACTGCCATCAACCGTCACGCCAACGAGCGAGGCGCCGTTTGCTTCGATCTGGATCGTCGTTCCTTGCCCGGACGACTTGATCACGGCGTCACGCGGGCCCCAGATCTCGATCTGCTTGGAGAGCACCAGCGGGCCATGGTACACGCCCCGCTGCAAGCAAAGCGATGCTCCAGGGATCGCGCCGTCGACGAACGCTTGAAGGTTGCTCCCAGTCACGGCGATACAGTCGTCCGGAGGTGCGGGTATTGGTGTGGCCGGTTGCTCTTCGACTCGTCGGGCCGCCTCACGGGCACAACCAGCGACAGCCACCGCCACGAAAAGGACCCTCAACATGCACGCGCATGCGCGGCCGGGTGCAAAGAGCCCCCGGTCGACACCTGCGGCGCGTGGGATCATCCGGGTTCCACCAACAAGTAGCCCGCCATCTCGAGGTGGAGGGCCGAGCAAAACTCGGTGCAGTAGAAGGGAAACGTGCCCGCCCTATCCGCGACGAACGTGATGTCGACGTGCTTGCCGGGCTCGAGGCTGCTGTGGACGTTGTACGAGCCGACGGTGAAACCGTGGGTTGCATCGTGGGCTTGCTCCACGTTGGTGATGTGGAGGTGCACGGTGTCGCCCTTCTTTACCCGGACGATGTCCGGTGTGAAATGGCTTCGAACCGCCGTCATATACACGTGCACGTCCTTGCCATTGCGCTCGATTCGCTCCTCTTGGGCTTTGACCGCGTTGGGACTGTGCTCATCGGTCACTGCATCGAAGCCTGCAGGCTTGTACACATCGATGGGCGACAGCTTGTCTGCTTTGATCATCTGAGCGTAATGCGGCTCTCCGAGAGGGAGGGGCATGTCGTAGATCAGCTGCACGGGATCGCTGTTGATGTTGATGAGTTGAAAGTTCTGCGGAAGAAGCGGACCGACTTTATTGAAGCGATCGAGCGCCCACTTGTTCATCGCGATCAGGTACTTGCCGTCGGGGCTTACGGTGTCTCCCTCGGCCGACACGATGTGACCGACGTTGTAGTGCACCTTGACCTTTTCGATGACCTTGAGGTCTTTGAGGGACCACTTGGCAACCGCGGACTCGATGAATAGCGACGTGTAGGCGTTCCCTTTGTCGTCGTACTGCGTGTGAAGGGGACCGAGCCCTAGCTCGACCTGGCCTCGAATGCTGTCCTCGAACGGCAGAATCGGAACGCCGAAGGGATCGTTGCCTGCGTACTTCTTTGCATCGATGAGACCTTTGATCTTTTCGAAGCTATAGACCGTTGCGTGCGTATCGAGCTTGCCAGAAACCACGAGCTCTTTCCCATCTGGAGTGACGTCGACGCCGTGCGGGCTCTTAGGCTCGCCCACCAGATGCAGCAATCCTTCCTCGACGACCGTATCCAGTGGAATCACCTGCATGCCGGCGATCTCTTTGGTCTTACCGTCGTTGTAGACCTTTTCGGCGGCCTTCAAATTGATGACGTGAAGGTAGTCCATGTCGTTCTGAGACGCGCCGGACTCGAGCGGTGGATTGCCCTCGAGCGTTCCTCCGTGAGCCATCTCGGTGTCGAAGGAGTTGATGAACACCCACCCCTCACTCCCAAGCTTCCCTGCGTCGGAAAGATCTTGCATGTACGGGGGAAGCTCCATGGCAAAGGACTTGCTCGGATCAATGCGACCCTTTTCTCGGTCAAACTTCCAGAAG
>JASFKY010000291.1:0-5079 GCA_050118395.1 Myxococcales bacterium | reverse complement strand
TTTGCGACGACAGCGGATGCGTATCGTACGTTCCTGAAACACAACGATCTCCAACGCGAGCTGCGCGATCTCACCGCGGCGTTGGCGCGAGGAGATCGCTCACTACAGGACGTCGGGACCGAGATCCGCCGCGCGATTCGCCGTGGCTCCTTTCCGGAGGACGTCGCGCAGGCCATCCACGACGCATACGAGGAGCTTTCGCGTCGCAACGAAGCAGAACAGGTTTCGGTCGCAGTCCGAAGCAGCGCCACGGCCGAAGATTTGCCCGATGCCAGCTTTGCAGGTCAGCAAGAAACCTACCTCAACGTGCAGGGCGCCGACGAGCTGCTGGAAGCGTGCAGAGATTGCTATGCGTCGCTTTTCACCGATCGCGCGATCAGTTACCGGCAAGATCGGGGTTACGACCATTCGAAGGTGGCGCTGTCCATCGGTATTCAGAAGATGGTTCGGTCCGACAAGGGCGGGGCTGGGGTGATGTTTTCTCTGGATACCGACACCGGCTTCCCCGATGTGGTCGTGATCAACGCTTCCTGGGGCCTTGGCGAATCCGTAGTCCAGGGAAGCGTCAATCCAGACGAATATCAGGTCTTCAAACCGCCGCTTGGAAACGCGGCTTTCTCGCCCATCCTGTCGAAGTCCCTAGGAGACAAGGAAAAGAAGATCGTTTACGCATCGGGCGGCAAAAAGACCACCAAGACGGTCGATACGCCGGTTTCCGAGCGCAGGCGGTACGTGCTCGACGATCAGGAGATACTGACGCTCGCCCGCTGGGCCGTTGCCATCGAGAAGCACTACGAGCGGCCCATGGACATGGAATGGGCCAAAGACGGCAAGACGGGCGAGCTATTTTGCGTTCAAGCCCGACCCGAAACGGTCGAGTCCCAAAAACAGACCAAGGCGCTCAAGACGTATCGGCTCCAAGAGAAGGGCAAGATATTGGTGAGCGGCGTAGCAGTGGGTCAGGCCATTGCATCGGGGCCGGTCAAGGTGCTGCACGAACCAAACGAGATGAGCCGATTTGAAGACGGCGACATCCTGGTGACCCAACGAACGGATCCGGACTGGGGCCCCATCATGAAACGCGCCGCCGCGATCGTGACCGATCACGGCGGGCGTACGAGCCATGCAGCCATCGTGAGCCGCGAGCTTGGAGTGCCAGCCGTGGTGGGTACAGACCATGCGACCGAGCAACTCGAAGATGGACGGGAGGTGACGGTCTGCTGTGCAGAAGGTCACGAAGGACACGTATACGAAGGCGCGCTGCGATACGAAGAGCGTGACGTCGATCTCGATGACCTTCCGGAGTCTCCGGTTCAGTTGATGATCAACCTCGCCGCTCCCGAATCAGCCATGCGCTGGTGGCGACTTCCGGTGAACGGAGTTGGGCTTGCCCGCATGGAGTTCATCATCAACGACATCATCAAAATTCATCCCATGGCCCTATGCCGCTTCGACGAGCTCGAAGACGCCGATGCGCGCAAGCGCATCGAGGAGCTCACCGCCGGTTATGCCGACAAGGCCGAGTATTTCGTCGAGAAGCTTGCCCGTGGAATCGCGCTCATCGCCGCCTCTCAGCACCCCGACCCCGTGATCGTGCGAATGAGCGACTTCAAGACCAACGAGTATGCGACGCTCATCGGGGGCAAGGCGTTCGAACCGGACGAGGAAAACCCCATGTTGGGCTTTCGTGGCGCCTCTCGTTACTACAGCAAGCGCTACGAAGAGGGTTTTGCCTTGGAGTGCCGAGCCGTGAAGCGTGCTCGGGAGGAGATCGGTCTCGACAACGTGGTGGTCATGATACCGTTCGTTCGAAGTCTGGAGGAAGCCGACAAAGTCTTGGACACGCTTCGGTCGCACGGCCTCGAGCGGGGCAAGGAGGGGCTAGAGGTCTACATGATGTGCGAGGTGCCCTCCAACGTGTTTCTCGCCGAACGGTTTGCCGAGCGCTTCGATGGTTTTTCCATCGGAAGCAACGACCTCACGCAACTGGTGCTTGGGGTCGACCGAGACTCTGAGGAGCTCGGAGAGTTGTTCGACGAGCGCAACGAAGCCGTTCAGCGCGCGATCGCACAAGTCATCGAAAAGGCGCACGCCACGGGTTGCAAGGTCGGCATTTGCGGGCAAGCGCCGAGCGACTACCCCGATTTTGCCCGATTCCTGGTGGACCACGGTATCGATTCGATTTCCCTCAACCCCGACAGCGTGCTCGACGTGTTGGACGAGATCACGCGAAGCTAGCGTACCGACGAGGTTTCATGGACGAAGAACAGAACCTGGAGGAAGGATACGACCAAGCCATCCGTCTTCTCGGCAGATGCAGCACGGAGCACGGCTTTTTGGCCTCTCCCAGCAAGACTGCGAACTACCACCGTGTCTGGGCTCGCGACGGATCCATCATCTCACTGGCTGCGTTGCTGACCCAAGACGAATCTCTCATCGAGACCGCGCGACTGACCTTTGAAACGCTTGCCGAGCATCAAGGTCCCCACGGCGAGATTCCCAGCAACGTCGACCCTGCAGCGAATCGGATAAGCTACGGCGGCACGACGGGGCGCGTGGATGCCGACCTCTGGTTCGTCATCGGTTGCGGTGAATATTGGCAGGCGACCGGAGACGACACTTTCATCGAAAGAGTCCTCCCGACCGTCGAGAAGGTGGGATTCTTGCTAGGCGCCTGGGAGTTCAACGACCGGGGCCTGATCTACGTCCCGATCACGGGCGATTGGGCCGATGAATACCTGAATCACGGGTATGTGCTGTACGATCAGCTCTTGTATCTGCAGGCGCAGCGGACCCTGGCCCGGATGCACAAGGCGGTGCATGGATCGAGCGACCACGCATTGGAAGAGAGGACGAGCCGGTTGTTCCATCTCATTCAGGCCAACTATTGGTTGGAGGACGAATCGAGGCGATCCGATGCATATCACGAAGTGCTCTTCAAAAAAGGACGCCAGGCAGCCGAAGCGCACTGTGCGGGGTGCTACTGGATGCCCTCTTTCACGGCCAGCGGCTACGGATACCGCTTCGACGGGTTCGCCAACATTCTCGTGTCGCTGCTGGATGTAGCCAACGAGCACGAGCGCTCGAGCGTCGACGCGTACATCGAACGAGAGCTGGTCAAAGACGAGCTTCCGTTACTGCCCGCCTTTCATCCCGTGATCGAGCCCATCGACGAGGACTGGGAGGAGCTACAGGTCATGTTCACCTACACCTTCAAGAACAAGCCATACGAATATCACAACGGAGGGCTGTGGCCGATGCTGACCGGGTTCTACGTAGCAGACCTGGCCAAGAGAGGACTCCGCGACAAAGCCCGGAAGCACTTGAACGGCATTCACAAGGCGAACGCACTCGAAATGGACGGTAAACCCTGGAGCTTTCCCGAATTCGTCGACGGCCGATCGCTCGAGCCCGGCGGGACGCGGGAGCAAGGCTGGAGCGCCGCGGCCGCCATCATCGGGAAACATGCCCTCGATGGCCAAAGCGTGTTTCGGATCGACCATCATGAAGAATGACATTCTTCTTTGCGCTGACCTCGACCGCACCATCCTCCCCAACGGCCCCGAGCCGGAATCGCCCGAGGCACGTCCGTTGCTTCGCGTTTTGGCCGCGCGTCCCGAAGTCACGCTTGCTTACGTGACTGGAAGGCACCGAGAGCTTCTAGTCGAAGCGATCGAAGAGTACGAATTGCCGGTACCCGACTATGCCGTCGGTGACGTGGGAACGACGATCTACGAAATCGAGGGAAAGGATTGGCGTCTCTGGTCGAGATGGTCCGATGAAATCGCCACCGACTGGCAAGGGCGCACACACGCCGATCTGCAGAAAATGTTCGCCGACCTGGAGTCCCTGCGTTTGCAGGAATCCGAAAAGCAAAACGTGTTCAAGCTCAGCTATTACGCCCCCGCCGACATGGACCCGAAGGATCTACTCGACACCATGCATGCTCGCTTGGATGACCAGGGCATTCGAGCCAGCTTGATTTGGAGCGTCGACCAGATGAAGAGCGTCGGACTGCTGGATGTGCTTCCGAAGTGCGCCACCAAGAAGCACGCCGTCGAATTTTTGATGAAACGAAAAGGGTTCGACATCGAGCATACCGTCTTCGCAGGCGATAGTGGAAACGACCTGCCCGCGCTCACCGGCGGCCTCCAGGCGGTCTTGGTCAAAAACGCTTTGGACTCCGTTCGAGAAGAAGCCGTTGCTCGCGCCAAGGAAAACGGACACCGGGAACGACTTTACCTGGCCAGGGGCGGACTCCTGGGCATGAACGGAAACTACAGTGCAGGTGTGCTGGAGGGCCTGGTCCATTTTTTGCCGCACACAATCGGCTGGCTGCAGTAAACCCATGGTCATGAGTTGGTGCTTCCGGATCCCAAGTCTGCGAGCCGCTTCTTGGCTTTCTGCAGCGAGCAAGCGTGACGGCGCCATCCCTTCCACGGGTCCTCGATCTGGCCCAAACGGCGGAAGAGATTTTCGATACTGAAGGATCGCGAGTCCATCCCCTTCTTTTCGAGCTCGCTCCATGTGACCGGAGCCGCGACGGGAGCTCCTTCGCGAGCGCGAACCACGTAGGGTGCGACCGCAGTCTGCGCGTACGCGTTGCGACCCACGTCCAAAAAGAGCCGCTTGCCACGTTGGTCTTTGCGTTGCTCGGTGGTGAGGGTGTCAGGATGGCGATCTGCGAGCACGCTCATCATGGAGCGCGCGATGCCGCGCACTTCGTCGAAGTCGTCACTTCGGTCGAGAGGAATATGAACGTGAATGCCTCTCGAGCCGGTGAGCTTTGGAAATGAAGGGAGCTCGAGCTTTTCGAGTAGCTCTCGAAGTTCCAAAGCTGCAGCTCTTGCATCTTCGAAATCGTCGCTCGGTGGGTCGAGATCGACCACCAACTGATCGGGGTGGTCCAGCCGGTCGGTACGAGACAGCCAGGGGTGCAGGGTAATGCAGGCTTGGTTGGCCAAGTAAACCAGGGTCGCCGTGTTGTTGCAGACGACGAGATCCTGATCGCTGCCCGAGGACGCTACCTCGACTGTGACTTTGGCGATCCAATCTGGAAAATAGTCCCCGATCTGCTTT
>JASFKY010000290.1:0-5097 GCA_050118395.1 Myxococcales bacterium | reverse complement strand
AAAGTCACGGGAAGACCGCCCACCGCCTAGCCGGAGAAAGGGGTTTCGTGTCCGCATTCCAATGCGTCGCCTTGTGGGTGCTTGCGCTCGCCATGATGGGGATCGGAACGCTGCACTTCGTTCGCCCCAAGCCGTTCGTTCGGATCGTGCCAAAATACCTACCTGCGCCCCTGACCCTGGTGTACTTGAGCGGGTTCTTCGAAATCCTAGGCGGCATCGGGCTCTTGATCCCCGCAACACGGGTCTGGGCGGCCTGGGGTCTGATCGCGCTCTACATCGCGGTCTTCCCAGCCAACGTCTACATGCTCACCGACGACGTGTCGCTCGATCCGAAAAAGCCCATTCCGCGATGGGCCTTGTGGTTGCGGCTCCCCCTCCAGCTGGTGTTCATCGCCTGGGCCTACTGGTTTACCGGCTGACCAGACGCTCCGGCGCGTGGCGATCCATCTTGCGAAGCGCGCTCTTCGCGGCGTAGTAGCCGCACATGCCGTGAACCCCGCCTCCAGGAGGGGTCGACGCCGAGCAGATGAAGACGCGAGGATTGGGTGTGGTGTACGGGTCTAAGCGCGCCACCGGCCTCGTGAAAAGCTGGAACACGTCGGCCGCGCCTCCCGTGATGGCACCACCCACGTAGTTGGGGTTGTAGCGTTCGAAGTCCGAGGCGCTCATCTCGTGTCGCGCCAAGATTCGATCGCGGAACCCGGGAGCAAACCGTTCCACCTGGTTCTCGATGGCTGCGGTCATGTCCCCCGTGGAGCCATTGGGCACATGACAGTACGCGTAGCCGGTGTGCTTTCCCTCGGGCGCTCGAGTCGGATCGAATTGGCTCTGCTGGCACAGGAGCACGTAGGGCCTCTCGGGATGCTTTCCACGCGCCACCGCAGCTTCGGCGGACGCGATTTCTTCCAGAGTGCCACCCAAGTGGACCGTGGAGGCCTCGAGGCAATTGGAATCGCTCCAGGGAATGGGTCCGTCCAAGGCCCAGTCGAGCTTGAACGCTCCAGGGCCGTACCGATATCGGCCGAGCCGCGCGAGGTAGCCCCGAGGCAACACCGAACCGGCAATGGCGGCGAGTTGATCCGGGCTGGTGTCGAACAAGTACGCGCGAGCGGCGGGAAGCTCGTTTGGAGAGCTCACCCGCATCCCGGTGCAAAGCTCGCCCCCCAGGCTTTTCAGCAAGCTGCCTAAGGCTCTTGGAATGGCTTGCGAACCGCCCGCGGCCACGGGCCAAGGCTCCGCATGACCCGCGATGCAAAAGATGAGACCCAGGGCCGCGGTGAACAGCCGGTCGAAGGGCAAGATGCTATGGCCGGCGCAGCCCGCAAACAGCGCTTTGGCCCGGGACTGCTGAAAGCGCCAGTTGGCGTAAAACGTGGCGGGCCACATCGCCTTCCAGCCAAAGCGAGCCAGGGTCACCGGGTGCTTCGGAATGCGCAGGGGCGCCAAGACGTCTTCGAAAAACCCCGCCGAGTCGCGAAGGAAGGGTGTGACCAGGTCATGGTACGCCGTCGCATCGGCCCCGAGCCCGGCGCAAGTGTCCTCGACGGAGCGCCAGAGCATCACGGCAGGCCGATCGTCGAGCGGATGCGCCACCGAAGCCTTTGGCGAAATCCAACGAAGGCCGTGCTCTTGAAGTGGGAGCGAGCGGAAAAAGGGGGACAGGATGCCGGTCGTGTGCACTGCGGAGCAGACGTCGTGATGGAAGCCGGGCAAGGTGAGCTCGGCCGTCCGCGTACCGCCACCAATTTCGTCTGCGGCTTCGATGACGAGCACCGAAGCGCCTGACTGCGCCAGTGCAATCGCTGCGCTCAGTCCGTTCGGACCCGAGCCAACCACCACCGCATCGTACGAGTCTTTGTGCCTACCCACCGGGCAAGCATAGTACTCCTTCGAGGGTGCGTCTCACACGCCGAACCGCTCGTTGTAGGCCCGGAGCGTCTCTCGCACCTGCTCGTCCGTGAGCCCGAAGTCTTCGATTCGATAGTCGTGGTCTCCCTCTTGCGAGGTTGGCTTTTCGGCAATTCGGGACTCGAGCAGTCCTGCGACTTCGTCGGTGATCTGCAAATCGAAATGAGAATAGATGTCGCGCAACACCGTCATGGGTTGCGACATCATGTCCTTCAGGCGTACGTCGTAGATCTGCGACTCGGCGATGTTTTCACGGGATTTCATGGCCCTGTCGAGCCCGATTCGCGTGTAGTCGAGCCAGAAGGCGCCGAGCTCGTGGACGTCCAAGCTCCGCAGGACTTTGGACGCCAGGCGCGCGGCCAAGCTGCAGTGCGACGCGAGGGCCTTGGTGATGTCGCGATGCGTGAAGATGATTTGCGCATCGGGATACACCGCCATCAAAGCATCGAGGTTCCAGATGTGCCACGGGCACTTGAGAACCCAGCGGCTGGCCGAACGTTGGACATTGAGAATCTTCAACTGCTGTTTGTGAAACCGGTAAGGCTCCAGCATGTCCCAGCCGAGCATGTCTCGTGCATAGTCGTAGGCGCCGAAGCCCACCCAAAACGTGAGCACCGCCATGTCGTTTTCGAGAAGGAAGAAGCACTCTTCGTTGGAGTCGGCCGTGACGTGGTGTGCAACGCCCTGATCTGGAATTGCCGCCTGGTTGAAACCGAAGGTGAATTTCGCCTGAGCGCGCCTCCATGCCGCGTCTCCGAGCGGGTCGCCAAGACGGCCCACGGGGTAAGCGAGCTCCCACGCCTGGGCCACGCGGTTGTTGGGATCGGCAGCCAAGACGTTGTGCAGGAAGGTCGTGCCGGTCCGAAAGAAGCCCGTGATGACCAAGGGCCGCTCGATTTCGATATCGTCGAGCTCGGGGTGACGCTTTGCGAAATCGACGACTCGAAGGCGGTTGGTGAGATGCCAGTTCAGCACGTACCGGGCACCAAACAGCCCGGTCGTGTTGAGGTCGAGCACGTTGAGGCCTTCGATGGTCGCGTCCAGCCTTCTTTGAAAGTCTCCGCCCCCCCAATCGCTGAGGCCGGTCGTCCGTTCGGCCAGCTTCATGACCCGCTTGCCGTCGATGGGAATCATTCGCTGGCTCAAACGGTCCAGCCGGTTCACCAGTGAAAATGGGAACCCCGGTTTGAGCTCCTCGGGAGTCTGACTCACCGCACAAGTAGAGCTTTGGCCTGAAAAAGTGTCAAAGCTCGCCGAGCACGGAATGGCGGAAGGTCGATAAGCGGGGTTGAACGGTATGCTCTCGCCGCCGAGTGGTACGTCCCCCCCGTCCACGACCGCCGGGGGCCGGCCCGACGCACCAGGACGCTTGAAATTACGGGGCGCGGGACGACGAATTTTTTGCATTTGCCATTTGGAAGGCGGTCGCGTTAGCTCAGGGCCGGAGCCATGAAATTTCGCTACTTGCGTGCGTTGGTTTTCATCGGCCTCGGCCTGCTACTGCTCAGCTGTTCCATCACCCGCATCAAATGGCGGATCAAGTGGAACCAGAGCATGGAGGACAGCAAAGAGGCCTTCATGGAGGCGCCGCTTCCGGTCGAGGAAGCGCGCCAGCCCAACATCATCCTCCTGGTGGCCGATGACCTGGGTCCGTACGAGGTGAGCGCCTACGGGTCCGAGCACATGTCCACCCCCAACATCGATCAGCTCGGCGCCGAAGGCGTCGTGTTCGAAGAGGGGTACGCCACCGCGCCCACCTGTGCGCCTGCGCGTGCGGGGCTCATGACCGGCCGCGTCCAGAACCGATACGGATTCGAGACGCAGATCATGGAATTCTACCCGACCAACTACGTCGAGTACATCTCCGGACGATGGCTGGTCAACACGGGCGAGTTCGTGGTCAAAGCCAAGCCTTCATTTCCCTCGGAGTGGCAGGTACACAAACAGGGCGTGCCTCCATCCGAGATCATGCTTTCGGAGATTCTCAAGAAGTATGATTATCAGACCGCGCTGATCGGCAAATGGCACCTCGGCGTGCACCGCACCCAACTCCCGATGGCGCGCGGCTTCGACTATCAGTACGGATTCTATGGGGCTTCGTCCCTCTACACTCCGAAAAAGAACTGGTCGGGCGTCATCAACCACGAGCACAAATCGTTCAGCGCGCAACACCAGTGGAAGACCGGCCGCAAAGACGAGGCCGCCATCCTGCGAAACGAGAAAGAAATCACCGAAGATCGCTATCTCACCTACGCCTTCCGAGACGAGATCATCCAGTACATGGAAGAGCACAAGGACGAGCCGTTCTTCATCTACGGCGCCTTCAACGCACCCCATGTGCCGTTTCAGGCGCCCGTGGAGTACTATTGCCAGTACCCTTACGTTCAAGACGAGAATCATCGCGTCTATTACGCGATGATCTCCGCGCTCGATGATGCCATCGGGGCGATTCACCAGAAGATCAAAGACCTCGGCATCGAAGACGACACGCTTATCTTCTTTTTGAGTGACAACGGCGGCGCGTCTTATACCGGCGCTACGGACAACGGGCCGCTCAAGGGTGGCAAGCTCACCCAATTCGAGGGCGGCATTCGGGTGCCTTTCATGATGAAGTGGAAGGGAAAGGTTCCAGCCGGCGTCCGCTACGAGCACCCGGTTTCGGCCACCGACATCTTTGCAACATCGGTCGCCGCGGCAGGCGGCGTACTGCCGAGCGACCGCGAATACGACGGCGTCGATCTGGTGCCCTACGTCAACGGGAACGTCGAGGAGCGCCCTCATGACGTCCTCTTTTGGCGCGCCGATCACATCTGGGCGATTCGAGATGGCGACTACAAGCTCATCCTCAGCACCCGCGACGGCTGGGCCGAGCTCTACAACCTCGACACCGACATCTCGGAAAAGATCAACCTCAAGGAACAGATGCCCGAGCTCTACGAGAAGCTCAAGAGCGAGCACGAGCAGTGGCAAAAGGACAAGCTCAAGACCAAGCCGATGTGGCCGCGCATCATGGACAAGAAGTTCGTCCTCGACGGCAAGGAGTACCTGTTCCCTGCATGACCCCGGGCGTCGAGAGCCCAGAGCGGATCACCACAGATGAACAAACCTATCGCGACCATCTCCCTGCTCTCACTATGCGCATGCGCATGGCTCATGCCGAGCTCGGCTCACGCCGTGCCCAAGATGTCG
>JASFKY010000289.1:0-5109 GCA_050118395.1 Myxococcales bacterium | reverse complement strand
GTAAAGCGTGATGTAGTAGAGAACCGCTTCCTGCTCCTGGAACATCCGGCGAAAGCCGTCGCGCACGATGATCGCGATCTCGTACGCGTAAGCAGGGTCGTAAGCCACGACATTCGGAACGTGTGATGCCACCAAGTGGCTGTGGCCGTCCTGATGCTGTAGTCCCTCTCCTGCAAGCGTGGTGCGCCCTGCGGTCGCCCCTAGAAGGAACCCGCGCGCTCTCGCGTCTGCCGCCGCCCAAATCAAGTCACCGATGCGTTGGAAGCCGAACATCGAATAGAACACGAAAAATGGAACCATTTGGGTCCCCAGGGTCGCGTAAGACGTGCCTGCCGCGATGAGAGAGGATAGAGAGCCAGCTTCGGTAATGCCCTCCTCCAAGATTTTTCCGTCTTTGGCTTCGCGATAGGAGAGCAAAGCGCCCTGATCGACCGGCTCGTACAGCTGCCCTACGCGGGAATAGATGCCGTGTCTGCGGAACAAGGCATCTAGGCCGAAGGTTCGCGCCTCATCGGGCACGATGGGAACGATGCGATCCCCGACCTTCTCGTCACGAAGCAACCTGCCGAGCATCCGTACGAACGCCATGGTCGTCGCGACCTCCCGATCGCCACTGCCCTCGAAGAACTCCTCGAACACGTCGCCGCCCGGCGCCTCCAAGCTCGGCGCAGCCTCGACGCGTTGCGGAAAGGGACCCCCCAATGCGTCACGGCGTTCGCGTAAGTACCGGATCTCGTCGCTGTCGTCGGGGGGTCGGTAAAACGGCGCGCTTCCCACGTCCTTCTCTTCGATCGGAACGTCGAACCGGCTTCGAAAGTGACGCAGCTCCTCTTCGTTGAGCTTCTTTTGCTGGTGGGTGATGTTTCGACCCTCGCCGGCTTCGCCCAGACCATAGCCTTTGACGGTTTTCGCCAAGATCACGCTTGGCGCGCCCCGATGGTCGAGCGCAGCACGGTACGCGGCATGCACCTTCTGCGGGTCGTGACCCCCTCGGGAAAGGTTCTCGAGGTCCTCGTCCGAAAGATGCTCGACCATTTTCAAAAGCCGGTCGGAGGTGCCAAAGAAGTGCTTTCGGATGTAGGCGCCGCTCTCCACGCTGTATTTTTGGTACTCACCGTCGACGGTTTCATTCATCCGCTGCACCAACAGTCCTTCATCGTCGGCGTCCAGCAGAGGATCCCAAGGCGAGCCCCATATCACCTTGATGGCATTCCAGCCGGCCCCGGTGAAAACGGTTTCCAACTCTTGGATGATCTTTCCGTTGCCGCGAACTGGCCCGTCGAGCCTTTGAAGATTGCAGTTGACGACGAACGTCAAGTTGTCGAGCCGCTCCCGCGCTGCCAGCGAAATCGACCCGAGCGTCTCGGGCTCGTCGCATTCGCCGTCCCCGATGAAGCACCAAACGTGCATCTCGGAGGTGTCGGCGATACCCCGATCGCGAAGGTAGTGCAGGAAGCGGGCCTGGTAGATCGCCATGATCGGCGACAGACCCATGGAAACGCTCGGAAACAACCAGAAGCAAGGCATGAGCCAGGGATGGGGATACGAGGACAAGCCAGGTTCGTTTCCGGTTTCCCTTCGAAAGCGATGCAGGTGCGCCTCGTCGAGTCGACCCTCGAGAAAGGCGCGTGCATACACGCCCGGGGAAGCGTGGCCTTGCAAATAGACGATGTCGCCCGGGTGGTCGCCGTGCGGTGCTCGAAAGAAGTGATTGAATCCTACCTCGAAGAGTGTAGCCGCGGATGCAAAGGTCGAGATGTGACCGCCGATGCCATCGTGCTCTCGGTTGGCTTGCACGACCATGGCCATGGCGTTCCACCGAATGATGCTCTTGAGGCGCCGCTCCATGGATCGATCGCCCGGGTATTTCGGCTCCTCCGAATGATGAATCGTATTCACATAGGGCGAGCTCATCGCCATCGAATCGGTCGGCGCACCCAGCTTCGTCGCTTCCGATTGCAAACGCGAGACGAGATCTCCGACTTCTGCAGAGCCATAGCGGACCGAAATGTCGCGCAAAGACTCGAACCATTCATCGAGCTCCACGGGCTCGATCGGGTTTTCGTACCCAGACGCGTTCGGTCCGCCTTTGGAGGGTTTCCAGCTCAAGTCGATTTCTCGGGTGTGAATGAGGGCGGATCGCTCGCTGGGAAAGACTCCTCACCCGCTTCAGTGACGCGATCTACCTTTCGCGTGTCGGGCGCCCTCCGTGACTCTTGCGTCTCAGACTCGGCGGAGGGGCGCCCCACCTTTGCCCTCAGCTCTGCAGCCTTGTGTCGTAGCCAATCCATCAGCATGCCCCAATGACGTTGCATCGGCTGTGCCAGATTGAGCAGAGCCGCAAAAAGGAGCCATTCTGGGATGGGCTGAATGAGGGTGAGACGTTTTGCCCCACCCCAGAGGCTGGAGAGGAGTGTGAGCTATGTATTTTCTGGCACGAAAGCTGCTTGAGCCAGTTGCACTCGACGACCGTCGGCAAAAAGGAAAGAAACATGAGCAACGATCCCAAGGCCGACCCATCGCGACTGCAATCGAAGCGCAGCAACGCCTCCATGACCGAGACCGCCATGAGGGAGCTCGGTGAGTTGGCTCGGGACGTTCAGCATCTGTCCGACGGCATTCGCGACCGGATCGGCACCGCGAGCAGACAGCTGCAGCCTGCATGGATCGAGATAGAGCGCGAGGTCGAGCGATTTCGTCGTGCGGTCGAGGACGCGTCCTTGGAGTCGGTGAGCGAGCTCCGAGAAACCGGCTTCGCGCTCAAGCGGCGCCTTCGCCGTCTGCGCAGCGAAGTCGAAGACGAAAGCTAGTGAGTGCATATGGACAAAACACAAGGGCAGGAAACTCGATCACGTCGTGAGGGATTGTTTTCAGGAGTTCCTCTAGGCCGGTACTTCGGCGTCCAGGTCGTTGCGGACTGGAGCCTGCTGATCATTTTCGGGCTGGTTCTCTTCAGCCTCGGCGGAAGCCTGTTTCCGCACTGGCATCCCCAGTGGGCGGTGGCGTCCACTTGGGCCGTGGCGGCCGCAGCAGCCGTATTGTTCTTTTTATCCGTGCTTGCGCACGAGATGTCTCACGCCCTGGTCGCCCGGGCTCAGGGGATCCCGGTTCACCGCATTACGTTGTTCATGTTCGGTGGCATGGCTCATATGGAGGGTGAGCCCTCTTCGCCAAAGGCCGAGCTACTCATGGCCATCGTCGGGCCCATCACCAGCATCGTGATCGGCATAGCGGCGACTGCAGGTGCCTATGCCTCCCTCGGTTCGGAAACCACCCACTTGTTGATGACACAGCCCGAAAAAGGAATGTCCGAGGTCGGGCCTTTCGCCACGATTCTCTTGTGGCTCGGGCCCATCAACGTCTTGCTCGGCTTCTTCAACATGATTCCGGGATTTCCACTGGACGGAGGACGCGTGCTTCGTTCGATCCTGTGGTGGGCAACTGGGGACCTCAAACGAGCCACCTTTTGGGCCAGTGGGGTCGGGCGGTTTTTCGGGCTCCTGCTGATGGTCTCTGGAGTTGCCATGATATTCGGCTTTCAGGTGCCCGTATTTGGTAGCGGGGTCGTACCCGGATTCTGGCTGGTGTTGATCGGTTGGTTCTTGCGTAGCGCTGCGCAAGGTAGCTACCAGCACTTGCTATTGCGACAGTCACTCGAAAAGGTCACCGCAGGCCAACTCATGCGCTCTCAGATCGCCAAGGTCCCGCCCCAAATCAGCGTCCATTCGTTCATCGACGACTACGTTTTCGAGCTCGAACAGCGCTTCTTCCCGGTCAGTGAAGATGGTCGCTTCGTGGGCATGGTTTCAGCCAGCGATGCCAAATCAGTGCCGGCCGATGAGCGGGATCGTACTCCGGTTCGCGAGATCATGACGCCCGCCTCCGAGGTCGAGTCGTTATCGCCGGATGACCCGGTATTGGACGGCTTGGCCGAGATCGCGCGCCGAGGCGTAATCCCTGTCGTCCGAGGAGGTGAGATTCTCGGGCTTCTCGCAAGCACCGATCTGCACAATCGAATGATGTTTCGCAAGACCGAGACGAGCGACTGATCGACGCTTGCGTCTTCCCCACCTGGGGCAGAATGCCACGGAGCGCCCCCTCAGGAGCATTCCGCAGCGTCTCCGCGCTCCTGCGTGCAGGCGTACAGATGCTCGACATCCTCGCGACGACATAGGTCGGTGCCTTCACTCATGACGGCTGCAGCGCCAGCAGCGACGGCCATCCTCGTGGCGTTCTTCAGGGAAAGTCCCCTATCGAGCGCAAATAGCAGCCCACCCACCATGCTGTCACCCGCGCCCACCTTGCTCCGGATCTTGACGGCCGGGGCATGAAGCCGGTCGACCTCGTCCGCGGTGACGACGATCGCGCCGCCTCTTCCAAGTGAAATCAGCAAGACCTCGACCTGATTGTGTTCGATCATTTCCTTTGCCGCTTCGACGATTTGGTCGTCGTGGTGAAGCTCGCAGCCCACTACTTCTTCGAGCTCATGTATATTGGGCTTCGCCAAATAGACGCCGACGTCGAGGGCCTTCGACAGCGCGGCCTGCTTGGTGTCGACGACGATGTGAGACTCCACCGGGACGCTTCGCAGCAGATCCTCATACCAATCGAGCGGCGCGCCTGGAGGCAAGCTTCCACTAAACACGACGAATCGCGGCGGCTCCGGCCAGTGGCTCAGGCGCCTGATCCACTCGTCGCGTTCTTCGGTCGTGAAGGCGGGACCGGGCATGCCGAAGCGGTATTGTTGCCCGCTCGAATCATCACGGATGATGAGATTTTCGCGGGTGTGGTCTTCGATGCGAACGGGTTGGTTGGCTACACCCTCTGCTTGAAGCAACTCGAGGAGCACCTCTCCCGAACATCCGCCGCAGCTCCACAGAGCGTTCACCTGCCCGCCCAAGCGGTGCACCGCGCGGGCGACATTGATGCCGCCCCCGCCCGGGTACAAGCGTATGCCGCGGGCTCGCAGCTTTCGGTCGGGCACGACACGATCGACTGCGAAAGTCTTGTCGACGCAGGGATTCAAGGTGATGGTCGCGATGGTCATCGGGCTTTCGACTCCAACGAGGACGATGCCACAGGTTTCGCAATTGGGGTGCGCTGCCACGA
>JASFKY010000288.1:0-5130 GCA_050118395.1 Myxococcales bacterium | reverse complement strand
CCCCCTTCCTGAAGCTCCTGGGACGTCATGCTGAAAGTTCCTGCTTGGTCGCCATAGCTCACCGTTCGCCACCACTCGACCCAGCGGCCTTCCGGCAGATAGAGCTCACGATCGGAGGCACCCTCCCGGTAGACGGGCGCGACCAGGATGTCCGGCCCAAACATGTATTGATCATCGCGTGCGGTCGCTTCGGCATCGTCGGGATGCGTCAAGACGTGATGGCGCATGATCGGCATTCCCGTGGAGTAATAGGTTTCGGCGGCAGCCTGCAGGTAGGGGTAGAGCTGCGTGTGGAGCTTGGCGTACAGACGCCAAACCGGTTGATGGGCTGGGTCCCAGGGTTGGGGGCGGTCGTACTCCGGAACCTGCACACCGTTCTTTTCGCTTCGCATCACGACCGACAGGCCTCCATAGGCGATCCATCGGTCAAACAGCTCGTCGGAAAGCTGGCGGGCGATTTGAAAAAAGCCTCCGATGTCCGAGCCCCAAATGGCAACCCCCGAGGTGCCCATGGAAAGCGCTCGGTAAATCGAGGACTGCAGCCCATCGTAGTCCCATCCCGATGTCGGATCACCACCCCACACGATGGGAGTGCAAGCGGGGGAACCGGTCCACCCGGATCGCGTGAAACGCGCCAGGGGTTTGCCCGCGTCGACCGTCGCTTCGTAGACGCCGCAATGATAGTCGCGGACGTAACGGTTGTGAAACTCCGTGCCCGTCGCGCCGTTTGCGGAGACTGCATCGAGCGGAGTGTACTCGCCGAAGTCCTCCATCCACCCATCGTAGCCGTGCGATATGGCCTCGTCGGTGAGAGACTTGTACGCCGAAACGCCATTTTCGGAAGCAAAATCGAACTGGCTAACCTCGAAACAACTTCCCACGTTGCTGCAGTAGTCGTAAATGTAAGTCTGTGCGTCGGCATCTTCGATGAGCGCACCCTGCGCCTCCGAGTCGCTAAACACGGGCTCGTAGGAACGGCAAATCATGGGATTGAAATAGGTATGTATTGCAACTCCCATGGCATGATTGGTTGCGGTGTTGTCCTCTTGATCTTGCTCTTTTCCCCGTTGGGATCCGCACGGCAAATAGTGCAGATACGTCGCATTGAGCGAAGTCGGCACGTCCGCCAAACGAGCTTCTTCGATTTGGGCATTGGTTTCGGTTTGCAACCACGGCCCAAAGAACCAGGGCGCGTACCCATCCGGCTGCCGGCCCACGGCTTCGGTATAGCGGTCCAACGCCTGCGCGGGCGTGGGCCCACCGAACACGCGAAAGCGTAGCTCCGTGGCTTCGACCTCGAGACTCCAAGCCTCCGGATCCTCGGAGCCCACCCGGTGGTAGCTCATTTCGTCGTTGTCGATGAGCACGCCGTACCCGCGCGAGGACAGCAGCCATGGAATCGGAAAATAGGTGGTATCCGGTCGCCACCTCGTGCCCCATTCGGGAAGCAACGCGCCCATGATGATGTATTCGGCCTCGTCGTAGTACGGCCCGTCGGCCACGTAGTGCTCGAGCGCCCAGCCCGCCTGGTTGACTGCGTTGCTTCGCTCCCCAAAGCCCACGAAGCGCTCGTCTTGAACCGCCACGAAACCGATTCCGAGTGCCTGAACCCCATTGGATTCGAGAGGTTTGACCGTGATCTCGATGACGCCATCGGCTTGCGGAGCGGCAACGAGCCTCATCTTTCGATCCGGATCCGAGGTGAGGAGGGTGGCCACATAGGAATCGCCCTCGTATGTGGACGACTCGACGGCGACTGCGTGAACCCAACCACTGTCGCGGTCGGGAGGCGTTGCGGGCTCACCATCATGAAGCGGAGGCAACGCGGGCTGTTGGCCGTCGCCAGCAGGCGGCGGACCCAAATGCAAGGCCACGCTTCCGGTGGGAGCACTCCCCGTGCCGCCGTGCTCGATCAACACCGCTTTTCCATCCACGTCGTAGAACGCCATGTTCCAGGGCGATTCGGTGACGCGAAGCTTCAACGCACCGGCATCGACGGTCCACTGCTCTCCGGAGTTGCACGCCGCAACTTGAAGGATCACGACGATGAAAATGACTGTGGTGCTCAATGAGCGCATGACACGACTCCCTCTCGGCCTGGACCGCCGCAACCCTGGCACGTGGGAATCAGGCACGCACGCCCCGAGGATCCACGGAACTGGCTCACTCGTGGATCGCCTCAATTCGTCTGCGTTTCGCGACCTGGACGAGCGAGGCGTAGTTCCCCTATCCTGAGTTCTCATTCGAGGAGGTGGCCGATGTCAGGAACCAAAAGATTCACCGTGGACGTCGAGGTCGTCGAGCAGGGTCAAGTCACGGACGCAACGGCGCGCCTCGCGATAGGTGGCGAAGAGCTCGTTGGCATGGGCAAAGCGCGTCGCAATCCCGATGACCCCGATCGACCCATGATCGGAGACGAGCTGGCCATCGCGCGGGCGTTGGTCGTGTTGGCGAAAAACCTGGGCGAAAAGGTCGATAAAGGCATCGGGGCTTACGAGGGCCACGTGGTTCACATCACGATCTAGGCTGTTTTCGTCGCTTCATTGCGGGTAAATGAATCGAAGGCAGGGTCGAACGTCTATCCATCGAGGAGACGTTCACCATGCTTGGAATCCCTTCACGCTCGACATGGATCGCGTCGTTTTTTGCTTTGCTCTTCTCCGGATGCGTGTTCGTCGGAGACTATGACGACTTCTACGATCCGCCGCCCAAGTCGATCATATACGAAACTTGCTACTCGGACGTCGATTGCTTTGCTGGGCGTTATTGCGAAGAGCTTGCGGTGCCCGCCGATCGCTATACCGACTACGTCAACGCGATTTGCACGGTGGGATGCTTCGATGACCTCGATTGTCCAATCTCCGAATTCAATGGTCTTCCCGGAGCGTGCGTTGACCACGTCATCTTGGGCGGACCCGTCACCTCGCGAATTTGCATCGAGCGATGCGTCGTCGATGTCGACTGCGACGTCGCCGCTGGCTTTGGCTGCGAGCTGATAGACGGGGAACGCCTGTGTGTGCCCCTCCGGTAAAAAAGGGCTGGACAATGATGCCGTTGCTCTAGGATCCTCAGTGGAGGAAAAACCATGGGTACTGTTCTCATCACAGGAGCAAATCGAGGGATCGGTCTGGAGCTCGCCCGGCAGTTGAGCGCCCGGGGCGATACGGTGATCGCGCTGTGCAGAACGGCAAGCAGTGAGCTACGGGACCTGGGCGTTCGCGTTTTCGAAAACGTCGACGTGACGGATCGAGAGGCACTCGAGAGGGTGTCCCGCGATCTCGGCGAGACGAACGTCGACGTCCTCATCAACAATGCGGGCATCATGCTCGACGAACAGTTTCCCGATCTCGACTTCGACGCGATTCGAAAGCAAATCGAGGTCAATACGCTGGGCCCTCTCTTGGTGCTGTCCGCACTCAGGCACCACTTGCAACCAGGCTCCAAGGCCGTTTTCGTGACCAGTCGGATGGGCTCGATCGGCGACAATCAATCGGGCGGTTATTACGGCTATCGGATGTCGAAGGCAGCGTTGAACATGGCTGCCGTCAATCTCGCCCACGACCTCCGGACCGCCAAGATCTCGGTTGCCGTGCTGCATCCGGGAATGGTTGCCACACGTATGACGGGCCGTCACGGCATCCCACCGGAGGAGGCGGCGCAGGGCCTGATCGCCCGCATGAACGAGCTGACGCTCGCGACCTCGGGCGGGTTCTGGCACGCCAACGGCGAGCGCCTGCCTTGGTGAGCAGTCGATGACCGGGCGACAGACACCGCATCGGTTGTCGTGAGCCGCTAGATCCTTCAAGGTGGATGCGTCTTGGCCGTCGCTTGGAAAACCCTGCCAACCGAGGAGCTGCTCGACGTTCGTTTGTGTGATCTGGGCCTCCGTATCTCCGATACTTGGCTGGAAACCTGTATCGAACGCCTGCACGAAGAGCTCCGAGCCCGAGGCCTGCGCCGCTTCCGGCCTCATGCATGGCTGGCCGACGAATGGTGCTCGCCCGATGGAATTCCCGGGATCGGCCTTCCTTTCTACCTCGCGCATCCACGTCTCATGCGCCTCGAACGGCACATGATGTTCGAAGTCGAGGGCGGGACTCGTGCCGAGTGCATGCGACTGTTGCGCCACGAAGCGGGGCATGCGTTGCAGCACGCCTACAACCTGCAGCGAAGGAAGCGTTGGCAGCGGGCTTTCGGGCATGCCACCGATCGATATCCCGAGTTCTACCGACCCAATCCAATCAGCAAGAGCTTCGTCCAGCATCTCGATGGCTGGTACGCGCAGGCCCATCCGGTCGAGGACTTCGCTGAGACCTTTGCGGTGTGGCTCGCGCCGCGCTCTCAGTGGCGCAAGCAGTATCGAGGATGGGGGGCGCTCCGTAAGTTGAAGTACGTCGACGAGCTGGCATCGGAGCTGTCAGACGAGGCCCCTTCGGTGCGAAGCCGCGCTCGACCCTATGCGCTGTCCCAACTTCGCTACACCCTGCGCACCCATTACGAGCGCCGCCAGGCCCATTACACTCCAGGCTTCAGCGAGGAGTACGACCGAGATCTGTTCAAGATCTTCAGCGATTCCTCTCGGTACCGGAACCATGAGACCGCCGCGTCGTTCCTGCGTCGAAATCGGCGGCAAATCCGCGAGCAAATTGCTCTTTTCACGGGCGAATATCAGTTCACCGTCGATCAAGTACTCCGTGATATCATCGGACGGTGCCGCGAGCTGAGGCTGCGGCTCACCAAGGGCGAGCGTCAGACGAAGCTCGACTTTGCCATCATGTTGACCGTGCACACCGTACACCTTCTGCACCGGCGGGACACATGGCATCCACTGTGAAGCGAAAGCGAATCATCGTCCTTTGCCACGAGAATCTCATCCCGCCCGAAGACATCAGCCAGCTTTCTCCGACGCAAGTGGCTCTTTTTCAAACCGAGTTCGACGTCCGCGAGTCATTGCGTTTCCTGGGGCACGAGGTCCTGATGGTCGGCTTGGGCTACGAGCTCACGCCGCTGCGAAAAGCGATCGAGCAATTCAAACCTCACGTCGTCTTCAACTTGCTGGAGGAGTTTGGTGGTGAAGCGATGTTCGACACTCACGTGGTCGGATATCTGGAGCTGCAGCATGCCCCCTAC
>JASFKY010000287.1:0-5138 GCA_050118395.1 Myxococcales bacterium | reverse complement strand
CGAAGGCTGGCTTCGTCGTCGCAAACGAGAATTCGCGCAGACATTCTTGACTCCCCACCACCATCCTACGTCAAAACGGCGAGGCAGCCACGAGACCGGCGCGATTCAGCTGAAGCCGGCTCGTCTCGCGCCGCCTCCGCTCGGAGGCCGCAAGCAAAGGCCGTGTAGGCTCCTGTACTCCAACAAATACACGGCGTGGTGCTCTCGCGAGGTGGCCTCGCAAAACGCGTCGTGAAGCTTGAGCTCCACGACCTCGGATACCTCCATGGCCTGCCCGGGCTCGCCGATGTACACGGACATCCCGTGATCCTCGGCGACGGTGTACACGTCGCCCTTGCGTGCCACCCCGATCGCTGCTTCGAGCATGGCCTCGAGCGTAGGTCGTTCCATGCGGGAGAGCTTTCATGCGCAGGGGCGGCTGGTCAAGCGTCGGCCTTCGGGCTAGGGCGATGTCGTGGGAACCGAAGACGAGGAGCTCTGGCAAAGTGAGGTCCTGGTCAGCGATTCGATTGGACGCTTGATCGAGTTTTGGGGCTTCAAACGCAACATGGGGCGGCTTTGGTCTGTCTTGTACCTCTCCGCTCGTCCGCTGAGCGCGCCCGAGATTCAAGACAAGCTCCAACTGAGCAGCGGCGCCGTTTCCATGACCCTCAACGAGCTGATGCGCTGGGGCGTCGTCAAGAAGGTCTGGCTTCAGGGCGAGCGCCGCGATCACTACGCCGCGGAGGGAAACTTCTGGAAAATGATTTCCAGGGTCTTCAACGAGCGGGAGCGGGTCGAGGTCCTCGATGCCATCGACGTCATGGAAGACGCCATCGACTTCTTGAAGGAAAAGGCTAGGGACCCCGACTCGCGGCGCAGAGCGCAGTTTCAGCAGGAGCGGGTGCGCGAGCTGCTCGACTTGGCACGGCTCGGAAAGCAACTTCTCGATACGCTGGTCAAGGATGCCAAGGTCGATGGAAGCCCGCTGATGAACGTGCTCTTGGGCGGCTCGGACAAGCGCTGAGCCCGAGCTCGCATCTTTGCCCGATCGCTCTAGACTCCGGACGTCATGGATCCACTCGCCCAGCCACTGGCGCTGCCCTGCGGCGTCGTGCTCCGAAACCGTATCGCCAAAGCCGCCATGACCGAGGGTTTGGCGGATGCACACGACCAAGCCACCGAGCGACTAGCCACCCTCTATCGT
Organism: Myxococcales bacterium; assembly: GCA_050118395.1. Lineage (GTDB taxonomy): Bacteria > Myxococcota_A > Polyangia > Polyangiales > Houyiibacteriaceae > SG8-38. The sequence goes on along the minus strand of JASFKY010000287.1, from coordinate 3,952 downwards.
CGCTGGTCGCTCGGAGGGGCCGCGCTGCACATCACCGGCAACGTGATGGTCGACCGCCGTTACTTGGAGCGCCCGGGCAACGTCGTCATCGACGACAATGGCGGGCACGACGCGCTTCGGGCCTGGAGCGCAGCGGGCACGTCCGGTGGCAATGAGCTCTGGATGCAGATCAATCATCCTGGGCGCCAGTGCACCCGAATGTCGAGCAGCCATCCGGTGTCGGCTTCCTCGGAAAAGTTGCGGGGGATGATGGGGCTCATCGCACGGCCGCGGGCGCTCGAGGTGCATGAGATTCGCGAGATCATCGGTCGCTTTGCCGAAGTGGCGCGCGTGGCCCAAGCGTGCGGTTTTACGGGCGTGCAGATCCACTCCGCGCACGGCTACCTGTCGAGCCAGTTCCTCTCGCCTCGAGCCAACCGCCGCACCGACGAGTGGGGTGGCTCTCTCGAAAATCGGGCGCGGTTTCTCCTCGAGACTTACCAGGCGGTGCGCGAGGCGGTCGGCGCGGCGTTTCCGGTCTCGGTCAAGCTCAACTCGGCGGATTTTCAAAAGGGCGGCTTCACCAAAGAGGAGTCGGCCCGGGTGGCAGGGTGGCTCTCGAAGCGTGGGCTTGATTTGCTGGAGATCTCCGGTGGGACCTACGAGCAAATGGCACTTCTCGGACGCGCCAAAGCAGAGGCCGAGCCCAAGGCCGCGACCACCCGGAAGCGAGAAGCTTATTTTCTCGAATACGCTCGTGACATGCGCGCTTCGGTGGGCGACATGCCGCTCATGGTCACCGGTGGCTTTCGGACGCCCGAGGTCATGCGCCAGGTCGTCGCGTCGGGCGAGGTCGACGTCGTCGGCATCGGTAGACCTTTTTGCGTGATGCCGGATCTCGTTCGATCCTTGTTGTCCCACGAGCTCGATGCGTTGCCGGCGCCCGAGCACGAGCTTCGTCTGGGGCCGGGGATTTTCGACCGTGCGAGCCCGGTGCGGTCGTTGCGAACGCTCAACGGTCAGGCCGAGGTCGCTTGGTTCTACAGACAAATCATCGCGCTCGGTGAGGGCCGCGAGCCCGATCGATCGCTTGGGGTGTGGCCGGCGCTAGGGGCGCACTTCAGAACCGAGCTCGGGCTTGCGCGCCGCAGGACGTTCCAGCGGCCGCGAGGCGTTCTTCCCCCCGAGACTGGCGATACTCAGACACGGCCCCGCGGCTAGGCCTGCGCGACGAATTCGTGTCGCGGCTCGCGAGGATGCTGTAGCGCACGGGCCAAGAATGCGTGCTGCTCACGCCAACATCGCCGTGCTTGGCGCCGCCAGACCAAGGCGTGAAAGGCATGCAGCTCGCCTTCGTAGTAGCGTGCTTCGCATTCCACGCCCATCGCTTTGAGCGCGCGATCGAGACGGCGCGTATCATCGAGCAACGGATCACGCGTGCCAATCGGAACGAAAAAGGCGGGAAGGGCGCGGTCGGGCCGCTCGCGACGTTCGAAGACGTGAAGCGGATCGGCCAAATCGAGCTCCCCTGCGCTCGGGCGTTCCATGCTGCCGACGTAGGCATCGTTGATGCCTTCCAGGATGTCGTTGACCCAGCGAGGAAGCTTGCGTTTGCGGTTGAGTCGTTCCGGGTTGGTCACTTGCAATGGAGCGCATGCTGGAACCACGGCGGTTGGCACCAAGCCGGTATCGAATGCGCGCTGTGCGAACGGCTCGGGCCGACGATAACAGCAACAGATCGTCAAGGCGGTGGCGAGATTGCCGCCAGCAGATTCGCCCGCGAATACCAATCGGCTCAGATCCCCGCCATGCGCCTCTGCGTTGTGCGAAACCCATTCCAACGCGTCACAGACATCGGACACCGCGGCGGGATAGGGGTGTTCGGGAGCGAGGCGGTAGTCCACGTTGAAGACCAAGTAGCCGGCCCGGGCGAAGGCAAGTCCCATCAGCCAATGCGTGTTCTTGGACAGCAAATGAAACCCGCCCCCATGAATGTAGATCACGATGGGCAGGGGCGTGCTTCGTCCGGCGGGCCGATAGATGTCCAGCCGATGCCGCGGGTTGCCGGTCGGCAGATACTCGACGTCTCTGATCACCTGAACGCCATGCTTGGCTGGGCTGGCCATCGGGTGCAGCCGCCCCAGGCGTGAAAGGCTGCCGAAAAAGCCTTCACCCACGACCGTGTTGAGATGGCGTCGAAGGCGCTTCCGAGTGCGTTGAAGACAGGACAGCTCCGAAGCTCTACGCGACATCCGTTCATGATATCATGTCCTGCCGGCGACGCCGGATTGTCGGCAGGCCCACCGATCCGACGCATGTTTTTTGCCCACGCCCGGGTCGCGGGCGTATCAGCAACGAAGGATGGTGTCAGGCAACTCGAGAGTCGCCGCCGTGCTGACGGCTGTGCTCGTCGTGCTCGTGGTGGCAGGGCCGGCCCATGCCGGGCCGAGCGGTCAGCTAGATGCCTTCGTGGTCCGCAAGACGATCCGCAAGGACCTGCCTCGGATCAACCGCTGCTATCAGTCGGCGCTTCGTGACGAGCCCGAGCTCGCTGGAAAGGTATCGATCCGGTTTTCGGTACTGCGCAAGGGCCAGGTGCAGAGCGTACAGGTATTGGAGAATACGACCGGCAATTCGACGGTGGAGCACTGCGTGGCCCGAATCGTCGGGGCGATCCGTTTTCCAAGCCGACGAACTGGAAAGAGCCTCCGATTCACCTTCCCATTCGTTTTTGCACCTCAGGAATGACTCGGGTGTTCGGGGCGGCATCGTCCGCCTCGACGCACTACGATCGGCCCATGACCACGGCCGGGACGCGCTTGGTCGACCTCGGCGGCCTCGAGCTCTCCATCACGGAGCAAGGCGAAGGGCCGGCCGTGGTGTTGTGTCATGGGTTCCCCGGCCTCGGATACAGCTTTCGACACCAGATGGCGCCCCTGGCGGCGGCGGGATATCGGGCCATTGCGCCCGACATGCCTGGTTACGGCCGGTCCTTCCGTCCTTCGGGACCCCATGAGGTCACCTACGCCCACATCACACGGGTCCTGGTAGGGCTGCTCGACGCGCTCGGAATCGATCGGGCATTCTTCGTGGGGCACGACTTCGGCGCGCCGTCCGCTTGGAACGTCGCCTTGAGGGCGCCGGATCGGGTGGCCGGCCTGGTCATCCTGAGCGTCCCGTACGATCCCGATCGCTCGAGCAGACCCCCGAGTGAGATCTACGCTGCCATGGCCGAGAAGCATTTCCTCCACATCCACTATTTCCAAGAGCCAGGTGTCGCGGAGGCCGAGCTCGATCCGAACCCGGAGGCCTTCCTCACGCGCCTTTACTGGGCGCTCTCGGGGCAGGCTCGTTATCTCGATGTCTGGAAGCATCCTTCCGAGGGGCGTGGATACCTCGACGTCCTCCCGAAGGCACCGCCGTTGCCGTGGTCGTTCATGAGCCGGGCCGAGATGGATCACTACGTCTCGGTCTTCCGCAAAACGGGCTTCGGCGGCGGACTCGACTGGTACCGCGCTTTCGACGCCAATTGGGAAGAGGCGATCGACTACGAAGGTGCGCCGCTCGTGGTGCCGACGCTGTTCGTGGCGGGGTCGCGCGACGCGGTGATGGAGATGCGAGGCGACGCCGGCATCGCGCGCATGCGCGAGACGATTCCCGATCTTCGAGGCGTGCATCTGCTCGAAGGCGCGGGACACTGGGTGCAGATGGAGGCCGCCCACGAGCTCAATGGGAGGCTGCTCGAGTTTCTGGGGTCGGTGCGCTGAGAGGTCGCGATTTGGACCCGGATCCGTCTTTGGTCAGAGAAAAGTTTACATAATATAGCTTCTGCGAAATTGGCTCATGTGGGCAGCGATGCTCGCCCCACGGCCGGTGGCTTCCGATCTATGGTACGGATGGGCTCTCACCAAGGGGTTTTCGATGAACTCATCGCTCACGTATCGCACCACCACCATGCTCGCGATCCTGATCC
>JASFKY010000286.1:0-5159 GCA_050118395.1 Myxococcales bacterium | reverse complement strand
CCGTCGGCATTCGGCCCACCTTCGACGTCCTGCTCGAAGCCGAGCTCGTCGGCCAAGAAGCCGTCAAGCCCGAGTACCAGGTCTCCATGGCCGACGTCATGCTCGAGGCGGTCGACCGCAATCTGGACCTCTTGGTATCCGGGAAGTTCGTCGAAGCCGGCGAGGAGCGAGTCAAAGTGGAGCGTGGGCCTCTGCTGCCACAGGGGCAGTTGGACGCGGGCGCCACCGTGCGCGACCCGGACCGTGTCGCTCCTGGAGGACAGATCGCGCAGCGTCAGGGGTCGAGCTTCGTCAGAGCGAGCCAGAGCATTTTTTCGGCACAAGCCTGGGCCCGGTTCCAGTCCCGCAAGCTACGGCAGGAGGGCCGTGAGTACGGTTACTTCGTCGATGTGCTCGACGTGATGCTCAGCGCAGGGTCTGCCTACGTGGCCGTGCTCAGGGCCCAGGCGCAGGAAAGAATCCAGCGGCGAAACGCCCAGCTCACGCGCGAGTATCTCGATCTCGCTCGGCTTCGACTGGAAATCGGCGTCGCCAACGCGAGCGAGCTCTATCGCTGGAAGATCACACTGGCCGAGAACCAGCAATCGGTCATCGAAGCCCGCGCGCGGATCGCGCAGAGCAAGATCGAGCTCAACCGCGTGCGCAATCGTCCTCTCGAAGATCCCATCGCGCCGCTCGACTTGCCCAACGACCAGGGGGGCCTGGCCGTGCCCCCCGACGATCCCATCGCCAAGTACATGCGTGACCCTTGGTCGTTCGAGCATCTGCGCGACTTCATGGTGCGTGAGGGGCTGCGCAACTCTCCAGATGCGCGGCGAATCGAAGCACGCAAAGCGGCCCAGGAACGTATCAAGAAAGGGCTGATCCAGGACATCGTCGTTCCCGACTTCTTCGTCGAAGGGGGAATCCAGCACGATTTCTGGAGGGATGGAAAGGGAGCCACCACCCCTCAGGATTTGGCCGATCTCGGAGTTCCGGAGCCGGACAAATTCGGATGGGACGTGGGGCTCTACCTGTCCGTTCCGCTGTCACGCGGCGGTTCGGGCGTGGCCTCGGTGCGCGAGAGCGGAATCCTGGTCGAACGACTGGCCGCCGAGCGGGATCGCGTCTTTCAGTTCATCGATACGGGTGTACGCACCGAGCTCTACAACGCGGGCGCGGCGCTCATGTCGGTCACCCTCACACGCAGAGCCGCCAAAGCCGCGAAGGACAATCTCGATTTGGTCGTGGATCTGTACCGGCGAGGAAAAGTGGATATCATTCGCTTGGTCGATGCCCAGACTCGGAGCTTGGTTTCGAACCTCGCCGCGGCCAATGCGGTCTACGACTACATGCTCTCGTTGCTCTTCGTGGATCGTGAGATCAGCTATTTTCGCAACCTCGATACTCCCGAGGTTAAGCAGGACTTCGATCGCAGGCTCAACGAGTTCATGTTGAGCCAACAAGGGCGGTAGCCGACCCGACTGAAAACGGACTCGAGCTCCGCCCTCAATCGGCAAGCGTGCTAGGGTGGCGGATGATTCGAAGCGGCAGGCTTACGATTTTCGCCGTGTTGGCGCTGCTCCCACTCATCGGCTGCGGTGATAGCACGGGCGGTACCGGAGCCGGGGGAAGTGGCGGAGGCGGTGGAACCGGCGGCGCTAGCGGTACCGGTGGCGCCGCAGCAAGCGGAGGAGTCGGCGGCTTGGGAGGACGGAGCGGCTCCGGCGGAACCGGCGGCGAGGGGACCCCAAAGCGAATCTTCGTCACGACCACGGGTCAGAGCGCGAATCTCGGTGGAATCTCCGGGGCCGACGCGCTCTGTGCAGCCCAGGCTTCCGACGCCGGGCTGCAAGGTGACTTCAAAGCCTGGCTGTCCACGACGTCCTCTGCAGCGGCCGATCGCTTGGTCCGTTCGAGTGGCCCCTACGTGCGGATCGATGGGGAAGTGATCGCGCAGGATTGGGAGGACCTGGTCGACGGTTTCATCGACATCCCCATCAACGTAGGCCCCGCCGGAGAGGCGCTTGCAGGCGACGTCTGGACGGGGACGCTCGTCAACGGTGCCTCATACCTGAGCGGCGACTGCGACGGCTTCACCAGCAGCGGCACCAGCGGTTTGGCACTGTGCGGATCGAGCGGGTCCAACGGCTCGGCCTGGACGCAAAGCAGAACCCCGAATTGCGCCACGGTGCTGCGTCTCTACTGCGTCGAGCAATAGCCAGCCCGAGGAACCGGAGCCGCAGCCTAAGTGGTGGGCTCGGAGGGGTCGTCCCCATCCCCCGGGCAGTAACTGCTCGGCCCGGAGGGTTCATCGCCCCCGCCAGGGCAGAAGCTGCTCGGCCCGGAGGGTTCATCGCCCTCCCCGGGGCAGTAGGCCCTCGCGCTTCCGGCCGCCGCAAAAGCGAAGACGGCAACGAGGGTGAACACACGAATCCATGTTTTTGCCAGCATGAAGACGAGCCTAAAGCCATACCCCTCTTTCGCCAATACCTCGAATGCAATTTCCGAGTGCCGGCAACTCCCATCGCTTCGACCGTGGCGCGTCAAACGAGTCGCGACAGGTGAAGAATTACGTATGTAGCCTGGCGCATGTATTTCGTCGTCACACCGATAGACGCAACATCTTCACACCAGCGTTTGCGATTGACTCGGAAAACCGGCCTTCCGCCATGGCATGGAAGATGCAGCAGACCACCACACTTCATGCCGGGCCAGGGGAGGTTATCATGCGGTATTTGATCGGAGTGTTCTGTGCGCTGGCGCTGGGCGTCATGCCGTTGGCAGGGTGCAGTGACAACGGGGAGCCGGATCTTCGGATGAATGAAATCCAGGTGCTCGGGACGCACAATAGCTACCACATTCAACCGAGCGACGCGATTCTCGACACATTGCGCGAGTTCGAAGATGCGGGGCTTGCGGATCCTGGGACTGCAGACAGCCTCGAATACACCGCGCTGCCTCTGCAAGAGCAGTTCGACCACGGCGTTCGACAGATCGAGCTAGACGTGTTTGCCGATCCGGAAGGAGGTCTCTACTACTCGCCTTGGGCCGCCCAGGTCGTCGATGAGCCCTATCAACATCCGGAGCTCTTGGAGCCGGGTCTCAAAGTCCTGCACGTCCAAGATCTCGACTTCAGAACCCACTGCCTGACATTCAAGATTTGTCTCACCACGATCAAGCAGTGGTCCGACGCCCATGCGAATCACCTACCGATCACCGTCATGGTCCAAGCGAAGGAAGAAAGAGAGGACATCTTACCGACCATCCCAATCCCGTTCGGCCCGGATGAGGTCGCCAGCATCGACGACGAAATCCTCTCCGTCCTCCCCCGCGATCAGCTCATCACGCCCGATGACGTGCGCGGTGGAAACGACACGTTGGAAGACGCCGTATTGAATGATGGCTGGTTGACTCTCGCCGAGGCGCGTGGACGATTCATGTTCGTCTTTCTCAACTCCGGCAATTCCCGGGACTACTACATCGAGGGCCACCCGTCTCTGGCAGGGCGGGTGATGTTCACGAGGTCCGTACGCGGGGAGCCGGAGGCCGCATGGTTCAACGTGGACAACGCGTTGAATGACGGCGAAACGATTCGTGAGCTGGTGGCCGACGGTTACATGGTGAGAACCCGCGCGGACGAAGAAACCATACAAGCTCGGGAGGACGACTACTCCCTGCAAGAAGCGGCGTTTGCCAGCGGGGGCCAGTTCGTGAGCACGGACTATGTCGTCCCCAACCCGGATTTTGACACCACCTATTCGGCGGCCGTGCCAGGCGGCTACGTCGCTCGCTGCAATCCGATTTCGGCTCCCGCGAACTGCGATTCGTCGCAGATACGACCCTAGACGCCGGACCACTCGGACGCGGCTTACGGGTCGTTTCTGCCGAGTGGTTCGTACCAGCGGCCAGACGCCAGAAGGGAGGTTGTCATGAGGTACTTGGTCATGTGCGTGCTCGTAGGGTTGCCGGCATGGCCTCAAAGCGTGGCCGCACAAGCCGGTGAGGAAGTCCCAGCGAACTCTGGCTTGGCGATCCACGTCCAGCGTCATCTCCCACCGCAACTCATGTTGCGGGCCAGCTATTTCTATTTGCCTGAGCACCTCGAGCAGCGGCGCCCGGGGCATAAACACAAGGAGATTGTGAAGGAGCCAGTGTCTGAGCCAGCGCTCAAGCTGGAGGGCGATTCTGCAGGGGTGGGAGTGACGCCAACGGAACAAACCAGTCAGCCGAAGAAGGGCCTCTCCAAGGGAGGCAAAATTGCAATAGGCGTCGTGGTTCCCCTCGTGGTCGGAGCGGCAATCGGGGCTGGCATTTGGGCAGCCACCTTTGATTTGGGCTGGGAGTGACAGTCGGCGCGTTCGAGGTGCAGCCGTGAGGAGGTGGGCCATACGTTACGTATTCGGATTTCTAGGCGCCTTCGCACTCGGCCTGATGCTGTCCGTTGGGTGCAGTGAAGGCGGTGGCGAAGGCGGTAATGGTGGGACAGCTGGGACTGGCGGCGTGGGCGGTGATCCCTTTCCGGGGAACTGCGGACCGCACGGTTTCGGAGGCTGCTCTTCGTTCCTTGCTCCCGGTCTCTACGAGAATCCGCCCGAATCCCAAACGGGCTCGCCTGACGAGGCTTGTTTCTACCTCAACTCGGACTGCACCGAGCTAGTGGCAACCGAAGAGTGCGACATCGGTGACGACGATGCCGACGCGCACTTTCTAGAAATCTTGTGGACTGACGGCACCAACGAACAAGGTGAGGTGTGCACAGCAGGTATCGCAGTCACTCCTGACTTGGTACCCGAGGTTCCGGTGGACGGCTCTGGCTTCTTTATCCAGCTTACCGATGCCGAGGGCGCCGAATGGCACATCGATGGTCATTTTGGCGCTGCCGCCGACTGGGGATTCGTCTGGGCGTCGCGATCGATCGGCGACAGTTACTGCAGGTCCCCGGACAGCCCAGGCGTGTACGTTGAGCTCCGGCAGTAGGTGCGACTCCGAACCCATGCGACTCGATGTGCGACGTGGGTGTGTTTGAAGTGCAGCCGTAGGCGAGTCTCTAAACTCCGACAACAGCGACACATGGCGACGGCTCTGGTCAACGCCCAAAGCGAGCGGGTGAAGAATTGCGTATGCCGCAATTCCTGCACATATGTGAATCGAAGCGCACATCTGTCGCCGGCACATCG
>JASFKY010000285.1:0-5168 GCA_050118395.1 Myxococcales bacterium | reverse complement strand
CGCCGCTCCATTGCCTTTTTCCATTGTGACCTCGCGGCATCGTGGTCGATGTCAATTTCCAGCCAGCGAATCGTTGCGCCTTCGTGCTCGATGCGAACCCACTGCCCGTGCTCGGCCGTCAAGGTCTCGCCTGCGGGCTCTCGTTCGATCAAGGCACGCAGCACGCTCGACCGTCCACTACCGCTCCGTCCCAGCACGGCAATCCGGGGTGCCCTCCGCTCGTAGAGCAATGAGCGAAGGCCGGACAAATCATTTTTGATTCCCGAAACCAATGGCACACGATCGAGAACTCTGACCAACTGGTCCAACGCGATGTCTTTTGCTCGGCCCGCCACACTGCAATTCATTCGGCTTGCGCTCTATTCGTGCAAGCCGAGTCATGTTAGCCTGCCCTCGGGGCAAGCGCGTGGGATCGGATTGGATGGCCGCATTGCAGGATGTGGGTGGGCGACTGGTGCCCGCAGCGTCCGCCTTCCTGAGGGGTCGGTCCTCTGCTCCATGCGGAGGCGGCGCAGCCGGTGTGCGCTGGCTGGCCAACGAGCTCGAGCTGCACTTGGATCACGACGGGCCGCCCATGGACGATCACGGGTTTGTGGAGGGGGCTGGAGCCCTCCTCGGCCTCTTGCTGATCGACCATTTGGGAGGCCGCGCCGTCGAACATGGGGCGGCACACCGCGTTCAAATCGGTCGCTTCGGCTGGTTCGACCCTTTCCAAGCCATCGAGGAAGCGCTCTTGGCCGAGGAGCCGAGACGCTGCTTGGCAGAGTATCTGGATGCTGCAGAGCGGGAAGCGAGCGGGCAGGGGGCAATTTCGCGCGTGGTTCGTCTCTTTTCGCTCGCTCTCGAAGAGACCCGACCCGAGCTACGAATCGACTCTCAGCGGGCGCTCACCGTGGATCTGAGCAATGGTGCCAGCGTCGATTTGACCCGCCTTGTGCGAATCGCCAGCACCGAAGATGACGTGCACGCGCTCGAGGCGGCGCGTCGCATCGTCGGGATGCTCTCCGGATCGGCCACGCAAGCGCTCACGACGTGGGACGAAGCCGGCGCGCGGATCTTGCCCCGATTGGTTTCGGAAGGCTTCCTGCGCTCCCTTCCCGGCGAAAACGTGCTCTTCGCCGAACCTTTGGGAGCTGATGTCTATTTGGCTTTGCAGCTTCGCTATGACGGACGTTCGCGTTACGTAGCCCGCGCAGAGATCGAATCATGGGCGGTTGCGCACGAGCAGGCCAAGCAAAAAGCGGTCGCAAACCTGATCGCTCGCTCTCGGAGCGTGGGCATCGAGCAACTCGCCGGTGGCGTGATGCGCATGCGTCAAGGAGATGGACTCGATGCGGCCCGTTTGCTTCTTCCCGATCTGGCGGTGCGCCTTGCTCCAATCGTCGACGGCGGTCTTTGGCTTGCCGCAGCGCCGCACCGAGACGCCCTTCTGCTCGGCGGCAACGGCTCAGCACAAGAGCTTGCGGCCCAGGCCGAGGACGCCTTTCGACGTGCTCCGCATCCCATCTCGGCGACCGTGTTCCGCGTCACTGCCGAGGGTCTGCTTCCCTTGTAGTGGCGCCTTGCACTTTCCGTGATGGCCCGTCGGGCGATCGTGGCGAAATACCCGGAACGCGTCACACTACGCCGATGGGCGAGGAACGAGCCAAGCAAGCGCATCCGTATGCGAGCTTCATCCACCGTGTCCACAAGCCCGCCCAATACCTCGGTGGAGAGCAAGGCGCATCGAAGAAAGCCTGGCGTGCAGCGCGCTGCCGCGTCTGCCTCGCGTTTCCGGATCTCTACGAAATCGGGATGAGCCACCTCGGCTACAAGATTCTCTACGATGTCGTCAACAAGACCGAAGGCTTACTCGCCGAGCGGGCCTACGCGGTCTGGACCGACATGGAGCAAGAGCTGCGTGCCCACGGCCAAGCCCTTTGCTCGCTCGAGAGCGGCCGCCCCTTGCTGGATTTCGACATCGTGGGCTTTTCTCTGCAGTACGAGCTCACCTACACGAACGTCTTGCAGATCCTGGACCTGAGCGGGATTCCCATTCGCGCCGAAGAGCGGAACCACGAGCACCCCCTGGTCGTCGCCGGCGGCCCGACCGCCACGCACGCCGAGCCGCTGGCCCCGTTCATCGATGCATTCCTCATCGGGGATGGCGAAGGCAAGCTACCCGAGCTGATGAACGCTTGGGCCGAAATGAAGGCGCGAGGCGTTCCTCGCAAAGACCGCCTCCTGCGCATCGCCAAGCTCGGAGGCTTTTACGTGCCGTCGCTCTACCGGAGCGTGGCGACAGCCGATACCCACATGCAGGTCGTCGAGCCTGTTCATCCAGAGGCTCCTTTTCCCGTCCGTCGATCGATCGTCGAAGACCTCAACGACTACCCCTTCCCCGTCGATGGCCCGGTCGCAAGCTGCCAAACGGTCTTCGACCGAGCCTCGATCGAGGTGGCGCGGGGCTGTACCGAAGGCTGCCGATTCTGTCAGGCAGGGATGATCTACCGACCGGTCCGCGAGCGCGAGCCGAAAGCCATCATCGACGCCATGGTGCGTTCGGTTTCGGAGCTAGGCTACGACGAAGCATCGCTGACCTCTCTTTCGACGGCCGATTACAGCGCCATCAGCCCCCTGGTCCACGAGGCGGTCGACGCGCTAGCGCCCCATCAGGTCTCGCTCAGTGTTTCTTCACTGCGCGCTTACGGCCTCGGTGAAGACGTGCTCGACGACATGAAACGACAGCGAGCTAGCGGGCTCACCTTTGCTCCGGAAGCCGGCAGCCAGCGCATGCGCGATGTCATCAACAAGAACGTCACCGAAGCACAGCTCATGGAAACCGCCGAGCGCGTCTTTTCCCGTGGGTGGACCAAGATGAAGCTCTACTTCATGATCGGTCTTCCCACAGAAGAGCACGACGACGTTCGAGAAATCGTGAGAACGGGCGCCCGAACCCTGGAGGTGGCTCGTCGAGTGCAGCGAAACAAGCGGGCACGAGTGACGGTGAGCGTCTCGACCCACGTACCCAAGCCCCATACTCCGTTTCAATGGTGTGCGATGGACTCTCAGGAGGAGATCGTGCGCAAACAGGGCCTGCTTCGAGAGGAGGTCGACGGAACTCGCGTTCAACTGAAAATGCATAGGTCGACGGGCTCTTGGCTGGAGGGGATGCTCGCGCGAGGCGATCGACGTCTGGGTGACGTCATCGAGCGGGCTTATCAGCGCGGCGCCCGTTTCGATTCCTGGGACGAAAACCTCGACATCGGGGCTTGGACCCGCGCCATCGAAGAGGTGGGCATCGAGCCGACGTGGTTTCTGAGCACGATTCCCGTTTCGGCGCGCGTGCCTTGGGATCACGTCGATGTGGGCCTCGAACCCGGTTTTTTGGCTCGGGAATACCGCAAGGCGATGCGCAATCGGCTCAGCCCCCCGTGCGGAAAGGCCCTCGGGAGCTTCGTTCACCACACCAACGTGCGCGATGCGCGAAACGAGAAAAGAAGATTGGTCTGCTACCACTGCGGCGTTGCTTGCGACCTCACCAAGATGAAAGAGGAACGGGTCGCCTTCTTGGCGAGCATGAATGCGTTCGAGCGACGGCAGCCCGCGGTGGAAGAAGCGCTGGACCCGGAGGTTCTCGTGGATCGGCGTCCCTACCACGGCGTCGACCAAGGGCCCGCCATGCGTATCCGAATCGGATATCGAAAGCTCGGCCGCGCAGCGTATACCTCGCATCTCGACCTCGTCCGCACCTTTCCTCGGATGCTTCGTCGTGTGGGGCTTCCCCTGTACTACAGTGAGGGATACCGTCCCTTGCCTCGAATCACGTTTGGCCCTGCCCTGCCCGTCGGAACCGCAAGCCTTTGCGAGTATCTCGACGTGCGGCTTCGTGCCGCGGAGTCGCCGCATCTCGAGGAGTTGTGTCTCCGAGTCAATGAAGCCGCCCTCGACGGCATCGAGTTGTTCGGCTTTCGCGTACTAGGCTCCCGCGACGCAGCGCTCAACCGGGTGATCGAAGCAAGCGAATACGTCGTTGCCTTATCCAAGCAAGAGTTGGCAGACCTCGGCGTGTCGGACGACCGGGCGCTCCGAGCCCTGCTGAAAAGGCAGCCCGATGATCTCTATGTCGACCGCGAAATCCGTGGGGTCAAGAAGCGAGTCGCCATCGGACCGGCCCTGCTCGACATCCGTTTCGGGAAGGGCTGGGAGGCGTTGGAGGAGGCCGGGCTCAGCGGAGACCTCTGGCCCGTCACGATCACCCTTCGCCTTCACGGAAAGACTACACCGAGGCCCGAAGAGGTGCTCCGGGCGCTGACGGGCTTGGACCACCTCGCGCCGCGGGTGGTGCGAACAGGGTTCTTTGCGGAGAGGCGGGGAACCAAAGTGACGCCGCTCGAGCTCGAAACGCTCCGCGTTCCCACCGCGTGGCAGGCTGCGGAATGACCGACCGCCTCGACATCGTGCGAAGTTGGGTCCGTACGGCGGCGGATCACGCATTGCAACGGTTCAAAGACTCCCGAGTCATCAACGTCGCCGCCCAGCTCGTCGAGCGTCTGACCCAGCAACGCTGGAGACTGAGCGACGAGACACTCACCAGCGCCGCCGCACATGCAGAAGGAGTCGACTCGGCCATGGTGGCATGCCGTTCCGGTCGTCTCTACGTCGATGCGTCGATGCGAAACGGCAGGGAAGTGCAATTCAGCCTGACGCCTCGCGCCGTGCGTTTCGCACCACGCGGCGCCAAGGAGATCGCCTTCGACGTGGAACCACCGGACGCCCACGATCCGTCGATCGTAGGCGCGCTGGCGGCGTGCATCGCCAAGGCTACCTGGCCCATGATCGCACCGCCGGGTGGCGTCGACGTCGGCGCTGCAATCGTCGAACGGGAGAGCTCGAGCCGGCTCCGGGTGGACCTCCGGACCGTGCCGGCCGTGCGCCAGTTCGCCTCGACTCAGGCAGGGGCGATGATCTTCGACGTGCTCGAGCTCGAATCGATCCACGTCGAGCCCGGAGCCCTTGCTCTCAAGCTCAAGCTCCCGCAGCTAACCCCTTAACTCTTCTTTCCATTTTCGCGAAAGTGCGACGTCGGCTTTGTAGTCGTCCATCGACTTTTGCTTTTCTGCGTCGGACCACCCAATCAACTCGGCCATGCGACCGGCGACCTTGTCGAGGACGGCAAGGCCCTGGTC
>JASFKY010000284.1:0-5182 GCA_050118395.1 Myxococcales bacterium | reverse complement strand
ACCCCCAGCTCGGAGACGTCGGCGGTCATGGATCCCAACGAGCCCACGACTGCGGCCCGAGACATGGAGCCGACCGTGCCTGCGGAGACGCCCCGAGCGGAGGCAGCCACGACGGAAGAGCCCGCCAATCGCGACGAGAGAGTGGTCAACGCTACCCGCTGGGTCGTGTTCAAACCCAGCCCGCCCAACGTCTCGATCAGTGTCGATGGAGGCCCGCTTCAGCCGTACGGCCCGGACTTTCAAGGAGTGAGAGTCAAGCCAGGCGTCCATAGGTTTCGATTCGTAGGCGCGGAGGACTGTTGTCAGGACCGAGTCGTCCGCCGGCGCATTCCCTCTGGGTCGCGAGACTTCGAGCTAGCGGTGAGGCTTCGATACAAGCCGGCACGACTGTATCTCAAGGGGCCAGCGCCGCCGGAGGCTTCGGTCGACATCGTTCTTCCCGGCAACCGCAAGATGCCAGGTCGCATTCGTGAGATACTTCGCATTCCAATGAGCTCGCTGCGTGCTTCCGGACGAGTGCAGATCAGCGCTCCGGGCTACCGAACGTACGAAGGCGACCTCCAGCTCCGGGCCGGCGGAAGCTTGACCGAGCACTCCTTCAGGCTTGAGAGAGCCAAGGAAACCCCGTAGAACGCAGCTAACGAGATGCAGCGCACCACGCGGATCGGGCTCGTGGTCGTCCTGGCGACCGCGTTCGCGCTGCCTGCGGCAGCGGATGAGCTGTCCGACTTCGAGTCGGCGCGTCGCGATTACGAAAACCAGAGCTACACCAAGGCGGCAAAGGAGCTGGAGTCCTTGGTTGGAGGCGCGGTGCCTCGTGCCCGCAATACGGTGGTGCGCCTGGAGGCACGGAAATATCTGGGGGCGACCTATCTGTTTCTCGGCGAGCAAGATGCTGCGCGAGAGCAGTTCCGCTTGTTGCTCGAAGAGGATCCCGAATACGAAATCGATCCCGTGGCCTTTCCCGAGGCCGTCGTGCAAACATTCGATGAGGTCCAGTCGAAAGTCAGGGCCGAGCTTGCCGAGAAAAAGGCACGCGAAGAGGCTCGAAAGCAGCAGCAGCGTGCCGAGGAGCTCGAGGGGTTGATCCGCCAGCAGCAGCGGAACCAGGTGCTCGAGGAGCTGGCCGCGACGGAGACGGTGGAGAAGGTGAACTCGCGATGGATCGCCGCGCTCCCTTTCGGCATCGGCCAGTTCCAGAACGAGGACCGAAGGCTGGGGATCATGTTTGCCACCACCCAGTCGGTGTTTTTGGTGGCTTCCATCGCCACCTTCATCGGGCACAACTCCCTGCGTGACGAGAATCCGGCCCCCGACTCCATCGCCCGAGCCCAGCGGGTCGAGCGAGCGCTGCGGATCGGGAACTGGGCGAGCGTGGGTGCATTCGTCGGTTTTGCGGTCGCGGGCGTCGCCGAGGCGCAGGCGCGCTTCAAGCCCGTGATCCGGAGCACCCGAAAACGGGAGCTCCCCGAGGAGTTACAGGGGGCCAGGCGGGGCGGGCCCCAGCTGCAGCTGGACCTGGGCCTCACGGGTGGGTCGTTGCGCCTGGACTTCTGAGCGACAACCAACAAGATTGTAAATTTACATGGATAAAAGAGTGCTCGGCTTTCTGCTCATCCTTCGCTTGACAGCGGGGCATTGACGCTTATCCTTCGCTCCCTTCGACGCGTGGGGAAGTTGCGCGCGCTCGAAGAATTGCACGCTTTTTCGGATAGTTATGCCAACGATCAACCAGCTCGTCCGCAAGGGACGAAAACAGATCAAATCCAAAACGGACTCGCCGGCGCTTCAGCGATGCCCGCAGAAGCGGGGTGTCTGCGTCCGCGTGTACACCACCACTCCGAAGAAGCCCAACTCTGCGCTTCGCAAGGTTGCACGTGTGCGCCTTTCGAATGGCATCGAGGCCACGACGTACATTCCTGGCGAAGGGCACAACCTGCAAGAGCACTCCGTGGTGTTGATCCGGGGCGGTCGTGTGAAGGACCTTCCCGGCGTTCGCTACCACGTCGTGCGCGGGACCCTCGATGCGACCGGCGCTGCCGGTCCTTCCAACACCAACAAAGCGAACCGCGTCAACAAGCGGTCGAAGTATGGCGTCAAGCGCCCCAAGAACTAAGCCATGAGTCGTCGAGCCACCGCACCGAAAAGAGAGATCATTCCGGACGCCAAGTACGGCGATCGTCTGGTCGCGAAGTTCGTCAATTCCCTCATGCTGAAAGGGAAGCGCTCGACCGCCGAGAAGTGCCTGTATGGGGCTTTCGGAATCATCGAGCAGCGTTACAAAGAAGAGCCGCTCGAGGTGTTCAAAAAGGCCCTCGATTCGGTGAAGCCTCGCGTCGAGGTCAAGAGCCGCCGAGTCGGTGGTGCGACATACCAGGTGCCGGTCGAGGTGCGTTCGGACCGCCGCAACGCGCTGGCCATGCGCTGGCTCGTGCAGTACTCCCGTGGTCGCGGGGAGAAGTCCATGGAAGAGCGTCTCGCCGCCGAGCTGATGGAAGCGTCGCAGGGCCGCGGCAATGCCGTGAAGAAGCGCGAAGATACACACAAGATGGCAGACGCCAACAAAGCGTTTGCCCACTATCGTTGGTAGGAACCCATTGGGGTCTGGGCAGGTCTACGGAAACCACTCGGACAAGGAGCAGCAGCTGAACTCATGACATCGCGCACATAAAGAGAGTCACCGGGAAGACCGCGACGCACCCGTCGCAACCGAAGTGCCTCTCGAAACCCTCTCTGAGATGACGAAGCCCGAGGGTGGCTTCTGGGTCGGAGGGGGTTTTGTGTGTAAAGCGCCACGGTCGAAGAGTCGAGCTCGAGCAATCCAATGCCTAGGCAGTACCCACTCGAAAGAACCCGCAACATCGGCATCATGGCCCACATCGATGCGGGGAAGACCACGACGACGGAGCGCATCCTCTACTACACGGGGGTGAACTACAAGATCGGCGAGGTACACGACGGCGCTGCGACCATGGACTACATGGAACAGGAGCAGGAGCGAGGTATCACCATCACCTCCGCCGCGACCACCTGTTATTGGCGTCCACAAGCGGGACCCTATAGCGGCGATCAGTTTCGCATCAACATCATCGATACCCCTGGACACGTCGACTTCACGATCGAGGTCGAACGCTCGCTTCGCGTGCTCGACGGTGCCGTTGCGGTGTTCGATGGCAAAGAGGGCGTGGAGCCGCAGTCCGAGACGGTTTGGCGGCAAGCCGATCGCTATCACGTTCCACGTATCTGCTTCATCAACAAGATGGACAAAGCCGGCGCCGATTTCGCGTCCGCTTTCAGGTCGATCAAGACCCGGCTGGGTGCCCCCGCCGTCGCCCTCCAGCTCCCTCTCGGCCAAGAAGGCGACCTGCAGGGTGTGATCGATCTGATCAAAATGAAGGCGATGCGCTTCAGGGACGACAACCTCGGTGCGGAATGGTCCGAGGAGGACATCCCCGAAGAGCTCCAGGAGCAGGCAGAAGAAGCCAGGGCCACCTTGCTGGAGGCCGTTGCGGAAGTCGATGACGTTCTCATGGAACGCTACCTCGAGGGGGACACCGACTTCAGCCCCGACGAGATCGTCCGAGGGATTCGCAAGGGGTGCCTCGAGCAGACGATCGTGCCCGTGCTGACCGGATCGGCTTTCAAGAACAAGGGCGTCCAGCAGCTTCTGGATGCCGTCGTGAATTACCTTCCTTCGCCTCTCGATGTCCCTGCGATCCAAGGTGTCGATCCCGACGATCCGGAAAAGAAGTTGGAGCGAAAGGCATCCGATGACGAGCCGTTCAGCGCGCTCGCCTTCAAGATCATCAACGACCCGTTCGTCGGACAGCTCACGTTCTTTCGCGTGTATTCCGGGGTGCTCGAAGCCGGCACCGGAGTGCTGAATTCGACCAAGGGCAGGAAGGAGCGCATCGGACGCATCCTTCAGATGCACGCGAACAACCGCGAGGAGCTCAAGGAGATTTACGCCGGCAACATTGCCGCGGCCGTAGGCCTCAAGACGGCGACCACCGGCGATACGCTTTGCGACGAGAAGGCGCCGGTCATCTTGGAGCGCATGGTGTTCCCCGACCCGGTCATCTCGGTGGCCATCGAGCCGAAGACCAAAGCAGACCAAGACAAGCTCGGTGTGGGGCTTTCCAAGCTCGCCGCCGAGGATCCGAGCTTCCGCGCGCACACCGACGAGGAGTCCGGACAGACGATCATCAGCGGCATGGGTGAGCTCCACCTCGAGATCATCGTCGACCGGCTCAAGCGCGAGTTCAAGGTGGACTCCAACGTCGGGGCCCCCCAGGTCGCATACCGCGAGACGATCACCAAGGAGATCGAGGCCGAGGGTCGCTACATCAAGCAGAGCGGTGGACGCGGCATGTACGGCCACGTTTGGGTGAAGCTCGCTCCGCTCGACCCGGGCAGCGGTTTCGAGTTCGAGAACAAGATCGTCGGCGGTGTCATCCCCAGGGAGTACATCCCCGCGGTCGAGAAGGGCATCAAAGATGCGATGAGCCGTGGTGTCATGGCCGGATACCCGGTCATCGACCTCAAGGCCTCCTTGTTCGACGGCTCGTACCATGACGTGGACTCGAGCCAGGCAGCGTTCGAGGTCGCCGGCTCGCTGGCTTTCCAAGAGGGCGCCAAGAGGGCGGGCATTCAGCTGCTGGAACCCGTGATGGACGTCGAGGTCCGGGTGCCCGAGGACTACATGGGCGAGGTCATCGGCGATCTCAACTCGCGCCGCGGACACGTGAGCGGGATGGATTCTGTGGGCGGTCTTCAAGTGATTCGTTCATTTGTCCCGCTCGCGAACATGTTTGGTTACGTAAACGACCTGCGTTCCAAGACTCAGGGACGTGCGGTGTACACGATGCAGTTCAAGGAGTATCAGGCGGTGCCGCAAAGCATTGCCGATGAAATCGTCGCCAAGGCGAAGGGCGGCTGAGGAGCTAACGATGGCTAAAGAAAAGTTTGTCCGGGACAAACCCCACATCAACGTAGGCACGATCGGTCACATCGATCACGGCAAGACGACGCTGACGGCGGCGATCATGAAAGTGATGGCGGACCGACACGGGGGCGAGGTCAAGAGCTACAAGGACATCGCCAAGGGCGGCACGGAGCGAGACGAGACCAAGACGGTGACGATCGCGACGAGCCACGTGGAGTACCAGACGGCCAATCGGCA
>JASFKY010000283.1:0-5184 GCA_050118395.1 Myxococcales bacterium | reverse complement strand
GGACATTCGCTGGTTTGCAGGAGGCCACGTGAGCTTCTTCTGGTCTTCGGAGGTAGCGCCTTTCGTCGACCATCGGCTTCACAAAGCTGGCTTCGTCGTCCTCGACGGGTGAATGGACCTTGGAACGATTTACCGGCCAGGACGCCTCGTTCCTCTACATGGAGACCCCCAGCGTGCACATGCACACGCTCAAGGTCGTCATCCTCGATCTGCCGGAGGAGCTTTCCCATTCCGACGTCTTCGACCTGGTCCGGGTCGCCATGCAGAGCAAGCTGCACCTCGTTCCGCGCCTTCGAATGCGACCGGTGGAAGTGCCAGGAGGCCTTCACCACCCGGTCTGGATCGACGATCCCAATTTCAACATCGGCCGTCATCTCTTTCGGTCGCAGATCGCCGCTCCCGGAGGTCCGCGCGAAATGGATCAGGCGATCGCCGAGATCGCCAGTGTCCAGCTTCCAAGGGATCGCCCGCTTTGGGAAACCTGGCTACTCGAAGGCTTGGCAGACGGCGGAATCGTCGTGGTCACCAAGATTCACCACAGCTTGGCCGACGGCGTCGCCTCGGCGAACATGCTGGCCAAGATCATGAGTGCCGATCCAGCGGGAGAAAATCCCGACTCAGGCGTGCGACGCCGGACCGGTGAGCCCATTCCGTCCCGCCGAGCTCTGCTCGAGGATGCGATCCACGATCAGCGCGAGCAACTCGGCGCGATCGGGCCGCTCATCGAGCGAACGGTGAGAGGCGGCATCCACGTCCTCGAGAACCTGCGAAACCGTTCGGCCGCCGTGCCCTATCCGTTCGTCACGTCTCGCACGGTTTTCAATCGCACGCTGTCGCCCCGCCGATCATTTGCCTCGGCCACGCTCCCGCTCGCGGACCTCAAAGCGGTGAAAAACGCGGCCGGCGTCACGCTGAACGACGTCGTGTTGGCCACGGTGGGTGGCGCCCTCGACCGCTTTTTCGAGGCCCGCGGACAAACGCCATCGAGGCCTTTGATAGCGAGCGTTCCGATCGCCGTCGGAGTCGGAGTCGATGGCGTGCCTCGAACGGCCGGAAACCGAATCGCCAATCTGTTCACCTCGCTATGCAACGACGTGAGCGACCCACTCGCACGTTTGAAGAAGATCCATGCCGTCACCGAGCAGTCAAAACGAGTTCAACAACAGCTGGGTGTCGAAACGATGCTCGACTGGTCCGAGGCGCTTCCTGCGGCGGCGTATCGGTGGATCATGCGGGGCTACTCCCGCTCGGGGCTTTCCGACTTGCTCCCTCCGCCCGCGAACCTGATCGTCTCGAACGTTCGTGGGCCCGATCACCCGCTATTCGTAGCCGGCGCGCGCTTGCGAGCGATCTATTCGGTCGGCCCTGCCGTCGAAGGCATCGGCCTCAACATCACGGCCTGGAGCTACTGCGGGAACCTCGCCTTTGCCCTCATCGCAGACGCCGAAGCGGTGGCCGATCCCCATCCCATCACCGATGCACTGAACGACGCGCTCGAAGATCTCAAGCGGGCGGCACTCGACCGCTGATACTGTCTCGCGCTGGAAATCGCTCGCTGAAACGCTCCGCAAGCGCTGCAATGGTCAGTGACGGGTTCACCCCGACGTTTGCAGGGATGGCTGAGGCATCGGTCACGTACAACCCGGGATGACCGAAGACCTCGTGATCCGTATCGATGACTCCATCGTCAGGGCCGGCACCAATCCCGCATCCGCCTAATATGTGCGCGGTGACCGACGCATTGCCGAGCGTTTCGAGAAGCGTGTTGTGTGCGGTCCCGCCAATGTGCTCGGCAAGCTTGCGAGCCGCCTGGTTGGCTTCCGGTATGTAAGCCGGAACGGAGGAGCCGTGGGCGACGGCCGAGCTCAGGCGCCTTCGGAATGGCTGGAGCAGGCCGCGCTTGAAACGAAATGCGATCTGGTTGTCTAGCCTTTGCATCACCGTCAGCACGACGACGCGCTTGTGCCAGTTCTTCGCAAACCAACTCCGCAAGGAACGCATCGGGTGGAGCACGATGGCGGCCAAGGTGCGCAAGGCCCGCTCCATGGGTGCTGAGCCATCGACCAATGGCCCCTGGTACCAGCGCATGAATCCATAACCTGGAGGAAAACGGTTCTGTGTGATGTGGGTGTGCCCGTGCACGTAGAAGTGTGACGAAATCGCAGCGCCGTGGGTCAGGTCCTCCTTTGCGTCGGGCGACAGGGCCGACACGATGGCTTCGCTGTTCGTCCTAGCCATCTCACCCAAGCGACTCGAGAGATGAGGCAACGTGCCAAGCTGGTCGCGGCACCGGAACAAGAGCTGCAGCGTCCCAACGACACCCGCGGCCACGACCACGTATTTCGCTCGAAGTGGAGTGTGCTTTTGCCAAGGTCGATAGGGGCTCGTGGTTTGCACCTCGTAGCCGCCTTTCGCCAGCGGACGGATGCAAACCGCTTTTCGTTCGGGAAGAATCTGCGCGCCCTTGACCTCTGCCAAGTGGAGATAATTCTTGTCGAGGCTGTTCTTCGCGCCTTCCGCACAACCGGTGAGGCACCGACCGCAGCGCGTGCACCCGGTTCGATCGGGCCCAGCACCGTCGAAGAAAGGATCGGGCACGGTCTGTCCCGCTTTGCCGAAATAGATCCCTTGATCCACCGGGCCGAAACTGTCGGCAACCCCCATCGCCTGGGCAGTCGCCTGGAGCCACTCGTCCATCTTGCCGTGGTCGGGATTGGTGCTGACCCCGAGCATTTTCGATGCTCGATCGTATGGGGCGGCCAACTCGGCCTGCCAGTCGACTCCGAGATGAGCCCAGGCCGGGTCCTCGAAGAACGACTCGTCCGGCTTGAGCAGAACCGCGGCATAAACGAGGCTTCCTCCGCCCACACCAACGCCGCCGACGATGCCCACGTGCTTGAAGGGGTGTTGAACGAAAAAGCCTCGGAAACCAAGCCGAGGGAGCCAGAAGAGCTTGCGGATGCTGCGGTCGGCCGCTCGCATGTCGTCAGGGGTGATCCGCCGGCCTTGTTCGACCACCGCGACTCGATAGCCCTTCTCGGTCAAGCGCAACGCCGGAACACTGCCCCCGAACCCGCTACCGATGATGACCACGTCGTAGTCGGGTTCGACGTGTTCCTTATCGTCCCGGCTTGCCACCTCGCGCGATGATACGCATCGATACGGGCAACGCTAGTCGACGACACCCAAATCGGCCCAATGGACGCTTCGCCTAACTTGCGATTCTGCGGCCTCGATGCCATCGTCGGCCGTGCCTGCGCATCTGCGAGCCATGCGCCCAGACGAACCTCAGCGGCTCTCCAGGGGGCGGGAGCGGCTGCGAGCCCATGTGACCACCAGCGGGATGCTGTTGGCATCGGCCGCGGCGCCGCTTGGATTTGCGCACGCAACCACAGGCTCCCTTCTTCATGCGCCCAGGTGGTTGCAAGCGAGCGCGGCCGGCGTTTCGGGGCTGCTACTCCTTTCGTCGCTCGTCATCATGCGTCGGCCGCGATTTGGCCGGGTGATGGCAACCCTCGGCATCCTCGGCGCGCTCGCCCTGGGCGCCCCACACCTTGTCCATGCGCCACTTGCTGCCCTCATGACCCTCATCGCAGGGACCGCGGCTCTGAGTCTACTCTGGAAGGTCGGCGGACCTCTGCTGGTTTGGTCGCGCATCCGTCGACGGCCCATTTACGAAGGTCAGGCTCAAGGCGCAGCGATCGTGGCGACGGTGCTCTGGCTCCTGTGGACCTTTGCCGACGTCGAGCGCACGCTGCAGGCCGCGCCGGCCGTCGGTTGGGTTCTCGCCGTGGTTTGGGCCCTGGCCGTCACTACGCTCTTGGACGTCGAGTGGGCGTTCAGGAATCTCCGCGGTCGCGCCCGCGGCGCCATCGCCGTCTTGATCGCAGTGGTTGGCGCATGCGTCGCCGCATTCGCGCTCCGAGGAAATTGGTGGTCGACGATGAGCCCGTTCGCAGGCATCGCCCTCGCCACCGCCATGCTTCTGAGGCACCCACGTCGATCGGAAATGGAGCAATCGAGTTGGTGGGAGCCTCTTCTGGGTCATCCCGAGCGACTTCTCGTGGGCACTTTCGCCATTCTGTGTGTGGTCGGCACGATGGCGTTGGCCTTGCCGCAGAGCTCTGCGTCCGGAAAGAGTATCGGTTTCATCGACGCCGCCTTTACCTCGACCAGCGCCGTGTGCGTCACGGGCTTGATCGTCCGCGATACCCCCATCGACTTCAGTGGCTTCGGGCAAGTGATCATCATCGTGCTCATCCAAGTCGGTGGGCTTGGAATCATGACGTTTTCCACCGCCGCGCTTCGGGCGCTCGGACGCCGAATGAGCCTGAGACACGAGGGGGCGGTGGCCAGCCTGATCAGCACGCAAGATCGAGGTCGACTCTTCGCAACCGCCAGGCAGATCCTTCAACTGACGGTCATTGCAGAGGCCATGGGAGCGCTCGTCCTCACGGCGTCTTTCATGAGTCACGGAGATGACTTGGGCGCAGCGTTGTGGCGGGGAGTCTTCACTTCCATTTCGGCATTTTGCAATGCCGGATTCGCGCTGCAGAGCAACAGCCTCGTGCCCTATCAACACTCGCCCGTCGTGCTTCACGTAGTCGGAGTGCTGATCATCCTAGGGGGGCTGTCTCCACTGGCCGTCTTTTCCCTTCCCGCCATCGTCAAACGCTCGGCCCAGCCGATTTCGGCGCAAGCGCGCCTGAGCTTGGCTGCAGCGGCCTCACTGCTCGTGGTCGGGTTCCTGCTGATTCTCACGTTCGAGTGGAACTACTCGTTGCGTGGCCTCTCGGGCATCGACCGTCTTCACAATGCTTGGTTTCAATCGGTGACCCTTCGCACTGCGGGCTTCAACTCGGTGGACGTCGCAGCCTCGCGCCCTTCGACGCTCACACTGATGATGCTGTGGATGTTCATCGGCGGAAGCCCCGGCGGCACCGCCGGCGGAGTCAAGACGACGACGGTTTCGATCCTGATGCTGTCGGTCGTCCAGGCGATTCGCGGTCAGTGGACCCTGGAGGCGTTCGGCAAGACGATCCCGGAGCGTACACGCACGAAGGCTGCCGTGATCGTCGCGGTCGCCGCGGCCACTGGGCTCTTGGCATTGATGGCGATTCAACTCACCCAGCGCATGCCCACGGGCCTCGCCATTTTCGAAGTCGTGTCGGCCCTCGGAACCGT
>JASFKY010000282.1:0-5218 GCA_050118395.1 Myxococcales bacterium | reverse complement strand
TGACCACCGTCATCGCTTCGGCGCAACCAAGCGACACCGCTGACATCGAAGGCATTACCATCGGAACCGACTCGCAGGGCGCGCCTATCACGCTCGATGCCGTCGCCGATGTCTTCGAGGGGGCCCAAGATCGCCTGTACCGAACGTCGGGACCGAGCGGCGATGCCGTGCTGGTGACCGTGTCGCGCATGGAGGGCGCGAGCACACCCGCGGTCGTCCATGATGTCCTCGCCTCCATCGACGCACTTCGTCCGTCGCTCCAACCAGGAGTCCGGATCGAGCCCGTGTACGATCAGGGCTATCTCGTGGGCGAGGCGATCGCGAGCGTTCGCGATGCCATCATTGTGGGAATCGTCCTCTGTCTCCTGGTGCTGGGCGCCTTTTTGAGGGACGTGCGCGCCGGTATCGTAGCCGCGCTGGCCGTACCGGTCACCCTAGCCGCAACGTTCGTGGCCATGCGTGCGCTGGGGCAAACGCTGAATCTCATGTCGCTCGGAGGTATGGCGGTGTCCATCGGTCTCGTCATCGACGACGCCATCGTCATCGTAGAGGCAATTTCGCGTCGCCTCGAAGACGGAGCAAGCCCGGAAGTAGCGGCGCGCGAAGGGACGGACGAGCTGGCCGCAGCCGTGATCGGCACGACCATCACCACGGTCATCGTACTGGTGCCCCTGGCTTTTCTCCGGGGTGTAGTGGGAGCGTTCTTCGGTGCGCTCTCGATCACACTCGCAGCTGCTGTCGTCATCTCGCTCTTCGTTGCCCTGTTCGCAATTCCGCCGGTTGCAGCTCGTGTGCTGCGGGCGAGGCCGGCTCGTCGGAGGACCTCATCGAGCATTCTCGGCCGGATCGTGCGGGGCGCAGCGAAACGCCCTTGGATGGGCGGGCTCGGAACCGCCGCCGCGATCGCATTTTGCGTCTTCGCGCAGGCGCGTGTCCCAAGCGGATTCATGCCCACCTGCGACGAAGGCGCATTCGTTCTCGACTATGAAGCACCGGCTGGAAGCGCCCTCACCGACACCGATGCAGCCGCCGGCAGAATCGAGCAGATCCTTCGCGAAACACCGGAGGTCGAAACGTTCTCCCGGCGCACCGGCGCTCAGCTCAACCCCACCGCGGTCACGCTGCTCGACTCGGGCGATTTCCTCGTCCGTCTTCGTCCTCCGCCGCGGCGGCATGCCGACGAGGTCATCGCATCGGTTCGAGCCCGGATCCAGCGAGAGGTACCGTCCGTACACGTCGAGTTCGTGCAACTTCTCCAGGACATGCTCAACGACCTGTCCGGAACGCCGCGGCCGGTCGAAGTCAAGGTCTTTGGCGAGGACTACGCCGAGCTCGAACGCATCGCAGGCCAGATCGCGCCGCAACTGGCTGGCATCCGTGGAGTCGTGGACGTCTATGGTGGGGTGAAGCGACCCTCCCCCGAGCTCGTCGTTCACGTCGACGGCTCCGCGACGAGCCGCCTCGGGCTGACCGCAACCGATGTCGCCCGCGAGGCAAGCGCTGCCATGCTTGGGGCCAATGCCGGGTTCATGCGCCGCTTCGATCGAATGGTCGGAATCCGCGTGCGGGCCCCCGACCGCGTGCGCTACGACCCGGTGCAAATCGCAGCCCTCCCCATCGCGCCACCCCCATTGGCCGGCAATCCGCTCGACGTGGTTCGCCTGGACTCCGTGGCGACAATCGCACGCGAGCCGGTTCCCACCGTGCTCATGCATGAGGCGCTGCAGCCCGTTGTGATCGTCACGGCCGATCACGAGGATCGGGATCTCGGTAGCATCGACCGCGACGTCGAAGCCGTCGTACGCGACGTTCCGATGCCGTCCGGGTACCACGTCGAGCTGGGCGGACAGTCCGCGGAGCAAAAGGCTTCGGAGCGAAGCCTCGCCATCGTCGCTGGCGTGGGTGCGCTCCTCGTACTTTTGGTTTTGGTCGCGCAGTTCGGGTCCATTCGCCCCGCACTTGCCGTTTTGCTGACGACGCCGCTCGCGCTGGTCGGTGCGCTTGCGGCCTTGTGGATCACGGGCGTACCGCTCAACGCGTCGTCCCTCATGGGCTGCGTCCTGCTGGTCGGCCTCGTCGTCAAGAACGGCATCTTGCTTCTCGAGGTCGCCGAGGAGCGCGCGGGCCAGGGAATCCCCTACGAGGAAGCCCTGACTCAAGCCGCCACCCGTCGGTTTCGCCCCATCGCGATGACCACGCTGGCCACGATCGCGGGGTTGTCGCCACTCGCGCTGGCCGTCGGTCAAGGAGCAGAGTTGCAACAACCCCTCGCGATTGCGGTCATCGGGGGTTTGACGTTGTCGGCGGCGCTCAGCCTGCTCGTGCTCCCTTCGCTCGCTGCGGGTCTACACCGCTAGAAGAAGTAAGCGCCCTGATAGGAGTCGGCGAATCCATGCTCGAAGTTGGCGTCCTTTGGAATGAACTCATACCCAAGCTCGAGCTCGAACGCCCAGCGGGACGTGAAGACGTACTTGAATCCGGTCACGAACAGAAGCCCAACGCTGAACTCGATGGTATCGCCGGGCGACTCGCTCTCGTTCTTGAGTCTGCTGAGGAGCGAGACGACCCCGCCTCCCACGAAGGGCTCCCAGTGGTTCTTGCGGAAGATGCCGGTCACGACGATCTCGAGCTGGGAGTCGACTCGGTCGCGATTGAAGTAGAAAGGCTTGACGATGCTCACCGCGACGTGACGGTGGACGATTCGCTCATACCCGAAGAGGAAGCCGTACACGTTCTCCACGCCGCTGGACTCGACTGGATCGGTGTTTCCTCGACTTTGAACCAGACGGAACCCGTGCGAAAAACCAAATAGAAACAAATTGGAGCGCTCCTCCGTCGACTCAGGCGAGCCCGCGGTCTGCTCGGAGGTGTCCTGCTCGATCGGTTGGGCCATGGCCGGAGCTGAAACGACCATGGGCAAAGCGGCTATACAAACGAGGGAGGGGTGGAGGCTCATCATCAGTTGATACCCGAACCTAGCGCCTCGAAGCCGCAACGCCACGTCCGCGCAGAGTCGACCGCCTCGCGAATTTGCGTCGGCAGGCAACTCGTGGGACCAAGCGGGGCGACATGCGGTTGCAGGGCCTCAGAGACTTCCTCTTGCCGGCGAGTCGGGCACAAAGCGTCGGCCGCCTGCTGGGGTTGTGCGCGGGCATCGGCGTCTTGGTCGGTGGTGGCGCCATTCTCTTCGAGCTCGCTCTGGAGCTGACCCGGTATGGGCTCTTGGGTGGCCTCGCCGGCTACCAACCCGACGGGTCCGCAGGCGACCGTCAGATTTGGGGAGCGACCACCACACCTTTTAGGCCATGGGTGCTTGCTTTGTTACCGGCCGCTGGGGGGCTCATCGGTGGCCTGCTCATCTACTGGCTCGCACCGGAAGCCGAGGGGCACGGCACCGATGCCGTAATCGACGCCTACCATCGTCGGCGCGGTTACATCCGAGGGCGCGTTCCCATCGTCAAGGCCGTGGCCTCTGCCATCACGCTTGGCTCAGGAGGCTCTGCGGGTCGAGAGGGCCCCGTGGCACAGATCGGCGCTGGGATCTCGTTTTCCATCGCCAAGCTCTTGCGGCTCAGCACCCGTGAAAAGAGGGTCTTGATGGTGGCGGGCATGGCGGCCGGCATCGGCTGCATGTTCCGGGCGCCGCTGGCGGGCGCGCTTTTCGCCGCTGAAGTCCTCTACAAGGAAATGGATCTCGAGTTCGAGGTCATCGTTCCGGGCGCCTTTGCGTCCATTGCCGCGTACAGCGTCTTCACCATGGCCTTGGGGACGACCCCGCTCTTCAGTACCACCGGCTACTCGTTTGGCGACCCGCTCGAGCTCATTCCTTATTCGTTCCTAGCCATCGTCGTGGCAGGCGGAGCCAAAGTGTACGTGAGCACGTTTTACTGGATTCACGATCGCTTCAAGCGAATGCGGATTTGGGCGCCCTACAAGCAAGCGCTTGGCGGGGCGGGCGTGGGCTTGTTTGCCTTCTTTTTGCCCGAGGTCATGGGGACCAGCTACGGCATCGTACAACACAGCCTAGACGGCCATTTGCCCCTATTGTTGCTTGCAGCGATCGTCATCGGAAAGATCCTCACCACGTCGCTCACCGTGGGATCCGGCCAAAGCGGTGGCGTGTTCGGCCCCTCAATCGTGATCGGCGCCGCGCTGGGGGGCTTGGTCGGGGAAATCTCGAACCAGTTCATCGGATGGCCTGCTCCACCAGTGGCCGCCTTCGTCATCGTGGGCATGGCGGGCTTTTTTGCGGGCGCGGCCAATACTCCGATGTCGACGATCATCATGGTCAGTGAAATGGTGGGGAACTACCATCTGCTCGTTCCTACGCTTTGGGTTTCGACGATTTCGTTCGTGCTGGTGCGCCGATCGACCCTCTATCGCAGCCAGGTCGCTCGACGGGCGGATTCTCCCGTGCACCGCGACGAGATGTTGAGTGACGTGCTGAAGACGATCACCGTCCAGGAAGCACTCGACGATCCCGGCCACGAGCCGACCGCCATCGTTCATCCCGACACGTCGCTACGGAATCTGTTGCGTCTCTTCGATGAGACGCACCGCGACGCGCTCCCCGTGACCGACGCCGAAAGTCATCTCATCGGCGTCATCAAGGATTTCGATCTGCGGCACGTCCTTGCTGCCGAAACCGTCGATAACGCCCTCACCGCGCGCGATCTCGTGAGGAGCGCGCCTTTGCTCACGCCGACCGAAAGCCTCCATTCCGCGATGCACAAGATGGTGGAAGCCAATCAGGACGAGCTGGTGGTCGTAGCCGACGACGACCCGGACCAGATCGTCGGCACGCTGAGCCGTGGAGACCTGATAGCCGCCTACGATCACCGGATCCGGTCACGGTCGACCCTGCCCCCACCCTAGTTTCGTCTTTTCCCCCGAGGAAGCGCTCCGGCGGTGGAGACTATTGCCTGCTCCGCCAGCCACTGATAGCGTCGCAGCGCTATGAAGATTGGATTTGGTTTTGTAGTTGGCTTGTCTTTGGTTTGTCTCCTCGTGGGTTGCGGCTCTTCGGATAACGGCGGTGGGGGCGCGGGCGGAACCGGCGGAGGCGGATCCGGCGGCGCTGGCGGGGCCGGAGGCACAGGCGGAGCCGGAGGCACAGGCGGGCCGTTGCTCGAAGCGGATTGCGACCCGATCGGCGTGCATTGCGGGTTTCCGCTTCCTTCGGACGTCTACCTTCGGGAAGACCCGACCGGGACCAATC